>JAFDAI010000007.1 GCA_019313905.1 Deltaproteobacteria bacterium | reverse complement strand
CGATGTAAAAAATCTGAATACTATACCCAAAGAAGATAGAGAAAGGATGACCCTTGCCGGTCTGGATGCCAGCGAGAAAGAGCGTGCCGGTACGTATATTCAAAGGGATGCCACGGCTGTTCACTCCGGTTCAAATATAGATGGCCTGGAGATAATACCCATAAGAAAAGCGCTCAAAGAAATAGACTGGATAAGAGATTACTACTGGAAACTGGCCTCTGTGGACACGGACAAATATACGGCGCGTGTCCGGCTCGATCTGCAGGACGGCTATGTCATACGAGCGCTTCCCGGCAAGAAGGTAACACTTCCGGCGCAGGCATGTCTCTACCTTGAAAAAGAGGGCTTTAATCAGAATGTGCATAATATAATTATAGCCGAGGAAGAATCGGAACTGCATGTAATATCCGGATGCGCGAGCGCTTCTCACGTAACGCGGGGCCTGCATGCGGGGGTCTCGGAATTTTATGTAAAGAAAAACGCAAAACTGAGTTTCACCATGATTCATCACTGGGCGGAAGACGTGGTAGTAAGACCCAGGTCTGTGGGGATAGTTGAAAAAGGCGGTCTTTTTCTAAATAACTACATCTCCATGAAACCGGTAAAGTCTGTCCAGGCGTATCCTACGACATATCTTGTGGGAAAGGGGGCGGTTGCCCGTTCATACAGTCTGCTTGTCGGGAGTCCCGGTTCGGAACTGGATGTGGGTGGACGTATTTATCTTCAGGCAAAAGATACGCGCGCGGAGATTGTCTCGCGGGCCATTACCAATGGAGGAAATATAATTTCACGCGGGGATATCATAGGTGAAGTGCCGGGAGTAAAAGGGCACCTGGAATGTCACGGCCTTATTCTTAACGGTGGTATTATGCACGCAATTCCTGAATTAAGTGGTAAAGTTGACGGAGTGGAACTGTCGCACGAGGCGGCGGTCGGCAAGATTGCGCAGGAGGAAATACTCTATCTGATGTCACGTGGTCTGACTGAAGAAGAGGCAACAGCGACAATAGTGAGAGGATTTCTGAGCGTGGATATCCCCGGTCTTCCAGCACTGCTCAAGACAGAGATAGATCGCGCGGTGGAGCTGAGCCAGAAGGACGTTATGTAATTTAATTAGGGACAGCGCCCAATTAAATTCGGTTTACGGCCCGTCTCTCGAAATTACTGATTTGCCGGTAGTGCCCGGCGGTTAAATATAAACGCGGTGATCAGACCGGCGATAATATGCCAGATTCCCCACCATGCAACAAGAATGGCCATTCCCCCCAAACCTTCAAAAAAATTGAAAACCAGAACCAGTCCAAGGGCGGAATTCTGGATTCCGACTTCGATACAGACAGCCCGCGAATCCGCTTCATCGAGTTTGAAGAGCCGGCCGGACCAGTACCCCAGGTTGAGGGCTAAGGCGTTATGGATAAAGACGAAAATAACAACCAGCCCGATGACCTTGAGGAAAATACTCCAGTTTGCCGCCAGGGCTCCGCATACGATGGCAATGAAAAAGACAAGAGTAAAAATTTTGAACGGGCGTCTGACCCTGTCTGCAAGTGTGGGGAAAATACGCGACAGTGTGAGGCCGATGACCAGGGGAATACCCAGGATCATGAAGATAGTGATGAACACATCCATGGGACTGAGGCTCACCCTTCGCAATATCTCGGCAGTGGGAGAGTAGAAGCTGCCCCACAAGGCCAGGTTGAGCGGGGTCATCACAATGGCCGCAGCCGTGGAAACAGCGGTCATGCTGATAGACAGGGCACAATTCCCTTTGGCCAGGTAGGTAATAATGTTTGACAGGTTGCCCCCCGGGCACGCGGCCACTAAAATCATGCCCAGTGCTATGGAAGGTTGAGGCCGTATAAGGAGAACGAGCAAGAAGGTAAAGACCGGGAGCAGGATAAATTGGGCGCCCAGCTCGATGCCGGGGGCCTTCGGTGATACAATTACTCGCTTGAAGTCTTCCAACTTGAGGTCCAGGGCGACCCCTAACATCATCAGCCCGATTGCCATATTAACCACAAGGAGACCCTGAGCATTAAAGTTAAGCCTGATCTGATCTACGGTCGCTGCATCCATGCGCTTCCCTCCTTCTTATGGACATAAATCATTATTTTGATAAGACATTCCTTTTTGACTATCAAGTATAGACAGGGCAAACTTTGTATGTCAATTTGATAATAACTAAAAAAGCGTTGACAAGCAAGCGCATAATGAATAGCATTCATTGAGTGAAAAGATATTCATGGCAAGGCATGGAAGGGGGATGATTGTGTATAAAGATCTGGAGAAGAAGACAGCGGTTGTTACAGGATCGGGGAAGAAAACCGGAATCGGTTACGCGATTGCGGAGAAGCTGGCTTCCTGCGGCGCGAATATCGTTATTGCCGATCTCGGAAAAACTCTTGCCGGAGACAAGATAAAGACAGGCACGTGGGAGGAGATGGAGGATATAGCGGAAAGCCTCGCAGACAATTTCGGCGTTAAAACCCTGGCAGTCAATGCCGATGTTACCGACAATGAGTCAATCAGACAAATGGCCGGCAGAATAGGGGATCAGTTTGAGCAGGTTGACATTCTTTGCAATAATGCGGGCGCGTCCTTCGGTGTGCCTGACGCGGCACATACTTATAATGAAGACGCCTGGATGAAGACGATAGATGTGAATCTCCACGGTGTATTCAGGGTTTCAAGGGCGATTATCCCCATGATGACGGGGGCGAGGGGAAGCATAATAAACACCGCATCAAGAGCGGGGAAAAAACCGCCACTGTTCAACGGCGCCTATGCGGTAGCCAAAGCGGGTGTGATTATGCTTACAAAGGTAATGGCAGGGGAGCTTGCCGGGGCGGGCATTCGTATAAACGCGATCTGTCCGGGCCAGATAATGACAGATCTGGAAAGATGGCGCTTCGGTCTGGAAGCGGAGGTTTACGGAACCACGATTGAGGAACGGGAAAAGGAGATGTGCAGGACAATTCCGCTGGGACGTATCGGTACGCCGGGAGAGGTGGCGAATCTTGTGGCATGGCTCGCGTCTGATGAATCATCCTATATTACCGGGCAGGCGATAAATGTAACCGGTGGCCAATTAATGGAATTATAAGAATGGAGGATTAAGCGTGGAAAAAATAACAGGTGGTCAGCTGATGGCGCGGTCCCTTATTGAAAGAGGAATCGAATACATTTTCACGATAAGCGGCGGTCATATAACGCCGATTTACCAGTATCTTGAGGGTTCGTCTGTTAAATTGTTCGATACGCGCCATGAACAGGCGGCAGTATTTATGGCGGAGGCATGGGGGAGGATGACGCGCAGTCCCGGCACCGCGATGGTCACGGCAGGTCCCGGGTTTACCAATGCGCTTTCGGGGATTGCAAACGCGCGTCTGGCAAATTCGCCCCTGGTTCTTATCTCCGGTTGTGTCGGGCTTGAGTCAACGGAAAAACTTGATTTGCAGGACATGTGCCAGCTCCCCGTTATAAGCCCGATGGTGAAGAAGGCCTTTGTCTGCTACAACCCGGAGAGAATACCGGAATTCATCGACCTTGCCTACCGCACCGCGGCAAGCGGAAGGCCGGGCCCGGTTTATCTTGAATTGCCTGTTGATATGTTGAACGCGGAGACGAACCCTGAAACTGTTAAAAAAATATATACAGATGTTAATTCACATCCGTTTGATCCGGATAAAGTGGGAGAATTTATAGGGATGATCGGAGAGGCAAAAACCCCGATCGTGATCGCGGGAAGCGGAGCATGGTATTCGGATGCTGGGGAGGAACTGGTTCGATTCATAGAAAACACCGGCATTCCCGCATTTACGTCGTCACTTGGAAGGGGGATAATTCCCGATACCCACCCACTCTGCTTCGAGTCATCGCTGGCGATTAGACCGGGCGCGGCGCTGGTAGCAAATATGACCGCCGATCTGATTATATTCCTTGGAACAAGAATGGGATTATTTTACATATTCGGGGATATCTTCAACAAAGAAGCCAGGATTATCCAGGTTGATATCGAACCGGAAGAAATAGGGAGAAACCGTTCTGTGGATCTTGCGGTCATGAGTGATATCGGGGCTTTCCTGAAAGAGTGCAACCGGGCAATTGTTCAGAAAGGTACAGGTGATGAATTAAAAGGCAGATTCAGCGGCTGGGTTTCAACCCTGGAGAAGGCAAAAGATGATGGAAGGGCGCAGGCGATACCCGACTGGGAGAGCGATAATGTACCCATACATCCGATGCGTCTTGCAGAGGAAGTGAACAACTTTATGGATAGAGATGATGATATCGTTGTGGCCGACGGAGGCGACACGCAGATCTGGATGGGCATGACGAGAACGGTCAGAAAGGCCGGGCATTATCTTGAATCCGGGCTGTACGGGTGTCTTGCGGTCGGTCTTCCTTATGCCAACGCGGCAAAGCTGCTTAATCCCGGCAAGAGGGTCTGCCTCGTTATAGGAGATGGATCGGTGGGCTTCAATTTTATGGAGTTTGAGGTTGCCATAAGGAGAAAGCTGCCCATAGTTGTGGTAATCAGCAATGATCTGGGGTGGGGAATGATAAGGCACAGCCAGGAATTAAGCATAGGCCATGCCATAAAGGACGGCACACATATAGGCAGAGTGGATTACCATAAACTGGTTGAGGCGCTTGGCGGCAAGGGAATGTATGTTGAAAGACCTGAAGACATTCGCCCGGCCCTTGAGGAGGCGTTTGCCTCGGGCATGACCACGTGCATCAACGTAATGACTGATCCAACAACTATAAGTCCCGGCAGTGTCGCGCTGGCAAGTCTGGGTGCATATAAGGCGGGGTGAGAGAACAGTGTTGAATGTTAAATTATGAATGTTGATGGTTTGGTAAAAAGTTGCAACAGTTACGTCCGAGAAAGGAATTGCTTAAACTATGGAAATCAGAGAAAGGCCTGAGATTAATGCTGAGGAGGGAGATGTAATACAAAAGGGCACCCATTCTTTTATATATAAGATGGGATTCTTGTTGTTTGCCTTTGCCCTCATGGCAGTGATAATGTTTCTTCCATGTCCCGATCCTCTGGAAAAGGGAGGGGAGTTGATACCACTTACCTGGGACGCGAAAGCCGCCATGGCCCTGCTTGCGGCGGCAATTGTTCTGTGGATAACCGAGGTTATCCCCTTCAGCGTCACGGCGCTGCTTGTAATGCTTCTTATTCCCGTCTTCGGGATAGATACATTCAAACATGTCATCAAACTTGGATTCGGCAACCCGATCATAGCCTTTTTTATCGGTGTGCTGATACTCTCTTCCGCGTTTACCCGTTCCGGAATGGGGGACAGGCTGAGTTGCCTCATACTTTTCATAATGGGAACCAGAACCAGGATGGTCATACTTGGATTTCTTGTTGTTGGTGCCCTTCTGTCCATGTGGGTTACCGATATGGCAGTGGCGGCTATCCTTATGCCGCTCGGAGTTGCCATTCTCAGGCAGTCAGGGGTTAAGCCCCTGGAAAGTAATTTCGGAAAAGGTCTGATGATTTCCTGCGCGTGGGGCCCGCTTTTCGGGGGAATTGCGACACCTTCGGGTTGCGGCCCCAATCCTCTTACGATCGGTTTCTTAAAGGAACTTGCCAGTATCGATGTAGATTTTATTACATGGATGAGCATGGGACTTCCCGCTACTCTTCTGATGATACCGGCAGGCTGGCTGGTGATAACAACTTTTTTCCCGCCTGAGATTGAAAGAGTTCCTATGGAGAAAGAAGATATCAGGAAAAAGCTTGATGATGCCGGGCCATTTACGAAAAAAGAAAGATGGACGCTTGTCATATTCCTGATGACGATCTGTACATGGATTATATCTCCATTTATAAGAGATATTACAAATGGAAGGATCGATATGCCGATGCAGGCAGTCGCCCTGTGTGGAGCCTTGCTGTTGTTTCTTCCAGGAATCGAGGTGATATCATGGAAAGAGGCGCAGAGAGATGTGGACTGGGGGGGAATAGTCCTGATCTGCGCGGGAATATCGCTTGGTATGGTAGTCTACAATACCGGCGCGGCGCGGTGGCTGTCATGGGTGTTTCTGGGCCCCGTAGTTCAACTGCCCGGGATTATGAGGGTGTTTGTTATTGTGCTGGGTGTAAGTTTGCTTCATCTGGCGTTTTCCAGTAACACGGTGACTGGCACTATTATCATTCCACTCTTGATTGCGCTTGCAGCGGATCTGAACATAAATCCCTGGCTTATATGCGCGCCGGCGGCATTTACATCGTCACTGGCCTTTATTCTGGTTACCGAGACGCCGACAAATATCATACCCTATTCGGCCGGTTACTTCGCGATCAGGGACATGGCAAAGGCAGGCATAGTAATGACCTTTGTGGCGGCGTTGTGTGTGAGTATTTCAATATTTGCCTTCGGGAATCTGTAAGGGGAGGGGAACCATGAAAGCCGCAGTTTATGACAGCAGGGAGAAGCTTGTGGTTCGGGATGTCCCTATGCCGCAGCTGGATGCGAATGAGGTACTGATAAAGGTAATAAATACAGGCTTCTGCGGTTCGGATCATTCGATGGTAGAGAGCAGAAATCTGAAGGATGGGACCATAATCGGGCATGAAGTAAGCGGCACGGTTGCGGATATGGGAGCGCAGGTAGCCGGTACGTCTGTAGGGGACAGGGTTATCATCCGTCCCACCTGTTGCGGGAAATGCAGGGAATGCAGGTTGGGCAAGCCATACCTGTGCCGGGTTGACAGGCGCACCATAGGCTTGGGTGACTTCCCCGGGGGTTTTGCCGAATATCTCAAGGTGGATCCCCGGATGCTGATCCCGATTCCGGAAGGAGTGGACTCGCAGAATGGAGCGCTCGCCGAGGCCTTCGCGGCATCTCTGCACGGGATACGATGCTCCGGCAAAGAGGAAGGATCGGCTCTGGTAATAGGGGGTGGTTCCATAGGGCTTGCCCTTGTCAGGTTGTTGAAGATTATGGGTTTTGGCCCGATCGTCCTGTCCGAACCTGTGGAAGAAAAGAGGGTTCTTGCAATCGATTTCGGGGCGGATACAGTTGTGGACCCATTTAACGAGAATTTGATTCTGAGAGCAATGGATGAAACGGGTGGTGCCGGGTTTGATACAGTATTTGAGTGTTCCGGCCTGGGGGAATCCGTTCAGACGGCTGTAAATGCCGCGGCGAATGGTGGGACGGTGTGTGTGGTGAGTATCATCATGCGAAACATTGAGATTATGCCTGTCACTCTCAATTTTAAAGAAGTCTGGCTTACAGGGTCATACTCGAACACACATGAAGAAAACATCCGGTGTCTTAAATGGATGGCGGAGGGGAGGATAGACGGAAGGCCGCTTATTACGGATTACGTAAGTCTGGATGAGCTGCCCCATATATACAGGGAACGCATAGATACCGGCAGGGCAATAAAAGTAATGCTTAAGATAGGAGAAGAGTTTTGATCCGTAAGATGATGAACGGCTATATGGGGAGCATACTGAAGGTGAATTTAAGCAACAGCGCCGTCGAGAAAATACCGCTTGACGGGACGTTCACACGGATGTTTCTGGGAGGCAATGGTTTTGCGGCGAAGCTTGTATATGACCTTGTTCCCTTTACGTCTGACCCCCTTTCTGAGGAAAATATTGTGGTTTTTGCGACAGGTCCATTCAATGGATCGCCAGTATGGGGCACCGGACGGGGACATATGGCCGCGATATCTCCTCAGACTGGGATGTTCTGTGATTCTAATTTCGGCGGTGATTTTGCCTCAATGCTGAAGAAGACCGGTTTCGACGCCGTAATTATTTCGGGCAGGGCTTCATCTCCGGTTTATGTTTCGATAAATGACGAAGGTGTGTTCGTCAGAGACGCTGAAGATCTCTGGGGAAAAACAACCAGTGAAACTCACAGACTTCTTGTCGAAAAAGAGGGCAGAAAAACAGAGAGCGCGGTTATCGGACCTGCGGGAGAAAACGGAGTTGTATTTGCCGGTACTATGTGCAGCGGTTCGCGCGTGAGCGCAGCCGGGCGGGGAGGCATGGGCGCGGTATTAGGTTCAAAGAATTGTAAGGCGGTTGTGGTGAAAGGTACGAAAAAAACGGAGATTGTCGATCCTGATGCCCTCAAATCTTACCTGAAGACGTTATTCCCGGATGTGAAGAAGAAAACCGCGCTGCTGAGTAGTATGGGAACCCCCTTTCTTGTGGATATGATTAACTCAAAGGGGATGCTTGGCACCCATAATAATACGCGAGAGACCTTTGACCGTGCGTACGGGATCAGCGGGGAACTTATGCTGGAAAAGTATATCAAGAAGAGTGTTGCCTGTCATGGATGCCCGGTGGCATGCGGGAAACTTGTTCTGGTGCCGCACGGAGAATTCGCCCACCTGAATGTAAAAATGCCGGAATATGAGACCCTCTACGCCATGGGGTCAATGCTTGATAATGATGATATTGTGTCGATCTTCAATGGCAATACCATGTGTGATGAGATGGGGATGGACACCATAAGTTTCGGTGTGACCCTCGCCTTTCTTGCGGAATGTGTGGAAAGAGGAATTATCGGTGAGAAAGAACTTAAAATGGAAATATCCTTCGGCAACTGGGGGAATTTGTCTGAGATAGTAAAAAAGACAGCGCTCAGGGAGGAAGGGATCGGCCGGTTGATTTCGTTTGGGTCCGAGCGATTGTCTGAACAACTGGGCCACGATTCATACAAATTTCTCTATTCACAGCAGGGGCTCGAGATGACAGGACATTCTGCCAGAGGGTTGCAGAACATGGGACTTGCCTATGCAACATCAACACGCGGTGGAAGCCACCAGGACGGGCGTCCTTACTATGCCGGCAAAGATGATCCGGATCCTGATGAACGGCCGGAACACTGTATAGATACCGAACACAACTCGGCAGTCGGGGATTCACTGGTGATGTGTCGCTTTCTGCAGGAAAGGGCGTTTGGAATGAAACTGAACGACTCATATCTTCCCGCGATACGATGTGTTACAGGTTGGGACATTGATCTTGATGAGCTGACGGCAATCGGTGAGAGAATATACAATCTGGAGCGTATAATCAATGTGAAGAGAGGCGCAAATCGTTCAACCGCCATGCTTCCCTATCGCGTTACGAATGAACCTGTCCCGGACGGTCCATGCAAGGGCAGATATGTGCCGCAGGCGAGACTGAACAGGATGCTGGACAGCTATTACAGGTTGCGAGGTTGGGATAGAGATGGTGTGCCTGCGGATGGCAAACTTTCGGAACTGGGGCTTGCATAATATGGAAAAAATTCGGAGGGACAAAAGATGGGATCAATAGAGAGACGACAGAGAGAAAAGAAACAGAGGAGAAAACAGATACTGGATACGGCGCGTGAACTCTTGTTCAGGAAGGGTATTGGCGCAACTTCCGTAAATCAGATCGCGAGAAACGCGGAGCTGAGTGTTGGCACCCTGTACCTGTATTTCAAAAACAAGGAGAGTCTCTTTGCCGCGTTGCAGGAGGAAGGACTTGTCCTGCTCTGCAATAAGATAAAAGAGGAGAGTGAAAAAGGTTTCACCCCCCGGGAAAAGCTTGAGAAAATAGCGCTTGCCTATATGGATTTCAGTAAGGAACATCGCAAGTACTTTGATATTATGAATTATTTCCTGAGTTCGCCCAAGATCCTATTTTCCGCCCGCCTGAAGGCCAGGGTTGATAAGCATGTCAACCGGATCCTTTCGGTTGTTGAAGATGTGTTGAAGAATGGTGTTCTGAAGGATGCGGACGATAGAGAGATAAAACGCCTGGCAGTCGTGTTCTGCTCGAATCTTCATGGCATGCTGCAGTTCAAGAAATTGCGAGACACCGTCCTGCAGGGTGAAAATTTTCGAGACCTGTACATGTACAGCTTTGACTGTGCCATGAAATCTTTGGAGAGAATTGGTGATTCCTGAAATATGTTTGATTTTAAGCCCTTATGGGTGTAGAATCAAACGCGTTGAATGCAGAGGCAAAGGGATTTTTTACATATCCGTGTTTCATTTAACGGATTCTACCCGTAGGCCTTCTATATAAAACCCTTACATTCCCTGAACCCTGTTGTCATACTTAAAGAATTGACTTAATGCCTGAATAGTTTTAATTATACTTAAAACATTTCGGGAGGTCCCTCTATGATAAAGGAATACATTACCAGACAACATTATCTTGACAGGATAAGACCTTACATCGGCAAGGATATCATTAAGGTCCTGACCGGACAGAGAAGAGTCGGGAAGAGTTATCTCCTTTTTCAGATTATGGATGTTATCACCGCCTCTGACCCCGAAGCGCAGATTATTTATATCAACAAAGAACTGTACGAGTTTGATTTTATAGATAATTATGAGTCGTTACTGGCATATATCAAAGGCAAATCCAAAGGTAAAAAGAATCACTATGTCTTTATCGATGAAGTTCAGGATATCGACCAGTTTGAAAGAGCCCTGCGCAGCCTTTTTGCCGAGGGTGGGTATGACATTTACTGCACAGGGAGCAATGCCGGGCTACTTTCCGGAGAACTGGCCACGTATCTGAGCGGGCGTTATGTTGAGATAAAGGTATTCAGTCTGTCCTATATTGAATTCCTGGATTTTCATAAACTTCAAAACAACTCCGATGCATTTCTGCAATATATCAAATACGGAGGTCTCCCCTATCTGATCAATCTGAAACTCGAAGATGATATTGTCTATGACTATCTGAAAAATATCTATAACACGATCCTTCTCAAGGACATTGTCAAGAGGCACAAAATCAGAAATATCGCCTTTCTTGAGAGGCTGGTCATATATCTGGCCGACAATGCCGGGAGCCTGGTTTCGGCAAAAAAAATCAGTGATTTTCTTAAATCCCAGAAAACCAATATTTCGCCAAATGTTGTCCTTAACTATCTTTCACATCTTGAATCAGCTTTTTTTGTCCTGAAGGTGCGGCGTTCGGAAATTGCAGGCAAAAAGATATTCGAGATCGGTGAAAAATACTATTTTGAGGACCTTGGCCTGCGACATACGATTATCGGCTACCGGCAAGCCGATATTGGAAGGATACTGGAGAACATTGTCTTTCTTCACCTTAAGAGATTGGGGTATGAAATAACCGTTGGCAGGATTGGTGAGAAAGAGATCGATTTCGCGTGTGAAAGAAAAGGGGAAAGGCTCTATGTGCAGGTGGCTTACATGATTCCTGATCAGAAGGTTCATGATCGTGAATTTGGCAACCTCCTTGCAATCAGGGACAATTTCACAAAAATCGTTGTCTCCATGGACGAGATGACGGGCGGCGAATTTAAAGGAATAAAACACATGAATATAAGGGATTTTCTGGTCTCTATTTTTTAGTGGGGGCTCTGTCTCCCACCGATGTTGCCCGCGGAGGGGCAACGCCACGATAATAAAACGTAGTACGGGGCTTCTGTGTCCCACAAAACAAGAATATTACGCCAAGTAAATGGAACAATGGATGAGAAACCAAAAATACTGATCGTTGAGGATGAACGGATTATCGCCCTGGAAACGCGGTACAAGCTGGAATCCATGGGATACGATGTGCCGGCCATTGTCTCTTCGGGAGAGGAGGCCATCAAAAAGGCCGAAGAACTGCACCCGGATCTGGTGCTGATGGACATCATCCTGCAGGGAGAGATGGACGGCGTGGAGACGGCTGGTCAGATACGCACCCGTTTTGACATTCCCGTTGTATATGTTACCGCAAATGTCAGTGATGCCAGACTGGAAGATATCACACGCACGGAACCCTTCGGCTGTCTGTTCAAGCCCTTCGAGGATATGGAACTGCACGCTGCGGTAGAAATGGCCCTGTACAGATACAAGATGGAAAAAGAGCTGCGGGAAAGCGGAGAAAAACTACGCAAAGAAATGAACTTTACCAAGACCTTTATTCAAGCCTCTCCCGCTTTTTTTGTTGCGATCAGAGCCGATGGCGAGACAATTATGATGAATGAATCGATGCTTCACGCCCTTGGATACACCGCGAACGAGGTGGTGGGTAAGGACTATATAACCTCATTCGTGCATGAGAAGGATCAGGAGGTGTTTTCCAAGGTATTCGAAAAGCTGACAAAGCTTCATGAGCCGACCCTGAATGAAAACCGCGTATTGACCAGGGACGGTCGCGAGTTACTTGTTGAGTGGCACGGGAGACCGGTTTTCAATGAACATGGCGAATTTGAATACTTTTTCGGAACAGGAATCGACATCACCGATCGCAGACAGGCAGAGAAAGCGCTGCGTGATTCCGAGAAGAAATACCGCACGCTTGCCGAGACAACAAAGGATGCAACTTTTGTTTTAGACCTGGATGAAAAATGTACTTACGTCAGTCCCGTCATAGAAAAATTAACAGGTTATTCCTGGCAGGATTTTCTCGGACACTCTTTCGCGGAATTTATTGCGCCTGAATATGTAAAATCAACGGTTGAACGTTTCAAAGAGGGTCTTGCCGGAAAATATATCTCTCTTTATGAAATTGAAATGAAACACAAAGATGGAGGAACTGTTCCGATAGAACTGAATGTAACCTCGCTTCCGGATGCCACGGGAAAAACAACAGGCAGAATCGGGGTCGCCCGAGACATCACCGAACGCAAGAAAGTGGAGGAAACATTGCGTAAGTCTGAACGGGAAAAATCTGCCATTCTTGATTCCATGGCAGAGCCTGTTCTCCATATCGACGCGGATATGAAAATTTTGTCAACAAACAGAGCTATGTCAAAGCTTTTCAACCTGCCTCTTGACAAAATGAAAGGGAGAATCTGCTACGAAGTATTGCACAATCGAAACAAGCTGTGCGGTGCCTGTTCCATGGCAGAGGTATTTGAGACGGGCAAACCCCGTGAATCTGATGTTGTCTCCTCTTTCGGAAAAAAATGGATTTTAGGCAGCTACCCGGTCAGCTATGAAGGTGGAAAGGTAGCAAGCGCCATTGAAATAGCACACGATATCACAACCATTATGCAGGCCGAAGCGGAGATAAAGTCTCACCAGGAGCATATTACCCTCATAAACCAGATACTCCGCCACGACCTGACGAATGATCTGGTGGTCATACAGAGCGCGCTCAATCTCTACAACAAATCCCCCGAAGAGGATCTGCTCCAAGAGATATCCTCCCATACGAAAAAGAGTCTGGGCCTTATCAACAGGATGAGAGAGCTTGAATTCTTCATCTCCCGTCACAGCAACCTGAAACCACACAAGGTAAATGATATCATTGATGAAGTCATCAAGAACTACCCATTTATAGACTTTAAAACCAAAGGCAGGGGTCTGGTCATGGCCGATGATTCTCTTCCTTCCGTGATAGATAACATCGTAAGAAATGCCGTCATCCACGGAAAGGCCGACAAGATCACAATAACCACAGGCAGAGAAAGAGATATGCGCGAAGTGCGCATTGCCGACAACGGGACAGGTATCCCCGATGAGATAAAGGCAAAGGTCTTTGAGGAGGGATTCATACACGGGGATACCGGCCACACCGGTCTCGGTCTCCATATTGTGGAAAAAGCCATGGAAAACTACGGTGGATATGCATATGTTGAAGACAACGCGCCGAAGGGAGCAGTCTTTGTCCTGAGATTCAGGATGGTGAAATAACGATTTTGGAATTTGGAATGCGGATTTTGGATTGAAAAGACAAGGGGGATAAAAGGCTTACGCCTGAAATCCTCATGTTTGGTCAGGAATTTATCTGTAAAGATTTTAGATAAAACGCTGACGCGTAAAATCCTTGGAATTTTTCCGTAGGGAATGGAGTGGGTCATGCAAAAAATAAAATCATTCATAACCGACCGGCAACACATTCAGGGCATAAAACGTAAATTCCTTTTGCCTGTGATTCTTGTCTTTATCTTCATCTTAACGGCCGCCTTCTTTTCTATCGCTGCCGCCGGGCAACCGAATGAAAACGGCCAGGTTCAGCTTACTGAGAAAGAAAGAAACTGGCTTTCCGCTCATCCCGTAATAAGGATAGCACCTGACCCGTATTTTCCCCCGATTGAGTATTTCGATAAAGATGGCAGCTATACAGGTATTGCGGCGGACTACATTGCAATTCTGGAAGAGAAACTGGGTGTCAAATTCAAGGTTGTCCGTTGTAAGAACTGGAACGAAGTCCTTGAAAAGGCCAGAATAAGGAAAGTCGATGTCCTTCCTGCGGCGGCGCAGACGCCGGAGCGTTCCGAATATGTCCTCTTTTGTGATCCCCACATCGTCTTGCCGGGCGTGATCATTACCAGGAAAAAAGCAGAGGGAACGATGGACATGGAGAAAATCCGCGGCATGAAGGTCTCTGTCGTAAAAAGCTACGTCTGGCAGGAATTTATCCAGGCAGATTTCCCGGACATTGATCTAGATCTGGTGCCGGATCTCCAGAGCGGTCTGAGAAAAGTATCCCTGGGAGGATCAGATGCCCTGGTGGCAACCCTCCCTGTGGCGATTTACTACATTGAAAAGGAAGGAATAACAAATCTGCGGGTGGCCGGAGAAACAGGCTATTTCACCAGACTGTCCTTTGCTTCGCGCAAGGACTGGCCGGAGCTAAACAGCATCGTAAAAAAAGCTCTGGATCAAATCACACGGGATGAGAAAAAGGCGATCCTGAACAAATGGGTCCATCTCGGACAAAAGTCTTTTTTTAAAAGCAGCGAATTCCTGGGTGTTTTGTTGATGTTATTTCTCCAGGTGTTCTTCATCTTAATGTTTATACTTATCTGGAGATATTATCAGAAAAAATTTCTTCAACTTTACCCTAAGGAGAAAACATCCTCTTTAAATATTGTCTTCTTCGTTGCCGCGATGTTCATCCTTTTGGGTGTTGTTGTCTGTCTTAATGAATTTCTGGATATCCCCAGCCTGATTGTAATGGTGCCGAAGACACCGATAAATTACTGGGAGGCTTTCTTTGAAACCACCCTGATCTATTTACTGGGCCTGTTGACGCTTTTCTACCTTGTTCATGACATCTATGCCCGCAAGCGGATCGAAGAATCGCTGCAGAAAAGTGAAACGAGATACCGTCTCCTTGCCGAAAATGCGGCGGATGTGAAACTGCGGCCTGATTACATCAGTCCATCTGTCTTTACCCTTATGGGATATACACCTGAGGAGTTTATGGATATAACGCTTGGCAGGTTTATTCCGCCCGCTTCACTGGAGCTTGCCTGGAGGGTGTTTAAAGAAGAAAAGTCAATAACGGTTTTGGACCAGGCAGATCCCGACCGGACACGCACACTTGAGCTGGAACATATATGCAAGGACGGTTCTGCCATCTGGGTTGAGATGAAGGTGTCGGCCATACTTGACTCGAATAACCGGTGGGTCGGGATCATGGGAGTGACAAGAGATATCACCGACCGCAGGCGCGCCGAGGACCAAATAAAACAATCACTTAAAGAAAAAGAGATTCTTCTGAGAGAACTGCATCACAGAGTGAATAACAACATACAGATGATTCTCAGTATGTTCAGCATGCAGTCACAGAAAATTTCCGATGAGAAAACGCTGAATGTACTTAAAGACCTCGAGGGTCGTATAAGGTCGGTCTCGATCATTCACGAGGAGCTCTACCGTTCAAAGGATCTTTCCAACATCAACTTCCGTGAATATATAGACAGTCTCGCAAGCTATCTGTATCAGACCCACAAAGTGAACTCGAATCTCATCAAATTTACTTCAAATGTCGATGACATCCTTTTTAAGATGGAAACATCCATCCCTCTTGGCATCATTGTCAGAGAGCTTCTCTCGAATGCCCTGACACATGCCTTTCCTGAAGGGGAGAAAGGGGAAATTACCGTTGATCTCCATTCGGATGAAACCACCGGCATATATACGCTTATTATCAGTGACAATGGAGCGGGGATTCCCGAAGATATGGATATCCGGGATACGGAAACAATCGGTCTGCAACTGGTAAATGACTTATCGGATCAGATTGGCGGGACGATAGAACTTGACAGAAGCAGGGGAACGTTATTTAAGATAACATTCACGAAGCAGGAGTACAGAAAGAGAATCTAAAGAAAAAACAGCCCGCACCTTTCCTTGAAAGGACAAAAAATGAACAAGAGAACGACAGTTCTGGTTGTAGAGGATGAGACAATTATAGCCAGGGATATACTGAGCAAGCTGCAGGGTCTTGGATACGATGTCCCCTTAGTTGTCTGTTCCGGTGAAGAGGCTATTGAGAAGACAGGGGAACTCAGGCCTGATCTAGTGATGATGGATATTGTCATAGAAGGGAAAATAGATGGTATAGGGGCGGCTGATCAGATCAGGAAGCGTTTTAATATACCGGTTGTCTATCTTACCACCTATGCCGATGAAGAGATTCTTGAGCGTGCCAAGATAACAGAACCCTTCGGATATATGGTAAAGCCCTTTGATGAAAGGGAACTGCACAGTACCATAGAGATGGCCCTCTACAAACACAAAACCGCCGAAAAACTGATGGAGAGCATGGAGGAAACGATCAACGCCCTTGCTTCCGCGTTGGAAATGCGTGATCCCTACACCGCTGGTCATCAAAAACGAGTGGCACAGCTTGCCGAGGCCATTGCCGGAGAGATGAACCGTCCGCACGATGAAGTGAGAGGGATACGTCTGGCCGCGCTCATTCATGACATTGGAAAGATACGGGTTCCATCGGAGATATTAAGCAAGCCGGGCAAATTAACAGAAAACGAGTTTGGATTAATAAAAGCCCACCCTCAGGTTGGTTATGATATACTGAAAAAGATAGAATTTCCCTGGCCTATTGCCGACATAATCTATCAGCACCACGAAAGGTTTGATGGTTCGGGATATCCGCGTGGCCTGAAAGGTGATGAGATTATGTTTCAGGCGAAGGTAATAGCGGTGGCCGATGTTGTTGAAGCCATGTCTTCACACAGACCATACAGGGCGGCCCTTGGGATAAAGGAGGCACTGGCGGAACTTACGGAGAAAAGAGGGATATCTTATGACCCCGATGCTGTCGATGCGTGCCTGGAATTATTCGAGAAAGGGTTTAAGCTTGAGGATAGGGAAGATAGCTGGTAGCATATGTGGATCAGTTCTCGATTAGTTGCAGCTACCAGAAGGAGAAGGGTTCAGGTTCAAGGATTCGAGGATTCGAGGATTCGAGGATTCAAGGGGTCGAGTGAAGTCGAGTAGGTTGGGTTGAGGTACGAAACCCGACAAAAGCCTGTAATAATTTGGGAAATAGAATCAGCATTTTCAGCTGGTTGAATAAGAGTAGAAACTTTCAGGAGGTATGTAGAAGTGGACAGAAAAAGATATGAATTAAACGTCCAGCTGGCCCAGATGTTAAAAGGTGGAGTCATCATGGATGTTGTCAATGCAGAGCACGCAAAGATCGCCGAGGAGGCAGGGGCCGTTGCAGTTATGGCGCTGGAGCGTGTTCCCTCGGATATTCGCAAGGAGGGTGGCGTTGCCCGTATGTCCGATCCCGCGCTCATAGCGGAAATCAAAGAGACGGTATCGATACCTGTGATGGCCAAGGCGCGTATCGGTCATTTTGTTGAGGCTCAGATTATTGAAACCCTGAAGGTCGATTATATTGATGAGAGCGAGGTACTGACGCCCGCCGACGAAGAGTGCCACATCGACAAGACAAGGTTTGCAATTCCCTTTGTGTGCGGGGCGCGCAACCTGGGTGAAGCCCTGCGTCGCATAGCCGAAGGGGCGGCCATGATTCGCACCAAGGGCGAAGCGGGGACGGGAAATGTGGTCGAGGCGGTTCGCCATATCCGAACAGTAAACCGCGAAATCAGACAGCTTGTGAATATGCCGGTAGAGGAAGTCACCGGTTTTGCCAAGGCAAACGGGTTTCCTTACGAGCTTGCGCTCCAGGTCCGGGAGCTTGGCAGATTGCCTGTTGTTAACTTTGCGGCAGGAGGCATCGCTACGCCGGCGGACGCGGCCCTGATGATGCAGCTTGGCTGCGATGGCGTTTTTGTCGGGTCCGGAATATTCAAGGCGGAAAATCCTGCCAGACGTGCCGAGGCAATTGTTAAGGCGACGGCGTATTATAATGATCCGGCAAAAGTCCTGGAAGCCTCGATGGGGCTCGGCAGCGCCATGCCGGGGATTGAAATCTCCGATATTCCGGAGACACAGATACTGGCAAAGCGCGGGTGGTAGTTCCCAGGAAGCGAGTATCGGCGAATATGATTGGAGTGCTTGATCTCCAGGGCGATGTTGTTGAACATATTGATCATTTGGAGCGGCTGGGTATCACAGCCGTTCGGGTAAAAGAGCCCTCGGATTTCGAGCATCTTGCGGGATTGATAATACCGGGTGGTGAAAGTACATGTCTCTTCCGTTTGCTGAACATTTTTGGTATCAGGGAAATCATTCTCCGTGAATTTCAGCGTGGCCTGAAGCTCTGGGGGACATGCGCGGGGGCTATTCTTCTTGCAGGGAAGATTATAGGTGAGCCGCCCTGCCTTAGCCTTATTGACATCGAAGTTCAGAAGAATGCCTTCGGCAGCCAGCTGGACAGTTTTACAGCCGAGGTTGCCGTTCCCCGCGTGGCGCCGAAGCCGATACCTCTCACTTTTATCCGCGCTCCAAAAATCACCCGGGTTGGAAGGGATGTTGATGTACTGCTCCGGCAGAGTGATTATATCGCGGCCGCGGAGAGCCATAATGTCCTCGTGACGGTCTTTCATCCGGAACTCACGCCCTCTCTCGTGTTCCATCGCTATTTTGCCCTGAAATGCGGGCTTAAACCCTCCATGGATGAAGAATCTTCCGTCATTGATCCCACCTGGAACAGCAGGAGCTGGACCCGGTATGCCCGCCTTTGATTTTGGATGTTGAGTCCTCCCTCTTTTTGCCCTCACTTCTGCATACGAAGAGACGTGACGAGATAAAGATTATGGAACTGGATAAAGAGAAGATAGAGATCGGGATGATAGAACGGCTTGCGGATCTGAAGGGAGACCGGGTACTCGAAGTGGGTTGCGGTAACGGCCGGCTGACATTGCTGATTGCAGGGAAGTCCGGCGAACTTGTTGCCATAGATCCCGATGATGCGAGTATCGCGGAGGCAAGAAGAAATATCAGGGGCGTGGATTTCAGGATCGGCTCAGGTGAGGCCCTGGAATTCGAAGATGAATCTTTCGATCTTATAATATTCACCATGTCCCTCCATCACCATACAGATTGTGTGATGGCGCTTCGCGAAGCGCAAAGGACACTTAAAAAAGATGGCATGCTTGTAGTCCTGGAACCGGCGGTTGACGGTGAAATCCAGCGGCTTTATCGTCTTTTTGCCGATGAAACCCCGGCAATAGAAAGGGCCCTGGGTGCAATCAATGGTTCTGATTTTAATCTGGAACAGCATGAGATATTCTATAGGAACTGGGTGTTTGAAGACAAAGAAGAATTGTACAGCTACCATTTCGAGAATTATGGCAATACTGATTGTAATGCCGGCATCATTTCTAGTATGAACGAGTTGTTGGCTGAAAAGATAAATGATAAGCCGGTTATCGTTAGAGATAAACTGGAGATATTTTCCATGCGAAGAGAGTCATAGCCACTCCTTTTCCTGATGACAGGATGGGGAAAATAAAGTATAAGAAACAAGACTTACATGATCATAACCGAAATATGATAACTGATTATAGAGAAGGAGAAAGAATTATGTCCCAATCTAATGAACCTGACAACCTTGTAACTTTTCTGGAGGGAAGCGTGGCGGAGTATCCGGACAGGCCACTGTTTGGGACAAAGAACTCTCAGGGTGAATACGAATGGATTACCTACACGGAGGTTAACAAGCGGGTGGACAACCTCCGGGCGGGGCTTGCCGGTCTCGGGGCAGGTAAAGATGATGCGGTGGGAATGATTGCCAACAACATGACGGAATGGGCCATCGGCGCTTTCGCGTCCTACGGCCTGGGTGCCCGCTGGGTGCCCATGTACGAATCGGAACTTCTGCATGTATGGAAGTATATTATAACTGACAGTTCCATCAAGATACTCTTTGTCTCTAAACTGGAGATATACGAGCAGCTCAAAGATTTTGTGAATGAGATACCGACCCTGGAGAAGATTTTTCTGGTAGAAGGCAAAGGTGGAAACAGTATGGCAGGGCTGGAGAAAGATGGTGAGAAAAATCCCATTCCTTCGATTAAGCCGAGCCCGGATGATATAGCGGCCCTGATCTATACCTCCGGCACAACGGGCGACCCCAAGGGCGTCCTGCTGTCGCATGGCAATTTCTCGAGCAATTCTCACGCTGGGCGCAAGATGTACCCGGAACTTATGGTGAATACAGCAGTGAGCCTTTCCATCCTTCCGTGGGCGCATTCTTATGGTCAGACGGCTGAACTGTACACCATGATCTATTTGGGGGGATCTATAGGGTTTATGGAGGATGTGATCACCCTTGCCGGTGACATGGGCAAGGTGAGACCGACCTGGCTTATAGCGGTTCCCCGTGTGTTCAATAAAATTTACGCCGGACTCTGGTCTAAAATGAACGAGGCGGGGGGTCTTCCAAAAAAGCTGTTCGTTATGGGTGTGGAGAGCGCGAAGAAGAGGCGTGAACTGGCCGGGAAGGGAAAATCAGATTTTATTACAAATCTCAAGTTCAAAATCGCGGACAAGATAGTATTCCAGAAGATACGTAATGGACTTGGGGGACGTCTTATGGGGTCCATGACAGGAAGCGCGATGATGAATCCGGAGATAGCCCTCTTCTTCTTTGATATAGGGATACCTCTGTATGACTGTTATGGTATGAGCGAGACTTCGCCGGCAATTACCATGAACTCCTCCGCGGATTACAAGCTTGGAACGGTGGGCAAGCCGATTGAAAATGTGCGGGTTGTAATTGATAAATCTCTTGGAGACGAGAAGCTGGGTGACGGCGAAATCGTGGTCTATGGCCCCAATGTAATGAAGGGATATCACAACAAACCGGAGCAGACCAGAGAGGTCATGACCGAAGATGGCGGCATGAGGACAGGTGATCGCGGCAGACTGGATGAAGATGGCTTCCTGCATATCACTGGAAGGATCAAGGAACAGTTCAAGCTGGAAAATGGGAAATTTGTGTTCCCTTCATCCCTTGAAGAAGATATCTGCCTTGTCCCCTATGTAGAGAATGTAATGATTTATGGTGAGGGAAGAGCGTATAACGTCTGCCTTGTGATACCTGACTTCCTGGCGCTGGAGAAATACGCGCAGAAAAACAATTTGCCCACGGATCCTGAAAAACTGGTTGAGATGGAGGAGATAAGGGATCTTATCAGTGGTGGGATAGTCAAATCCCTGCAGGGCAAATATGGCGGTTATGAGATACCGAAGAAGTTTATATATCTTACTGAAAGCTTCTCACTGGAAAACGGCACGCTCACACAGACAATGAAAGTCAAAAGACGGGTTGTGCTTGAAAAATATCAGGAAGAGATTGATGCGCAGTATAAAGAATAAGGAGATTGAACTATGATTTTTAACGAGGAGTTTGAAACGCTGCCCCGTGAGGCCCTGGAAGCCCTTCAACTGAAAAGACTTCAGCAGGTGGCCGGGCGTGTCTATCACACGGTGGGTTTTTATAAGAGGGCATTTGATGAAGCGGGTATAACGCCCGATGATATCAAAACACTCGATGATATAAGGAGGCTTCCATTCACAACAAAACAGGATCTTAGGGATAATTATCCCTTTGGCTTGTTTACCGTGCCCATGAGCAATATTGTGAGGCTCCACGCGTCGTCGGGCACCACCGGTAAACCCACGGTTGTGGGATATACCCGGAGGGATATAGAGATATGGTCGAGATTGATGGCGAGGTCATTTGTGGCGGCGGGTCTCACAAGTAATGACATTATCCACAATGCTTACGGCTATGGATTGTTTACGGGCGGTCTTGGCGCCCATTACGGCGCCGAAATGCTCGGCGCGAGCGTAATTCCCATGTCCGGCGGAAGCACAAAGAAACAGATAATGATACTGCAGGATTTCGGGCCCACGGCAATCTGCTGTACACCATCATACGCTCTCTACCTCGCGGAGCGAGGAGAAGATATGGGGGTGGATATGCGTTCTCTCAGACTCAGGGTGGGAATCCTCGGAGCTGAGCCGTGGAGTGAGAAGATGAGACAGGAGATAGAAGACAGACTGAGCATTACGGCGCTTGACATATATGGACTTTCAGAAATCATAGGGCCCGGTGTTGCCATGGAATGCGCGGAGGGACGAGATGGTCTGCATGTGTTTGAAGATCATTTCATTGTGGAAACGATCAATCCGGAGACAGGAGAAAATGTTCCCTATGGGGAAGAGGGAGAACTGGTTTTTACCTCTCTCACCAAGGAGGCGTTTCCATTGATCAGGTACCGGACGAAAGATATGTCCAGGCTGATGAAAGAGCCGTGCAGGTGTGGCAGAACTCATATACGTATGGCTCGCATATCCGGGCGTAGCGATGATATGCTCATCATAAGGGGTGTAAATGTATTCCCGTCGCAGATAGAGAGCGTTCTTCTCGGAATAGAGGGACTTGGACCGCATTACGAGCTTATTGTGGACCGGGAGGACAAGCTGGACACACTGGAGATACGCGTTGAGATGGGTGAGGATATATTCTCAGATGAGATAAAGATTCTCCAGAAGATCGAACAGCGTATAACGAAAGATATAAAGGATTATCTTGGTGTTACCGCGAAGGTGAAGCTGGTCGGATCTAGGAGCCTGGAACGGTCTGAAGGTAAGACACAGAGGGTTATTGATAGAAGAGAAATCTGAGACCTTTGTAAAACAATCCCTTTTGCCCGGACAAAATTGAACATTTTTTAAAGGTCTCAATCTAACAATAGAGAGGAGAGTCAGTTATGAAGGTAGAACAGATTTCCGTGTTTCTGGAAAACCAGCCCGGCGGGCTTGAACATGTTACCAGGATGCTGGCGGATGCGGATATAAACATCAGGGCGCTGTCTCTTGCTGACACCTCGGATTTCGGCATTCTGAGGCTTATTGTGAATGATATAGAATCAGCGGAAAAGGCTCTTCATGGCGAAGGGTTCACAATAAAGCGGTCACATGTTGTGGCCGTGGAAATTCCCGACCGTCCGGGTGGTATGCACAGCATCTCAAAGGTGTTGACGGAAAAGAATATAAATGTTGAATATGCTTACGCATTTGTGGAAAGAAGCGGTGAAAACGCGATAATCATATTCAGGTTTGATGATATTGATGCGGGAATAGATGCTCTTCTGGAGAATGGGTTCACCGTACTGCCCGGCGAAAAGGTGTACCGGTTGTAAAGACGATGTTTAATTTTAGATGCTTGATGTTTGATTGAAAAGATTATCACGAAAGCACGAAGTTACGAAAACACGAAAAACAGGATTTGATTTCGTGCTTTCTTTCTTTTCGTGGTTTCGTGATTGTTTTTAATTCTTTTGTCATTCTTGCAAGAACTTCACAAATCTCAAGACTCCAGACCTTTCTGCTGCTGCGTTGCCAAGGCGTTGGTTATGCGGTCTATTATGATTGCCAGAAAGACGATGCACAGCCCGGCCTCGAAACCGCGTCCAACCTCTATCCGGTTGATTGCAAGAAGCACTTCCAGTCCCAGTCCCCTTGCCCCTATCATGGAGGCCACGACCACCATGGCAAGCGCCATCATGGTTGTCTGGTTGATTCCAACCATAATGGATGGAACCGCGAGTGGCATCTGCACATCGAATAATATCTGCCGCGGGCTTGCCCCGAACGCCCTTGCCGCCTCTATAGTGTCTTGTGATACCTGCCGTATTCCCACGTTGGTGAGGCGTATGACAGGTGGGACCGCGTAGATGAGTGTGGCAAATAATGCAGGCACTTTTCCCAGGCCGAAGAGCATCAGCGCAGGTATGAGGTAAACGAAACTAGGCATGGTCTGCATAGCGTCTAATACGGGTCTGATGATTGTTTCTGCAAGATCACTTTTGGCCATAAGTATACCGAGGGGGATACCTACAGCCAGAGACACTACAACCGCCGACGTTGTGAGCGCGAGTGTCATCATAGCCATTTCCCAGTAACCGAAGCTCCCAATCAGCATCAGCAACAGGGCCATGACAACTCCCATTGTCCACTTGCGCATGACCCGCCACGCCAGAATCCCCACGAATATAACTATCAGCCACCAGGGTATCAAGAGGAAGAAGCGTTCAAGGTTCAGGAGCATCATCAAAAGAGCATGGCCTATAGCGTCGAACACGCCGGAAAAATTAGCCAGGACCCAGTCCATGAATCTGTCAATCCAGTCCGCGAGAGGAATATTAAGAAATCGTGGGAATTCACTCATCGGCGATGGCCTCCTTGCCCTGTATCATGTTCTCGAATATTGAACTGATCTGTATCTCCCCCATGAATTTTCCATCTTCGTTAATTACGGCAATAGGATAATCCGCCTCGGCGGCGATCGGAAACAGGTCTTCCAGGATCGTGTCAGGATTGGTTGTCGGCGGATCCGGGGTAAAGGCTTCTTTCAGAGAGGCCCCGTTGTTTTGTATCACTGTCTTGAGGCGGTTCAAAGTAACCAACCCGAGGAGACTGCGGTTGCGGCTTACCATAAAAGCATAATCTTCCTTTATGTCCCTGAGGGTGCGAAGGGCAGCCTTCGGTCCCTGCCATTCATACAGGAGTGCCTCCGGCTGATCCATGATCCCCCCGGCGGTCAGTACCTTTGCGGGAGACGCGTCCTGAACGAACTCGCGAACATAGTCGTCGGCGGGCGATGTGATAACATCTTCCGGGATGCCGATCTGCACAACCTTCCCATCTCTCATGATAGCGATGCGATCTCCCAGCTTCAGGGCCTCATGGAGATCGTGGGTAACAAATATAATCGTTTTCTGGACCTTGTCCTGAAGTTCGATAAGTTCATCCTGCATCTCCCGGCGGATGAGCGGATCCAGCCCGCTGAAGGGTTCGTCCATGAGGAGTATCTCGGGATTTATGGTCAATGCCCTGGCGATTCCAACCCTCTGTCGCATTCCACCGCTGAGGGATGAGGGATGGTAATCCTCCCATCCCTTCAGCCCTACGGTTTCGATGGCCTCCTGTGCCCTGGTCTGACGTTTCTCTTTTGAAACGCCACTTACCTTGAGGCCGTAAGCCACATTGTCGAGGACGGTTCTGTGGGGAAACAGACCGAAATACTGAAAAACCATGCCTGTTGTATTTCGGCGGAAATCCCTGAGCTGTTTCTTATTATACTTGAGGATGTCCTCGCCATTTACGCGGATACTGCCGCTTGTGGAATCAATCAGGCGGAGCAGCATTCGAATCAGTGTGGATTTTCCGCTGCCGGAAAGGCCCATGATGACGAAAAACTCTCCTCTGGCGACGCTGAAAGAGACATCTCTAACCGCCATCACATTGCCCGTTTTCTCCAATATGGCCTCTTTGGGTTCAAAACGAAGGTCGGAATTGAGGATATCCGCTGCCTTTTTACCAAAGATCTTCCATAGACCGTCAACCTCTACGCAGATCTCTTCTGTTTGATCCGCCTGATTATTATGTTCCAATTTTGTGCCTCTCTATTTCATTGCCGCTTTGACCTTCTTCGCCACATCGGCAGGCATCCAGGTTGTCCAAAGGCCTTCATAATTCTTCAGGAACCAGAGAGCGGCGTCTTCCGTGCTTGCTTTTTTATCCTGCATATACGCGAGGAATTTGTTGGCCATGGCTTGAGTCGTCTCATATTTTTTGAGGAAGGCCACCACTTTGGGAGCCTTCTTTGCAAGACCCGCGTTTACAAAAATATTGACCTTCACAGACGGATAGGCACAGCCATAATCTTTATTCCATGCCTCCTTGCTGTAAGGGGGTTCCTCGATGGGTGTCATGTCGAGTTTTCCCAAGACCCAAGTCGGTGCCCAGTAGTAACCGAACCAGGGTTCGCCCCTCTTGTAGGCGGCCGCCATGGAGCCGTTTAACGCCGCATCGGAACCGGGGAGGAAGATGTTATAGTTTTTGTCAAGGCCGTAGGCCTTAAACTTCTTCTCGTTAATTTTTTCACACTCCCAACCGGGGATACACGAATAGAAACGCCCCTTGGTAGGGACTTCCGCATCTTTGAAGAGCTTCCAGTACTTTGGCAGATCTTTTATGGATTTCAGATCGGGGGCCATTGGTTTGATGCCTCTCTTGGCATCGCCCTTAATTACGTAAGTCGGAACGAGCCACCCCTGCCAGCTGTCCGGAAAATTACTTCCGAGGTCGATTACAGTTCCCGCGGCAAGGGCCTTATCAATAGCCTCCTGCTGATTCGCCACCCAAACCTCCATGTTGATGTCGATATCCCCCCGCGCAAGGCCGGCAAAGAGTGCAATGGTATTGCCGGGTATATACTCCATCGTATATCCATACCCGTTCTCAAGGATAAATCCGGCTATACGATTATGTACCTGGACGCTGTCCCAGCTTGCGTCCGCGATGTGAAGGGTTTTATCAGCCGCTTTTGAGTTGCTGACCGGTAAAAGAATAAATGTGGCAACCAGAATTAACATAACAATTACAGCAAGTTTGCTACTCTTTCCTTTCATTTTACACCTCCGTATTTTTCTTGATTGTTAAGAAATTGCACGCCAAATAAGATTTGTTAAGCTTCGATATGTCTGGGGTTTGGAACTTTGATGATTGAGGCGGGTGTCATGTAAAAGCTGGAGAGCTGATACATGAGTATGTCACAAAGGACTCAGGTAAATAGATGACTGATCAATTTGGCTTTTTTCTTCATGGATTTCATAATCGACACCCCTCTGGAGTTCTCTTTAGAGCATATCAGGCCCTTCATGTCAACCCCTGAGGGTGAGAAGGTTGGTAACTTGCTGATCTAAAACAGTTTCACGGAGCTGCTAAGTCCGATTTTCTCTCTTTGCGAACAATTTCCTGAAGAGTGGAATTGCCATACGGATATCAGAGATGCTTTTCCGGGCAGCTTTTTCACCCTCTGCTATCAGGTTTCCGGCGTGGGAAAAATCAGACCAGTGAAGATTGCCAACCTCTGGGCGGATTATAACATCCGCCTTCGTGAGTTCGTAGTCTGTCAAGTAGTAGGATGTTATATCGGCGGCCCTGTCGCATATTTCCTGCGCGGTTTCGAGTTTCTCATCGGAAAAGATGCCCCTTGTTATATTCACGGCTATTACGATATCCGCTCCTTCCCTTCTTGTGGCGTTTACCGGCACCAGAGAGATAATGCCTCCATCCGACAGCAGCATTTCCCCTTTTTCCCGGGGTTCTATCGCCCCGGGGACGGCACTGCTTGCCATTACAGCTTCGCGCAGAGGGCCTTCGGAGAAAACGATCTGTTCTCCGCTTATCAGATCTGTGGTGACGGTCCGGAAGGGGATAATGGTGTCCTGGATCAGTATGTCCGGTATGAAGAAATCAATCATGGACTGAAACTCTTCCGCGGAGAGTATCCCCGGTTTAAACATTGCCTGCAGGAGCAGGAACTTGTTCTGTAAGAAACCCTGTATCTTTTGCGTGAGGGATTGATCCCCATCGTGGGTTTTTTCTATGGTTCTGATCGCGGAGGATTGATATTCCTTACTGTTCAGATACTCGTCTATCTTCCGTTCCATCTCTTCAGGGGTTGTTCCGCTGGCATACGCCCCTCCGAGCAGGGCGCCGCTACTGGTGCCCACTATGATATCAATTGGGATTTTTTCCTGTTTGAGAACCCTGATTACGCCTATATGCGCGAAACCCCTGGCACCTCCTCCACCGAGGGCAAGGCCTATACGTTTACCTTTCCATTTCATGAGTCCTATTCCCCCTCTTTCAATTCTCCTGCTGCCGATCATATATCTGATAAAACTGCGTATCACCTATAAAACGTTGTTTGACGAATGTCAAACAATGGGTGATGGCTTTGTAGAAGAGTTGACTCTCCTTTTTTGAAAACCGCATGCGTCTGGAAAAGTTTTGACATTTGGTTATGTATAAAATATGATAATTGCTTAGGTTCATAGGGACAAAAATACAGATGCACAAAATGCTACTGTTGTTACAAAATGCATAAATCTCCATCAATGCGCCTGCCGGAAGGTGTTTGTAATGGAACGGGGACTTGTTATGGATATACAGGATGTCTTTCAGCATTATGTAGATGATATGAGGGTGGTTGAAGATCTTATCAGGGAACATCAGAGTTCCTATGTACATCTTATTCCCGAGATTGCCGATCATATAATCGGAAGCGGCGGCAAGAGACTGAGGCCTCTTTTGCTTATAATATCGTCGGACCTGTGTGGTTACAGGGGTGACAGGCGTTTCCCTCTGGCATCGGTAATAGAGTTCATACATACAGCGTCTCTCCTCCATGATGATGTGATAGATCATGCCGTGATCAGGAGAGGCAAACCTTCCGCGAACAGTATCTGGGGGAATTCCGCGAGCGTTCTTGTGGGAGATTATCTCTACTCAAGTTCCTTCGGTATGTTGGCCGAGGATGGAGATCAGATCGTTCAGAAACTCCTTGCGGCCACTACCTCCTCCATGGCTGAAGGAGAGATAATCCAATTGGCTAAATGCGGCGATATTAATGCCACCGAAAAGGAATATTTTTCCGTTATTGAAAAAAAGACTGCTATCCTTATCTCCGCGGCATGCGCCACAGGCGCAATCCTGGCAAAGGCGCCGGAAGCGGAAATTGAGGCGCTGGCCAGGTTCGGAATGAGACTGGGGACGGCCTTTCAGCTAACCGATGACACACTCGATTACGTGGCAAGAGAAGATGATTTCGGCAAGATCATAGGTATGGACCTCAAGGAGGGCAAGATAACACTTCCCCTTATCATGGCGTTCAAAAAATGTGAGCCGGATGAGAAAAAGATTATAGAAAAAGCCGTGGAGAACGCGGGAGAAGATTCTATTAAACAAGTTACATCCCTCATCGATAAGTATGAAGGCATAAAATATTCCCTTGAAAAGGCCGACATGCTTATTGAGGAAGGGAAGGCGTTTCTTGAGGTCTTTGAAGATTCGACGCCTAAGGAAGGCTTTCTTGCCATTGCGGATTATGTTGTTGAAAGAAAATTGTAATGGGGTCTGGAGGAGGTGTCTGTGCCGATCTATGCGTTTGAAAATATGATTCCTAATGTCTCACAGGATGCGTTTGTTCATCCCGAAGCCGTTCTGATAGGAGATGTCACCATAGAAAAGCGATGTTTCATAGGACCGGGAGTGGTGATAAGGGCGGATATAGGACTGGTGATTATACGGGAAGGTACAAACATTCAGGATAATGTGGTAATCCATGTAGAGGCTGGTTCGGAGGCTATCATTGAGAAAGATGTAATAGTGGGGCATGGCGTGATTCTACACGATGTTCATATCGAACCGGGGTGTGTCATAGGTATGGGCGCTATTCTTTTGCATGAGGTTGTATGCGAAGAGAGGGCTTTTGTGGGGGCGGGCTCGTTGGTGCCTGCTCGCATGCATATTCCTTCCGGTAAGCTTGCCGCCGGCAATCCCGCAAAGATCATCAGGGATGTAACTTCCGACCAGGCTTCATATGCCAGGGAGGGTGTACAATCCTATATTGAACTTGCCGACAGGTATAAACATGGAATGCGGAGGATATAAGGACCAGAATTTGTTTTATGGAGAGGCTGCTTACTACCGGCTGACAAGGTCGGCTTTCGGTGATGTGGGAATTGTGTGGGTGCGCGAAAAAGATTCACCTCTGATTATTCGCGTAGTGCTTCCACAGAACGATATGTCAACCACCGACATGATCAGGAAGGATTTTCCGGATGCCAAAGAAGGCCTGCATAAAAATTTGGAGAAGACGTGCGGCTCTATAAGTGTTTTTCTTGACGGGGCTTGCGTCAATTTTTCAATGAAATTTGTTGGGATAAACCGGTGCCGTGATTTTCAGAGAAGGGTATTGCTTGAAACAATGCGAATACCCAGGGGCAGCGTGTCCTCTTATGGCAGGTTGGCGAAGATGATCTCCGCGCCGGGGGCCGCGAGAGCGGTCGGTTCGGCGCTTGCCGAAAATCCTTTTCCTGTTATTATTCCGTGTCACAGGGTGGTGAAATCCGATGGATCTGTCGGACAATTCGGGGGCGGAACTGAGGTCAAAAAGGCCCTTCTGCATTTGGAAGGTGTTGAAACAGATAACAAGGGAAAAATAGCTTCTCAAAGGATTAAGGGGTGAGGATTAAGGATTCTGTCTTCTGACCCCTTATTTTGATACCGCCATATTATCACGATGGATGATTTCATCGTACGGCTTATCCCCCAGCACCTGCTCAATCCTGGAAGTTTTGAGGCCCTTTATCATGTTTATGTCCGAAGAACTGTAATTGACAAGTCCCTTGGCGATTGAAACGCCGTTCACATCTACACATGTCACGGGATCACCCACGCGGAAATCACCCTCGACACTGACGATACCCGAAGGGAGAAGACTCCTGCCCTGATTTATGATGGCGTCTTCCGCTCCTCTGTCGATGCAGATCTTTCCCCTGGAACGCAGGGTAAAGGCTATCCAGTACTTTTTGCTTTTCAGGTGCTGCGTCATGGGCAGGAACAGGGTGCCTGTCTCCCTGCCCGAGAGTATGTCGCCTAATATGCCGGTCTTCTTGCCATGGGCTATAATATAGGGGATGCCGGAAGCGGTCACCTTCCCAGCGGCGATTACCTTGCTTTTCATTCCGCCCATACCCACGGTGCCCGCCTCGGATGAAGCGGATTTCTCTATTTCAGCGGTTATTTCCGTGACCAGCGGTATCAGCGTCGGTTTTTCAGTTTTCCTTGGATCCCTGTCGTACAGACCTTCAGTGTTGGTGAGATTTATCAGGAGGTTGGCTTCCATGATATTCGCCATTATGGCGGCGAGATTGTCGTTGTCCCCGAACTTTATTTCGTCCACAGATACCGTGTCATTTTCGTTTATAATGGGTATAACTCCCCATTCCATAAGAGTTAAAAGGGTATTGTGTGTATTGAGAAATCTCTGCCTGTCGGTGAGATCGCTCATGGTAAGCAATATCTGAGCGGTCACCAGTCCGTGTCTTCCGAAGGCATTGGAGTATACCCTCATCAGCCTTCCCTGTCCCACGGCCGCGGCCGCCTGTTTCTGGGGCAGACTTTTGAGGCTTTCCGTGAAGCCCATCCTGTTCATGCCGGATGCAATGGCCCCTGAGGAAACAATGACGAAGTGGAATCCCTTTTTGGAATACTCGGATATTTCATCAACGAGATGTCCGATTATATCAAGATCAAGGCCGTCGTGTCCTGTCAGTACGCCGCTTCCTATCTTGACGAGTATCCTCTTCGCGTCTTTTAGCATGCTGATTCTTTCTTTCGACATCCTGTCTCCTGTGCTCCCTCTCTGCTCTTTAACTTTGATAAATCCATAAAAAGTCAGAAAACATTCCCTTTTTACGACTGTGTTAACTCTGTTCCTGTGAACCTGAATAGTCATCTAGCTTTTTTACTATCTCTTTTATCAATTCTTTTATTCCTTCCCCCGTGGCGGCTGAGATGGGGAAGACGCGGATGCCCTTTTCCCCGAAGATGTCCACCTGTTCTTTCAGTCTCTCTCTTGTTGCTGTGAGGTCGATCTTGTTTATAACCACTATCTGAGGTTTTGCCCGCACATCGCTGCTGAATGATTCCAGTTCGTTGTTTATGGTTTCAAAATCATCCCATGCGCCGGTGAAGGGATCCTTCGATATGTCCATGATATGAAGCAGTATGGATGTTCTTTCTATATGGCGCAGGAATTTCGTGCCCAGCCCCGCGCCCAGATGGGCGCCTTCAATAAGACCCGGTATATCCGCGATGACAAAGGTCCTGTAATGCCCGATACTTACCACTCCCAGATTGGGTTTCAGCGTGGTAAAGGGATAGTCCGCTATCTTGGGTCTTGCCGCGGACACGCTTGATATAAGTGTTGACTTGCCCACATTCGGAAAGCCTACAGTTCCCACATCGGCGATAAGCTTTAGTTCAAGGCTGACAGTCTTTTCTTCTCCCGGAAGACCCTCCTGCGCGTAGCGGGGAGCCCTGTTCGTGGAGGTCTTGAATCTGGCGTTTCCCCTTCCCCCTATGCCGCCTCTTGCTATAATTACCCTCTGACCGTCTTCGGTCATATCCGCCAGCAGTTCTCCCGTTTCCATGTCCCTGATGACTGTACCCACGGGAACTATTATTTCAACATCACTGCTGTTCCTGCCTGTTTTGTTGCTTCCCTCTCCATGTCCTCCCCGCTTTGCCACGTGATGCTGGTTGAACTTCATGTCCAGCAGAGTTCTATGGCTGCGGGACGCGATGGTGATGATATCCCCCCCCTTGCCGCCGTCTCCTCCATTGGGACCTCCGCGGGGAACAAACTTTTCCCTCCTGAAGCTTACGCAACCCTGTCCGCCGTCACCGGATTTTATATATATCTTTGCTTCGTCAACAAACTTCATAAAAAACCCAACCAGTGACCGTCCGGAAATGAAAAAGGATCATTCCCGGATGAAAACTAAAAAAGGTGTTAGCCTGCGGGCGCTAACACCTTCTTTAAAATTATTACGTCAGTAAGGAACAAGAAGAGAGAATTTCAGGAGGCGTATACGCTTACCTTCTTTCTGTCTCTGTCCTTCCTTTCGAACTTTACCGTCCCGTCAATCTTGGAAAAGAGGGTGTAATCCTTGCCCATTCCGACATTGTTCCCTGGGTGTATCTTTGTTCCAAGTTGACGTATTATGATAGCGCCGGCAGATACGAGCTGCCCGCCATATACCTTCACTCCGCGCCTCTGTGCCTGGCTGTCTCTTCCGTTGCGCGTACTTCCCTGGCCTTTTTTATGAGCCATTCAACTTTCCTCCATTAAACAACGATTTCTTTGATTTTAAGACTGGTCAGATCCTGACGGTGTCCTGTCTTTTTGCTGTATCCCTTTCTTCTCTTCATCTTGAATACAGTGATCTTGGGACCCCTGATCTGTGAGATAATCTCGCCGACGACCTTTGCTCCTTCAACGAATGGTGTTCCTACCTTGACATCTTCATCCTTAGAAACCAGTAGCACCTCGTCGAAAGAGACGGTATCACCCTTGTCGCCTTCAACCTTTTCAAAGTTCAGGACCTCTCCCTCTGAAACCTTGTATTGTTTTCCTCCGGTCTTTATAACTGCGTACATAGTTTAAATCCTTATCGAGTTAAATTAGAATCGCTTATTATAAGAATATTGTGCCGTTTGTCAATATATAAATGTCAGATTCTGGGTTTACGGAAACAATTAATATTCTTATGCCGAATACAGGGGAACAGATATACTAATACGGGCGGAAGATCAACAAATATATGAAGATATGTTTACCCTTTTGTGCTATACGCAAAAAAGCAGTCTGTTCTGATTGGCCCCCTTAAGTGTAAAGTTCTTGCAAAAATGGCAAAAGAATCAAAAACAATCCCGTGGCTGACGAACAGATTTTAAATTACACACAGAAACAGAGGAGGATTAAACATGTTTATTGGAAAGAGATGGTGGGTATTGTGCCTTATTGCTATGTCTGTAATGCTCGTGTCGGCAGGGTCTGCCTATGCCGGTAAGATAAAAAATTTCTCAGCCGATCAGGTGACTTTTGCACCCAACGGTAAGATTGAGAATAAGGGGAAGATATATGTAACTTCTGAGAAGATACGGACGGAGATGCGCTCCCCGCAGGGCAAAAATAATATGATAATGATTATGCGCAGAGACCTCAATCTTTATTGGATGTTGAATCCTGGCGATAAGAAATATTTTGAGAGTCCTCTAAATGAGGAAGAATGGGAAGGTATGGCCAAGGGAGCGATCAAATCAGAAACTGAAAAAGACCTGGGAACGGAAACGGTTAATGGATTCAAATGCCGCAAGAAGCTTGTTGAAATGGTTGTTGAAGTCATGGGATTTAAAACGAAGAGCCGTTCCGTTGTCTGGATTTCCAAGAAACTGGATATGCCTGTTCGCACCAGGACAGAGGACGGGTATGTTACCGAGTTGAGAAATATCAAAAAAGGACGCCAGCCCAAGAAACTTTTTGAGATTCCCGGAGGCTATAAGAAGGTTGGAAATATGATGGAGACTTTTGCCGGGTCTGATGAAGGAAGCGGCGGCGGAGTTTCTTTGCCGAAAGGACTTGGTGATAAGTTGAAAGGTTTCAAACTTCCCTCCGGCGACTGAAATTGAGTTTTACAGCAGTCGATCAGGGGGAAGCATGCGAAAACCAGTGGGCGAAACAGGTTAATAATATTAGGCACTAATCCTCTTTGGAAAGGGGAATGATCCGTCTTATTGCACCGGTATTATCTCGAAATTCTCCCGGTGGAAGCCGTTGTCTGTTTCTACCAAGATCTTTCTGCCCAGTCTTTTCTCCAGGTTTTTCAGAGTGTTGTTCTCGTTTTCCAGAAGGAGTTTCGCCACCTCCGGATGGACAAGTACGCAGAGTGTTCCCGCGATATCATAGACAGCTTCTCTTTCCAGTTCTCTGAATATCTTATAGCATACACTTGTACTGGATTTAACAGTTCCCCTGCCTCCACAATATGGGCATGTCTCGCACATTGTGTCTCTGAGGCTCTTTCTTCTCCTCTGGCGGGTCATTTCAATCAGGCCGATCTCCGATATTTTCTGCACACTGGTCCTGTTCCTGTCCTTTTCCATCTCCGCTTTGAGGGCATCAAATATCCTTTCACGGTTTGCCTCAATCTCCATATCTATGAAATCAATGATAATGATTCCGCCGATGTTCCTTATGCGGAGTTGATAGGCTATCGCCTTTACGGCTTCCATGTTTGTTTTGAGGATAGTCTCCTCCATGTTTCTCTTACCGACGTATTTACCGGTGTTCACATCTATCGCGCACAGCGCCTCAGTCTCTTCTATAACTATGTATCCTCCCGATTTCAGCCAGACCTTCTTGTTAAGCATCTTGCCGATGTCCAGTTCAATACCAAAATGATCGAAGATGGGGATATTGTTCTTGTAGAGATCGATCGAGTGTTTCGTGTAAGGCATAAAATTATCCATGAAATCAATTGTTTTCCGGTATTCTTCTTCTGAATCTACAACAATCCTCTCCACATCTCCCGTATAAAAATCGCGGATTGCGCGCAGTGTCATGCTCAGTTCTCTATGCACAAGTCCCGGGGCGCCTGTGTGTTGTCCCTTTTCCCTGATGGTGTTCCACAGTTTGGCAAGATAGTCAAAATCACCCTTCAGTTCATCTTCTCCCTTTCCTTCGCTTACGGTTCGCGCGATGAACCCGTGTTTTTCAGGGCGTAGTTTTTCTATGATCTTACTCAGCCGGTCCCTTTCCTGTTCGTTGGTGATCTTTCTTGATATGCCTGTATGGTATGATGTCGGCATAGAGACAATGTTTCTCCCCGCGAGCGATATATGTGTGGTGACTCTTGCGCCCTTGGTTCCCAGTGGCTCTTTGGATACCTGAACAAGGACCTCCTGTCCTTCTCTCAATATGTCTTCTATGGGATGGGTGTATTGTTCCGGATGTTCCCCCTCTTCATATTCTATGGGATCGTCATCTCCATTTGTAAAGAAGTCGATCCCGGATGTTTCATTGTAGATATCAGCCACATACAGAAACGCGCTCCGTTCAAGGCCTATGTCCACAAACGCGGCCTGTATGCCAGGAAGTACGCGAACCACCTTACCCTTATATATATTTCCCGCTATGGATCTTTCATCGACCCTTTCCACATAGAAATTAGAGAGTACACGGTCTTCCAGTATGGCGATCCTTGTTTCGTATTCCGTGCAGTTAAAAATAATTTCTTTTGGCATTATATTCTCTTCCTTCGAGTTCCGGGTTACTCTTTACAACGGATCCCAGTCTTTATGACTCTTGCCCTTTTCGCGTACGCGTCGTCAAATCCGGCAACCTGTGTCAGTATCTCCAACGGCTTGACTCCTCCGCCCGGGTTAAAACGCACGGACATGGAGATTATAGCCTCCTTTGTGTCCAGGGCAATGTCCGTTACCAGCGGGCGTATATCCTTCGCGACGACGGCCCCCTTCCTGTATTTGGATATTATAAATGTCTCCGATTTCAGGAATGCCTTTATCCTTTCATCCGGAGTCGCGCCGGCAGACGAAATGGGTGCATGCGGCAGGTGGATTTTATAGTCAAACCCTTCAATCAGGTTGGACAGCGATATGGTATGGGGAAGAATCATTTCGGCGCTCAGGATCTCTATTCCCGAAGGCAGACAGGAGTTCACTCTGGCCGTGAAATCTTCCGGAGGGCCGCTGTATTTCCGAAGCTGGATGTCAGCGTATTCGCACAGGCTTTCTATTCCGACCGGAAGGGCGTAGGGGAATGATATCTTTGGATGGGGATGGAATCCCTCTGAAAACGCGAAGACGAATTCGCTTATATTTATTGCCCGCACGATAGAGGAAGACAGTTCTAGATGCGACAGCATGCCGGCTTTTCCCTGCTTGGCAAACCTTATCCTGAGCCGCGTAATTTTCTCTTCAGGGGGAAAGGGGACATGTTTCCGAGAGGATATGGGGTGTGGTTCTCCGGCTTCGATAATCTTGATATCCCCCGAACATACCCCGCATTGATAACACCCGGCAGATCGACAATCTTCTGTAAGTTCCGTGTTCAGGGATTTTTCATACTCTTCCGTGAGGAATTCTTTTGTTATGCCGCAATCGATATTGTCCCAGGGGAGTGCGTTTTCCATATCCCTTTCTCCGAGATAATCATTTACCTTTATCCCCAGATCATCTATTGCCCGTTTCCATATATCGAACTGAAACCGGTCACTCCAGCCATCGAAACGGCATCCTGAATAAAAGGCCTTCGCCACGAGATCGCTTATCTTCTTGTCTCCCCTTGCCATCAGGCCTTCCAGAAAGCTCATTTCCCTGTCATGCCATTTGAGCTTCAGGTTTTTGTGCCGGATGTTTTTCTTGAAGAAATCCTGTTTTTCCCGGATTTCGTCAATGCTTATCTGTCTTTGCCACTGGAAGGGAGTGAAGGGTTTCGGTATAAAGGTGGAAATACTGACGGTGACCTGCCGTCTGTTTCCCCCTTTTCTGAGCACTTTATAGGCGAGATCGACAATCCCTTCGAGGTCTTCCTGTGTTTCTGATGGCAATCCGATCATGAAATAGAGCTTGATGGATTTCCACCCGGCATCAAATACCTTTCGAGCGGTGGCGAGAAGAGCTTCTTCGGTATTTCCCTTGTTTATCACATCCCGCAGTCTCTGCGTTCCAGCCTCCGGCGCGAGCGTGAAGCTTGTTTTGCGCACTCTTTTTATCTGTTCGATCAATTTCTCGGTAAGGGTTTCCACCCTCATGGAGGGGAGGGCAATGGCCACTCTCTTTTCGTAATACTGATTCATGAGAGATGTAAGGAGATATTCAATATGGGAATAATCGCCGGAACTGAGGGATAAAAGAGAGATCTCGCTATGCCCCGTTGAAGAAAGCATCTCTTCCGCCATCTTTTCCAGCGCATCGATAGATCTTTCCCTGACCGGTCTCCAGACCATTCCCGGTTGGCAGAAGCGGCATCCGCGGGTACATCCCCTCGCTATTTCCATGGTTATTCTGTCGTGTACTGTCTTAACAAGAGGCACGATGGGTTTGGATGGAAATCGCCATTTTTCCAGATCTGTCACAACCCTTTTCTTTATCTTTTTCTCCATGCCGTGCAGGGAAGGAACCCAGACACCGTCAATCTCCGCGAGAAGATTTAACAGGTCGGAGCGTTTATATCCCCTTTTTCTGCCACTGATCATCGCGCGGGAGATTTCCAGTATCACCTCTTCTCCCTCTCCCACAACAAGCGCGTCGAAAAAGGGAGCCACCGGCCAGGGATTGAAGACACAGGGGCCTCCCGCGATTATTATGGGCACATCTTCTCCCCTGTCTCTGGAATATATCGGCACGTCGCCCAGATCCAGCATGTTCAGGACATTGGTGTAGGACAGCTCATACTGCAGTGAAAAGCCCACGATATCGAATCCGGAAAGGGGAGTGGAGGATTCGAGAGAAACAAGGGGAATCCCGTTTTTCCTCATCAAAGATTCCATGTCCGGCCAGGGAGCGTAAAACCTCTCAGCCGCTATCTCCGGTTCATCATTCAGGATAGAATAGAGAATCTGCAGGCCGAGATGCGACATACCTATTTCGTAGATATCGGGAAAGGCGAGGGCAAAGGTCAGACAACATTTTTCCCAGTCTTTCTTTATGGAATTTATCTCCCCACCTATATATCTGCCCGGTTTCTGAACAAGGGGGAGAAGCTCTTCGATGGATGAATAGTTCATGAGATCTTCAGGCCTTCAAACGTTTTACCGACCGCCCTGGCGGACCGTTTCAGACCTTCCAGTTCTTTGGTGGAAAGGGCTATCTCGTATATCTCTTCAATTCCGGATGCGCCCAGTTTTACCGGAACACCGATATGCACATCCTCAATGCCGTACTGCCCTGTCAGATATGCTGAAACGGGAAAGATCCTCTTGGTGTCGCCCAGTATCGCTTCCACCATGGTGACTGCGGAGGAGGAAGGGGCATGCCAGGCGCTGCCGGATTTGAGAAGATTCACAATTTCGGCGCCCCCGTTCTTTGTCCTTTCAATAATAGTGTCAAGTCGCCCCCTTCCTATGAGTCGGTTTACCGGGATACCTCCTGCAGTGGTATGAGTATCTACCGGCACCATGGTGTCCCCGTGACTTCCCAGCACCATGGTTTCTATATTCCCCGCCGATACATTCAGTTCTTCAGCCAGAAACGCCCTGTATCTCGCGCTGTCGAGTATGCCTCCCATCCCCATGACTCTTTTTGCCGGGAATCCCGATGTCTTCCATGCAAGGTGTGTCATGACATCAAGCGGATTTGTCACCATGATAATGATACAGGCGGGGGCATGCCTCGCAACCGTTTCCACGACGGATTTTACTATGCCTCCATTCTTCAGAGCGAGTTCTTCCCTGCTCATGCCGGGCGCTCTGGGAAAACCGGCGGTAAGGACCACGATATCCGAATGTTCAGTCTCGGCAAAGTCGTTAGAGCCGGTTATCTGCCTGTCGAATCCCTCGACAGGAGCTGACTGCATGATGTCGAGGGCTTTTCCCTGCGGGAGACCCTCAACAATATCCAGCAGAGTAACATCTGCCAGATTTTTCTCAACGATCCTCTGGGCGGTCATTGTGCCCACAAAACCGGCTCCGATTACAGAAACTTTTCTTTTCATTTTACATCTCCAGTTTAGAAATTTGACTTAGGCTCTGTCACGATACTTGTAGGGGTGTTGCCGGATATCGCGCAGCTTTGACATGGCGAAACGTGCGGGGAAATCGGTCCTCGATATATAGGGAAGTGAATCTTTTCGGAAGTCATCCAGCAGCTCATTGAAAACCTTTCCCCCGTTCCTGGTATCGACAAATGTTCTCTCCTTCGTGTATTCGTAGGATATCTCCTGGCCGAATACCGCTACAATCTGTTGAAAATATGCAGGATCGCTGAAATATTCTTTCTTGACAGCGACGTCTATCACTATGCGCAGTTCAACCTTTGTAGTGTCGGAGGCGATAGCACGTGATTTATCCCACACCTGTAAAATCAGATTGTTGGGCAGGTCGATTTTTTCCACCAGATTCATCCGGATCTCCTGTCTCTGTGATATGAAAGCATCTCTCCCTTTCCCCTGTGAGTAAGCGCAAAACGTTATATCACACAGTCACGTTTTGGCAAACCTTTCTTGACGGCTTTGTAAAAAGTCCAACTTCTGTGTTCCGCTGCATCCTTCGTCACTGCAACGTACCGTAAGTACGTCTCATTCCTCATGATTTGCGCGCCTTGACCGGGGGTATCCCGAAGGGATATAATATAAATATAATGTTTCTTGCCGGGAGGTGCACCACCCTGTAGGGAGTGCACCTCCATTTGAAGCTTTTTACTTTGCCATCTAATCTGGATTTTTTACGGATCCATCTTTCTTGACTTGAAGGGCCATTTTCATATATGGACAGAATCTCTCAGGAAGGAGTTGTCAATCATGGAAAAAACAACAGCCATACTGCTGCTGTCCTGCCCCGATCAAAAGGGGATTGTGGCGGGGATATCCAACTTTATCTCAAAGCATAATGGCAATATACTGGATGCCGCCCAGTATTCGGTTCAACCTGAAAATATGCTGTTCATGCGGGTAGAATGGGATATGGAGGGATTTACCATCGTTCGCAACGAGCTGAAGGGTGCGATCGCACCCCTTGTGCAGAGGTTCGGAATGAAATGGAATATACATTTCTCCGATTATATGCCGAAGATGGCAATATTTGTTTCCAGACATGTCTACTGTTTTCATGATCTCATACTGAGACACCAGATGGGGGAATTCAGGGCGGAGATACCCCTCGTAATAAGCAATCATCTTGATATGAAACCGCTAGCCGATCATTTTGGCCTTGCCTACAGATATTGTCCGATTACGCCGGAAAACAAGATAGAGCAGGAAAAGAAAACGATTGCCGAATTGGAAAAAGAAGGGATAGACTTGATAGTCTTGGCTCGCTACATGCAGATATTAAGCAGTGAGTTTGTAGGCAGGTATCATGGCAGGATAATCAATATACACCACTCGTTTCTACCGGCCTTCGCGGGTGGCGATCCCTACCAGCAGGCGTATGACAGGGGAGTGAAAATCATCGGCGCCACCAGCCATTACGTTACGGAAACGCTGGATGAAGGGCCTATAATTGCGCAGGATGTTATAAAAATCACGCACAAGGATTCGGTGGACAACATGAAACTCAAAGGGAAAGACCTGGAGAGAACCATTCTCGCGAAAGCGGTCAGGCTCCATCTGGAACACAGGATACTGGTTTATGGTTCAAAGACCATCATCTTCGATTGACGGCTTCGTAAAAAGTCCAACTCCTGCGTTCCGCTGCATCCTTTGTCACTGCGGCGTACCGTAAGTACGCCTCATTCCTCAAGCCTTGCGTGCCTTGGATTTGGAGCTTTTTATTTTGCCGTCCAATCTTGACTTTTTACGAGTGCATCTTTGATTGATCCTCAGATAAAGAATCTCATTCCATGAATTACCAGACAAACAGCGGGAAACTTAAAGAAGGTCTTGCCAGAGGAATCAGCAAGGGGTGGGAAGGCTTTGTCTGGATGATAGAGATAATCCTTCCGGTGTCCTTCTTGACTGCGCTTCTCGCGTGGAGTGGATGGATGGAGCGGGTTGATTTCGTAATTCAGCCAGTTATGGGGTTTTTGAGCCTTCCGGGCATTGCCGCATTGCCGTTGCTTATGGGGGCGCTGACCGGCATATATGGCGGAATTGCTTCCATGGCGGTTCTTCCTCTCAACGTAGGGCAGATGACCTTGATAGCCGTTTTTCTCCTCATAGCGCACAACCTGATCCTGGAAGGCATAATCCAGGGGAAATCGGGCATGGGGATTCTAAAAGCCACTCTTTTCCGTCTTGTCTTCGCTGTCATTACCGTGCTTATCATAGCGCCCTTCATAAATACAACCGGGCAAAGTGCCACCGGAGCCGCGACGACCGTATTGCATTCCGGTCAAACGTTCACGGATATGCTCAGTCAATGGTACCATGTGATGTGGACCTTGGCCATAAAGATATTTTTCATCATTATGTTTGTGCTAACGATGGTGGAAATACTCAAAATATTCGGTTGGATAAATCATATTGTCAGGTTTATCTCTCCCGTTCTGAAGATTATGGGATTGAGCCGGAGGGTCGGCATTCTATGGATAACCGCCATCATGTTCGGGTTGGCTTATGGCGGGGCGGTGATCGTCGAAGAAGCAAAGAGGGGAAATCTTGCTGATGAAGAACTGGAGAGACTTCATCTTTCCATCGGCATTAATCATGCTGTGATTGAAGATCCTGCGCTATTTCTTCCCTTTGGTATAGGCCTGTTCTGGCTATGGATTCCGCGTCTGGTGATAGCGATAGTTGCGGTGCGTCTGCTTGCGCTGTGGCGTGGTTTTACCGGGCCGGAAAAGTGTTGACAGACCTTCGAGTATTGTAATAAATTTGCCTGCAGTGATATGAGAAAAAAACTGGAAAGGTGGTAATATGAAGAAAGGTGGTAATATGAATATAGGAAACATGGAACTCAATCGTATTGTTGAAGAGCAGATAAAAAAGTGGGAAATATCGAAAGAGAGGAGAAAGAGTGGAAAAGAAGTCCCTTCGCCTGTCATAACCATCTCGAGACAACCGGGGAGTATTGTGAATGAGCTGGTTCAGCGACTCTCTAAAGAATTGAAACTTGATATCATAGATTCCAAAATCATACATGAAGTGGCAGAAAGCGTTAGAATGAGCGAGAAGGTTGTTTCGCATCTGGATGAGAAGACACGCAATGTACTGGATAACTGGATAGTGTATCTGAAAGCGACACGTTTCCTTCTGACGGATAACTATGTATACCACCTGACAAAAGTCATAGGTGCCATAGGAGAGCAAGGGGGTGCCATCATTATCGGCAGGGGTGCCAACCTGATTCTTCCCCCCGACGAGACCCTCAGGGTAAGGTTCATTGCGCCCATGGAGACGAAGGTCCGCCATATGGTGCAGGAGTTTAATATTACAGAAGGGGGTGCAAAGCAACGGATTGTTCTGAAGGAAGCGGAGCGCAGGGACTCGGTGAGAAGGTATTTCAAGGTGAATATTGAAGATCCCATCAATTACGATCTCATCATAAACACGGAATTCTTGGGAGTTGAAAACATTATCGGTGTGATAAAATCGGCGTTGAAATTCAAAAAAACTTTTTCCAGACGTAAAAACGATGAATAAACAGGCGGTCGAACCAGGACGCGATCTGAAAAGAAAGGGAATATATCGTGATTATCCGTCATTATGAAGATGTGGAAGCAGTTGAAATGATGAAGGGCGTCAAAAAAAGAGTTGTCATAGGAGAACAGGAAGGCGCCCCCAATTTTATTATGAGGATATTTGAGCTGGAACCGGGGGCATCCAGCCCCCTGCACGACCATCCGTGGGAACACGAGATATTTGTACTGAAGGGGAATGCCGCGGCCAGGAACAACTTTGGGGATGAAACCCCTGTAGGAGAAGGGGCTACCATCTTCATTCCGCCCGGCGAGGAACACTGTCTGATAAATAGAAGTGAAGGAATTTTTCGCTTTATGTGTCTTATCCCAACAGGCGTGGAATAAACCTATCTTATCTGAACAATCTCACCATTCATCACCGAGAGTATATGGAGGATTTTTCCAGCGTCTCCTGTCCCGGAAAATGAGGTCATTCCTGTTATGCCGGGATAGTCCTCGAGGTGTGAGAGACTATCTTTCAGATCATCTCTGGTCTCTACATTGTCTTCTGTTATCAGATCTGCCATTATTTTTGTCGCGTCGTATGCGAGCGCCTCCATATTGCCCGGTTCCCTGCCGCATGCGACATAAAAACGATCTATAAAATTCCTGACCTCCGGGCAGGCACTGTCCAGGAAAAAACAATCAGTAAAAACCGCTCCTTCAAGATATTTACTGTCCTTTTTCAGGAGATCAGGAGAATTCCAGATGTTTGTTCCCAAGAGCTGTACGCCGATGACATCGTAGAAGGCCAGCTGGGGGGCTATCATGTTCACGGTGGAATAAGAGTCCGGTATAAAGAGCGCGTCAAAATCCACGATCGGAGTCGGCTTTTCTCCGGATGTTTTGTCTTTTTCAGATAAGTCTAACCCGGTCAATGCCTTTATTTCCTTACCGAAGTCGGTCTGCTTACTGCTGTATGATTCCACCCCGCGTATCTGTCCGCCCTGCCAAAGTACCTCATCCCAGAATAGGTTCATCATCTTTGTTCCATAATTATCGTCGGGATATAAGATAGCAAAATTCTCTATGCCGAGGTTATCGATGGAATATGTAACAAGCGCTTTTACCTGCATGTCACCGGTAAGAAAATCTCGAAAAACATAATCGCCTGTTTCGGCAATATCTTTCTTCTGGGTCAGGGTTATTATTGGGACGCCCAGTTCCTGGGCCTCCCTGGCAGCTTCAAAGGCGGCCGCGCTTCCGAGTGGGCCTATTATGCCGATAACGTGATATTCATCGGCCAGCCTTCTTACCGCCTCTCTGGCCGTGTCGGGATCACCTTTCGAGTCTTCTATGAAGAGTTGTATGGGACTGCTGTACCCGGGATCAAATATGCCGGAGGCAAGAATAACGGCGTCAAGCGCCCGGTTTCCATAGGTGGCGTATCTTCCGGTGAGGGGAAGAACGCACCCAACTGCGCAGTGTTTTACCAGTTTCAAGGCGGCAATTCTCCGGTGCAGGGCCTCTCCCTTTTCGAACAGGGGATGTTCTCTGTAGCCGGAGAGAAACCTGCCCAGATATTCATCCGCCTTTTCAAAGTTCCTGATATCGCAAGATGCAACGGCGAGTGTGTAAAGAAGATACCCCGAGGGGTATCCCCACCAGTAACCCTTTTTTATTTCTTGGAGTTGATCGAGTGACAGCCCATCAGCGATAATGTCTTCGATCTTCTTTTTTATGGACTCTTTAAGTTTTGTGCCCGGTCTGCTCTTCAGTGATTCCATATACCAGTCGAAGGCCGCCCTGTTTTGGCCTGATTCTGCAAGGTTGTCACCCATCAGTGATTCTATTTCCGGTTTCAGGTAAGAGGGGACCTTTCCACCGAGGAGTTTTTTGCAGATGTCTTCCGAGGTTTCATTCATGCCCAGTCGTAAATAAGAAAGCGCGAGCCGGCAACGGGCCTCTGCATGGATGGGGTCTTCCTCAAATCCGCCGGGAATGAGGTTCAGTTCCTCAATCGCCCTGGTGTACTCCTCGCGGGCGATGAATATCTCCCCACGCTTCAGGTGAGACAAAAAGGCCACTCTGCCTGATGGAAAGTGTTCAAGTATGTTTTCGTAGAGGGCCATCGCCCTGTCAAAACGTTTTTCTCTGAACGCCTCATCGGCGCTGTCAAATATCCGGATTACCTCTTCAGGCATGCCTTCGAAGACGATCCGGGGACTTTCCCTTTGAATGGGTACGCCGGCGCATCCGATGGCAAACAGCATCAGCACGGCGCACAGGGCATATAATATCTTTTGTGGCTTTCTCATCATATTCTCATTTGTACAGGGAGTTGATATATTTTAGTATTTTCATTGCCATTGATGGGGAATCAATAAAAACAGACAGCTCATGATTATACTTGAGCGCGGAGTTTGTCAAATTGTGACTTCCCAGGAATATATATCTTCTGTCGATTACGGCTACCTTCGTGTGAGTAGTGATGTGTGGAGAATCAAAATGTACATCGATACCCTTTTCCTCCAGTCTTGCGGCCGTTTCCCTGTTGTTTTTATCGACCTGGGAATCCCTCGTGCCGGCGCCTTCCTCAAGAATAATCCTTACCTTTACTCCCCGATTAGCCGCGCGGACGAGCCCGGCGAGAAGCCTGTCCGTGTAGCTCTTGCTGTAGCCATTTGTCTTGAATAAAAAGAACGACATGACAATCTCATCCTTCGCGCTGTGGATTGCCTTCATGAATGCGGGAAAATATTCACTGTCTTCGAGCAGTCTCACGCGGCCGTCTTCCGGCGAATGAAGATCCGACGTCGCGGCCCGCAGCGAACATGGTCCCGCCCACAGGAACACGCATAAAAGCAGGGCGGATATAATGCTGAAAATGCGAATGTCTGCGGGTTTTTCGTTCATTTTATCTGGCATCCTCCATGGGAGAGTGATACTACATAATCTGGGCCGTTAAGTCAAAAATATCCGGAGAAAAACTGAAACTTGGAAAAGCTGACAGCCATATTCATATCATCTTTTATCATCGCCCTGTCGGGTGCGATGATGCCCGGACCGGTGCTAACCGTAACCATCAGTGAAAGCACAAAAAGAGGCTTTATCGCCGGTCCCCTGATAGTTCTGGGCCATGCTGTTCTCGAAATATCGTTGCTTGTGTTCCTTACCCTGGGGTTTGCGAATTTGATCAATAACCCCGTATTGCTTGGAATTGTCGGGATAGCAGGAGGCGCTGTTCTGCTCTGGATCTCTTTTGATATGCTGAAAGATATAAGACGACTCAGACTTGATCTTTCAAGCGGGAAAAGCGCCTGGGGCGGTCCCGTAGTGGCGGGCATTCTGACGAGCCTGGCAAACCCCTACTGGATAATATGGTGGGCAACAATCGGACTGGGTTATGTTATCATTTCGATGAAATTCGGATTCATCGGCGTGGCGGTTTTCTTCACAGGACATATACTGGCTGATCTGCTGTGGTACAGCGCCGTATCGCTGTTTGTTTCACGGGGGAGGAAGCATATAAGCGATAGAATATATCGGGGAATTATCGGCGTCTGTGCCGTTATGCTTATCTTTTTCGGTATATATTTTGGAGTATCGGGAATAAGATATTTTATGTAGAGTTGCGGGAAGATGCCATGGACCGATCTCCCTTTTCATATTCCTCTATCATTTTCTGCTCGATATGAAAGCGAATCCTTTCAAATTCTTCAGGATCCATATTTTCGGGAACAGACTCAAGGGGGCCGAAACGGACGATAACCCTGCTGAATGGTTTGGGAACCATGAATCGATCCCAGCTGTTAAATATCCAGGCGTTTTCATAAAAAAAATAGGTTGGACAGATGGCAGCTCCCGATTGCTGCGCCATAGATATGAGGCCCGGTTTTATAACATAGGGGGGCCCCGTTGGTCCGTCTACTACATGGACTGCGAATCTGTTTTTGATGAGATCATCGACTATTTTTCTCAGGGCATCTCTGCCTCCACGGGAGCTTGATCCGCGTGCCGGTGTCCAGCCGATTCTCTCAGCAACATCGGCAATAAAATCCCCGTCCCTGCTCTGAGAGATCATAACACAGATCGGTCTGCGGAATGTCTTGGGGAGGTAGAGTCCTCCAAAGAATCTCTGATGCCAGAAAGCCATAACAACCCGCCCGCTGTTTTTCAGGTGGTCTTTGATCGTGTCTTTGCCCTCAAAACGCAGTCTTATGGTTTTTGCGTACAGATTGAGGATATAATACGCGGAAAAGGTCAAAAAATACTTGATGAAGAAGAATTTAATCTCTTTTTTCAGTTTCATAATGACTCAGGTTTTTTTATAGCTGGAACAGGACAATCTATACCGCGTTTGCGAATTCTTTACAATGCTGTTTCTGCCGGTCTTCTTTTCTTTTTTCCGGGTACAGGGCGGCTCTCAGCACTTTCTGTCCTATGGCCTTCATTTTCAGTCTTGTTTCCGTATTTTTTCAGGAGTTTCCTGCTTGAACTCTGTAATATAAACGAGCGATACACTCGAATAATCAGCTGTCAGGGGTAAATTCATAAAAAATGCCCGGGGATAACCCCGGGCATTTTTTGTCTTCAGGTATTCCAGATTATGAATCTTTGTTTACTTCTTCGAAGTCAGCATCCACTACGTCATCATCGGCCTTTGTCGATTCGGCCTGTGCGCCTTCTTCCGAAGCTCCGGCTGTGTCTGCCCCTTCGCCCTCTTTCGTTGTTGCCTTCGCGTACATGGCTTCCGCCAGTTTATGCGATGCCTGAGTCATCTCTTCCTGAGCGGCCTTTATGGCATCTATGTCATCCTGTTCCATGGTCTTTCTGAGTTTGACGATGGATTCCTCTATCTTGGATTTCTGGTTGGCGTCTATCTGGTCGCCCATTTCTTTCAGGTTTTTTTCAACACTGTAGATCAGCGAGTCTGCCTGATTTCTCAGTTCTATCAGTTCCTTTTTCTTCTTGTCCTCTTCTTCATGAGATTCCGCGTCTTTTACCAGATTGTCTATCTCTTCCTCGGAGAGTCCACTCGAAGCGGTAATCTTGATACTCTGCTCCTTGCCGGTGCCGAGATCCTTGGCGGACACGTGGACAATGCCATTCGCGTCAATGTCAAAAGCGACGTCGATCTGCGGGAGTCCCCTGGGTGCTGGAGGAATGCCTGTAAGCTCAAATCTTCCGAGTGTCCTGTTGTCCGGCGCCATGGAGCGCTCTCCCTGCAGGACGTGTATGCTCACCGCAGGCTGGTTGTCCGCGGCCGTGGAGAAAATCTGGCTCTTTTTTGTCGGGATGGTAGTATTTTTCTCGATGAGCTTTGTCATGACACCTCCCAGTGTCTCTATGCCGAGAGATAGTGGCGTTACGTCCAGAAGGAGCACATCCTTCACGTCACCGGACAGCACGCCGGCCTGGATGGCGGCCCCCACCGCGACCACTTCGTCCGGGTTTACTCCCTTGCTGGGCTCTTTGCCGAATATCTCTTTGACCTTCTGTTGCACCCGGGGCACACGTGTCATCCCCCCGACAAGGATAACCTCGTTTATGTCTGAAGTGCTCAACCCGGCGTCCTTCAGTGCGGTCTTGCATGGAGCCTCAAGTTTTTCTATCAGATCCGAAACGAGCATTTCCAGTTTGGCCCTGGTAAGCTTCATGTTGAGATGTTTGGGACCGGACGCGTCAGCTGTGACAAAGGGCAGATTTATGTCTGTCTCCATGGATGAGGAGAGTTCCATTTTCGCCTTTTCAGCCGCCTCCTTGATGCGTTGGAGGGCCATCTTGTCGCTTCTCAGATCGATTCCCTGATCCTTCTTGAATTCATCCGCTATATAATCTATCAACTTTTGGTCGAAGTCTTCACCGCCCAGATGGGTGTTGCCGTTGGTTGATTTGACTTCAAAAACGCCGTCACCCAGTTCGAGGATAGAGATATCAAAAGTTCCCCCGCCCAGATCAAATACAGCTATCTTCTCGTCCGCCTTCTTGTCGAGGCCATAGGAGAGCGCCGCCGCGGTCGGCTCGTTTATTATACGAAGGACGTTCAACCCCGCGACCTTTCCGGCGTCTTTTGTTGCTTGCCTCTGTGAGTCATTGAAATAGGCCGGGACGGTGATTACCGCGTCGTTTATCTTTTCTCCGAGGTAATTTTCGGCGGTCTGCTTCATCTTTGCCAGTATCATCGAAGATATCTCTGGCGTGCTGTAATCCTTACCCCTTATTGTCACCTGAGCGTCGCCGTTTACCGCCTTTGTAATCTTAAAGGGGCTGATGGTAATATCGTACTGAACTTCTTTTGACGAATACTTTCTTCCTATTAACCTCTTTACCGCGTAAACGGTATTTTCCGGATTGGTGATCGCCTGTCTCTTGGCGACCTGTCCGACCAGACGTTCGCCACTATCTGTAAAAGCGACCACTGATGGAGTGGTCCTGCCCCCCTCCTGGTTTGCTATGATACTCGGATCGCTTCCTTCCATTACAGCGACACACGAATTTGTTGTCCCTAAATCGATTCCTATAATTTTACCCATTTTAATCAGACCTCCTGTGATATTCCATTTTATTTGTCTACATGTTTTGAAATGGACACCTTTGACGGTCTCAGCAATCGGCCGTTCAACAGGTATCCCTTTTCAAATTCTTCCACAACCTTGTTGTCTTCTTTCTTTTCACCTTCCACCTGCATCAGCGCCTCATGGAAATTAGGATCAAAGTCTTTGCCTATGGCACCTATTTCCTCAACGCCATGCCTGCCAAGTGCCGCGAGAAAACTGTCGCGAATCAAACCGAGTCCATCCACGAATGCCTTAAAGTCTTCCGAGTCGGAGGCGTGTTTCAGTGCTCTCTCCATGCTGTCCACTGTCGGCAGCATGTCTTTGATGAGGGTTTCATTTCCATATTTTATAAAATCCTCGCGATCCCGTACCGCTCGTTTCTTGTAATTTTCAAGCTCGGCGCAGGAGCGCAGATACTTATCATGATTTTCGGAAGCACGCTTCTCAGTCTCCTCCACCTTCGCAAGGAGTTCTTTCTTTGTGGTCGGTTTGGCACGAGATGAACTCTGTTTCCCCTTTTCCTCGTGTGTTACTTCTTTGATCTTGATTCCTTCATTCATAAGTATATGATTATCCTCCGTTTATCAGGAGTTACCCTCTGGTTTTTTGAACAACCTGTAATCCACCATGTCACAGATGACATGTCCCGCTGTAATATGAGCTTCCTGAATGCGGGGCGTACTGTTGGAGGAAACGTTAAGGCAATAATCTGCCAACCTTGCCATTTCCCCTCCATCCTTTCCGGTAAAGGCGATGGTTGTCATTCCTAACCTGTCTGCAGCTTCGAAGGCCTTCAATACGTTGGGTGAAGAACCGCTGGTGCTTATGCCCCACGCCACATCTCCTTCATTTCCGATGGCTCTTATCTGCTTGGAAAAGATCTCTGAGAAATCATAATCGTTGGCAATGCTTGTTATGACTGATGTGTCCGTGCTGAGCGCGATCGCCGGGAGAGGTGGTCTCTCTATCAGGAACCTGTTTACAAATTCTGCCGCGAGGTGCTGAGAATCCGCGGCGCTTCCCCCGTTTCCGAACAACAGTATTTTATTGCCATCTTTCAGTGCCCGCGTTATGACATCAATTACCTTGACGAGTCTGGAGAGATTTTCATTTACGAAAACCTCTTTGACGCGGCTGCTTTCCCTGAATGTTCTTATTATTATGTCTTCAATATCTTCCATTGCAATGTTATCGCTCATGAGACGTAATATATTTATCGTATTTTCATATGTCAAGGAAGACGGCTTTTATAATTGGAAAAATGGGATTGAAAGAATACCTGAGACATGTTAGAAATTCCTTCCACATCGATTAAGGGAGATCATTATGAAAAGAAAGTACAATCCTCGGGAGATAGAAGAGAAATGGCAGAAATGCTGGGAGGATGAAAAGACGTTTAATGTGATTGAAGATCCTGAAAGGGAGAAATATTATCTCCTGGAGATGTTTCCATATCCTTCCGGTAAGATCCATATGGGACATGTGAGAAACTATACCATAGGCGATGTGGTGGCAAGATACAAGAAGATGAGAGGATATAACGTACTTCATCCCATAGGGTGGGACTCTTTCGGTATGCCGGCGGAAAATGCCGCCATCGAACATGGAATACCCCCCGCGAAGTGGACGAATGAGAATATAGACTCCATGAAGAAACAGCTTAAGGGAATGGGGTTCAGTTATGACTGGGACAGGGAGATATCCACCTGTGAGCCGGAATATTACAAGTGGGAACAGCTCTTTTTCCTCTGGATGTACGAAAAGAAACTTGCCTATAAAAAAGGCGGGTCTGTCAACTGGTGTCCCACATGCAAAACAGTTCTGGCTAACGAGCAGGTGGAAGCGGGTCTGTGCTGGAGATGTGGAAGCGAGATCACCGAAAAGTATTTTGACCAGTGGTTTTTTCGCATTACCGATTATGTGGAGGAACTGCTGGATTACTGCGATAAACTGCCCGGCTGGCCGGAAAGGGTGCTCACGATGCAGAAGAACTGGATCGGCAAGAGCTACGGATGCGAACTCGTTTTTCCCATGGCCGATTCCGATGATGTAATCAAGGTTTTTACCACCAGGCAGGACACAATATTCGGCGCCACATTCATGCTCATAGCGGCGGAACATCCCCTTGTAATGGAACTCGCGAAGGGAAAGCCGGCAGAACAGGATGTCAGGGATTTTGTGGAGCATGTCAAGAAACAGGACAAAATGATGAGGACATCCGATTATTACGATAAGGAGGGCATATTCCTGGATGCCTACTGCCTAAACCCGGTTACAGACAAGAAAATGCCGATCTACGCAGCGAATTTTGTGCTGGCGGATTATGGCACCGGCTGTGTCATGGCTGTTCCCACGCATGATCAGCGCGACTTTGAATTCGCCGAGAAATATAACCTTGAAAAGATCGTGGTTATCCAGAACCCTGATGATCCGCTGGAGGCCGACACCATGACCGAGGCCTATGTAGATGAGGGAATTCTTATTAATTCCGGAAAGTTTGACGGCATGAAAAACATGCAGGCCCTGGATGACATAGTGGAATATCTGGAGTCCATAGGGAGGGGGAGAAAGACCATAGAGTATCGCCTGAGAGACTGGGGCATATCCAGGCAGCGCTACTGGGGGACTCCCATTCCCATCATCAACTGCGAAAAGTGTGGCGCTGTTCCGGTTCCCGAAGAGGATCTTCCCGTTGTATTGCCGAAAGATGTAGAGCTGACAGGGGAGGGGGGATCCCCGCTTGAGATGATGGCCTCATTCATAAACGTCACCTGCCCCAATTGTGGTGGACCGGCAAAGAGGGAAACAGACACAATGGATACATTTGTTGAGTCTTCATGGTATTTTGACCGGTTCTGCTGCGCGGATTGTTCTGAAAAGCCGGGTCTTGACAGGGCAAAAGTGGATTACTGGATGCCCGTGGATCAGTATATAGGCGGAATCGAACACGCCATCCTGCACCTCCTTTACGCGAGGTTTTATACGAAGATGCTCAGGGACTTCGGTGTAATCGGTATTGATGAACCCTTTTCAAACCTGCTTACCCAGGGGATGGTCTGCAAGGAGACCATGAGATGCGGAAAACATGGCTACCTTCTACCCGAAGAGGTAAAGGATGGAAAATGCATCCATTGTGGTCTTGAGGCGAAGATAGGAAAGACCGAAAAGATGTCAAAATCCCTGAAGAATGTTGTTGATCCCAGTTACATAATTGATGAATACGGATCAGACACGGCAAGGATATTCTGTCTCTTTGCCGCGCCGCCTGAAAAGGATCTGGAATGGAGCGATCAGGGTGTTGACGGCTCTTTTCGTTTCCTTGGCAGGGTGTGGCGTATAATTGTGGATTATCTCGATAATATAAAAAACGTGACGCCTTTTGACGGCGGAGAGAAAATTGAAGGTAATCTGAGGGCTCTGAGAAAGAAGACGCATCAGACTGTCAAAAAGGTGACAACTGACATAGAGGACAGGTTTCATTTCAACACGGCAATCAGCGCGGTCATGGAACTTGTAAATACACTCTATCAGACCAGACGGCCGGAGAAGGATGACGAGAAGGCTTTTTCTGTAATAAGAGAGACGGTGGAAGACATTATACTCCTCCTGTCGCCTATAGTGCCGCATATGACGGAAGAACTCTGGGGAATGATCGGTGGAAGGGAGAGGCTTTCCGAAACCGCATGGCCTTCTTTTAATGAAGAGGTTGCTGCGGAGGAAGAAATCACCATAGTCGTTCAGGTTAATGGAAAGGTGCGAAGCAGGATACAGGTCACCGCAGATGAATCCGACGAGAAGATCAAAGGACTTGCCTTGAATGATGAAAAAATTAAGCAGTTTACAGGGGATAAGGATATAGTCAAGGAGATTTATGTTCCGAGAAAGCTGGTCAATATCGTTGTTAAGTAATTGATGGTTTCTTAAAGCCAGTAACCCTTTAAACCGGAGGCTTACCATGAAAAGGAAATGGATTATATATGTTTTGCTGCTGTTACCCTGTCTGGGTTGCGGGTATCATTTTTCTCCGGGTGGAGAGAATATCGATACCGGCATACGTAAGGTCTTTATAGGTGAATTCTCCAACAGTACTAGTGAAGCGAATGTTGAGAATTATGTGAGGAACGCGTTTTTCAGCCGCTTTAGAAGAGGGAACAGATTTACCCCGGTTGCCGACAAGGATCAGGCTGACGCGTTTCTGACAGGGAAAATAAGGAACATTACCACATCTCACCTTGCCTACAGCAGCAGCGACATGGCTAAAGAAAATCGCGTTTTCATGATTCTGGAAGTTGTGTTTAAGAGGGCTGACAACGGCGGGGTCATCTGGATAAACAAAGACCTCTCTGGAAGAGAGGCCTATAAAGTAGAAGTCGATACCGCGATAACCGCTGCGAACAAGAGAAACGCCATCAGGAAGCTGTCAGTTGATATGGCCGATAAGGCTTACCGGAATATTCTGTCTGGATTCTGATATTATCCTATGAAGCTGTCTGAGAATGCCCTTTTTCCTCAACTCTTTGTCATGCTCAAAAAATCATCCTCGGAATATCAATTATATGCCTGCGGTAATTTTTTTCTCATTCCTCAATTTGAGAAAAAATTACTATTCTCAGACAGTCTCATAAGGCGTTTACCTTCTTTGTCAATCTTGATATCTTACGGGCTGCCGTGTTTTTGTGAAATATTCCACTGGCGGCTGCCTTGTCTATTGTTTTTGTTGTGTCAAGCAGTACCTCGCGTGATTTTTCCACATCTTTTTCCTCAACGGATTTGAGCACCGCCTTGACGCTTGTCTTTACGCGAGTTCTCGCGGAGGTATTTCTCATTCTCCTCTTTTCGCTTTGTCTAGCCCTTTTTTCCGCGGATTTGTGAGTTGCCAAAAATATTTCCTCCCTTGTGAAGTTTTGAAAAGGAATCCCTATATCACTTTACATATCATGTCAAGCTCAAAAACCGGCATGAAAGGTCCTGTGTAATGTCTGTACCGGCTTGCGAGAAGGCCGTTCAGCGTTACGGTAGAGCCTTCATCTACGGTCTGGTCACCCCCGCGTTTGCTACTGGTGTTGAACGTCCTGAAAGTTGGCGGTAACCTTCGTGTCGCAGGTGACGTAATGTGTGTTTGGATTTTTATTTCCCGACAAGGCCCCGCTCCAGCCGATAAATTTATATTTGTCTGCAGCTCTCGCCTTGAACGATACAGTTGAATTGTCCGGCACGGTTCTGGGGGACCTATACCGTGCGCCATTTACCCCTACTGTTCCACCGCCCTCCGGGGTGACATACACGGTCACCCTTGGATCACCTCATCCGGCCTCGGCGTTCCTGGCCGTTGGCAGGAAATTCCCCGCCACGACCAGAATCAGTGTCGCAATCATCAACGGTTTCAGTAAACCGGATAGATATTTTTTCATTTCTTACGTTTCTCCTTTTTGTTGTTCCGGCATGTGTGGAGATGTTACGTCGCCAGACATCTCGAGGCATGTCGGAGATATATTTTGTAACACCTTTGCAACATAGGTAGTTGTGCCGCAAACCATATCTAATGGATGTTTCACCGGGGCGGAATCTCTCTCAAAAGTCTTGTCCGATAAAGGGGCGTATTTTGCAAGATTAACTTATGCCATAAGTTTACGATTAAAAAAATCAAGACAATTTTTTCCGGGCGGATCGATACCGGCGGGATGGTATTGGAATGCGTGAAACCTGTGAGAAAAATCTGAAAGGCTGGCCGGCTTTGCGCATGTAGAAAAAGGGTTGCTTTGTTATTTATAATTATGGCACAATAAAATTTTTGAGGAGAAAAAACGAAGGGAGGGGAAGATGACAGACAAATCAATAACAGGGGAACGGATGAAAGAAGAAATTACATCGATAATAAACACGATGAGAGAGGTAATTTTTAATCCCGCCGGATTTTTCAGAAAGATGCCCAGAAGTGGCGGATTTGTTGAACCCGTTATATTTGTATCCTCGATGAGTTTCATTGTGGGTGCCATTAATCTTATCCTGTGGACGCTGGATTTAGGGTTTGCTACATCATTTGGCACAGCTCTCCTGTATGTTGTGGTCACGCCGGTGTTTGTGGTCATATTTAGTTTTGTGGGTGCGGCAATTCTATTTGTCATCTGGAAGATTATGGGGTCACAGGAGTCATATGAAACCGCGTACCGATGTGGGGCCTACGCCGTGGCAATCACACCCGTAAGCACTGTCGTAGGGGTAATACCCTATCTTGGAAGTGTAATTGGACTTGTCTGGATGGCCTATGTCATTATTTCCGCGAGCATTGAAGTTCACGGTATAAAATCAAAAGTCGCGTGGATTGTCTTTGGCGTGATCTTCGGCTTTCTCCTGCTGATGAACATCAGTGCGATGTACAGCGCTCGGAATTTCAGCAGCGAAATGGAACAGTGGCAGAAGACCAGTCATGATTTCGATGAAATGACATCCGAGGAAAAAGGAGAAGCCATCGGAAAATTTATGAAAGGGATGCAAAAAGGGGTTGAAAAAGACTGATTCTTTTTTATCGGTATTTCACAGATCCTATGGAGGGGAATCCTGATTTGAAAACGAGAATAGTTGGTTCACTCATTGTAACAGTGATGGTGTGCCTGATTGCTACCTGTGTGTATGGCAGTAACGATCTCCCGAGACCCATAGGCGCGGTCAACGATTTCGCGGGCGTTATTTCGCCACAGAATAAGCAGTTCATGGAGTCCCTGTCGCGTGAGGTTCTTGAAAAGACGGGGACTTCAGTGGTAGTAGCCACCATGAAAGAGATCGGGGGTGATAATCCCGGCGACTACGCGAACAGATTGTATGAAGCATGGGGTATTGGCAAAAAGGGCGAGGACAAGGGGGTCCTGATATTTCTTGCCGTAAATGAGAGAAGGGTCAGGATTGAGACGGGATATGGTGTCGAGGGTATACTTCCGGACGGTCTCGTTGGAAATATCCTGGACCAGTATGTGATTCCCTATCTCAGGAAGGGCGATTATGGCAGGGGATTGTCAGGTGCGGTGGCGGCCGTGTCGTCGGTAATCGCGAAAGACGCTGGTGTTTCTCTATCCGGGACGCCACAGACGCGTCGGCAGCCGGTATCAAGAGAAAAGAAGGGTGGCAGCATCTTCTCTCTTATCATGCTTTTTATTGTTATGTCTCTTCTGCTGGGTACCAGACAGGGGAGGAGGATGCTTCCCTTTATACTCCTTATGCTTATGATGGGCGGCAGAGGAGGAGGCGGCTTCGGCGGGGGATTTGGAGGCGGTTTCGGAGGTTTCGGCGGAGGCATGAGTGGTGGCGGCGGCGCCGGACGGGGATTTTGACCCTGAACATCCTGTCGATTTTTAATACTATGGAGGAAGTCGGAAAGATGGCAAAAATAGATAAACCGGAAGAAATATTTCCCGATATCACTGGTGATTACAGGAAGATATATGGCGACGCTCTCATATCAGTTATCCTTTACGGCAGTGCGGCGGGGAGAGACTACAGACCGGGAAAATCGGACCTGAATTTTATGATAGTCCTTTCCGAAGAGGCCATAGATCATCTGGACAAAGCGATTGAAACGGTTTCCAGGTGGCGGAAAAAGAACGTGGCAACTCCGCTGTTCATGACAAAATCGTACATTGCCTCTTCTCTGGATTCGTATCCGCTTGAATTCCTCAATATGCAGAAAGAGTATGTCCTCGTGTATGGTGAAGATGTGCTGAAAGACATATCCTTCGAATCACGCCATCTGAGACTACAATGTGAACGTGAAATCAAGGGGAAACTGCTTCTTCTGAGGGAGAGATTTCTGGAAACAGGAGGAAAATCCAGGATGATAAAGGCGCTGACAGGGGAGTCGATAACCGCCTTTGTCTCTATTTTCGGAGGGCTTCTCTATCTCAAGGGCGTGAAAATTCCCTCTTCCAGACGAGAGATTGTGGAAGCGCTCGCCCGTGAAATTCCGGTTGACGGGAATGTTTTTATGAATTGTCTGGACATAAAGGAAGAAAAGAAAAAATTTGTGTCCTCCGAGATAAGCGATATCTTCATGACTTATCTTGTAGAGGTAAGAAGATTGTGGGAATTTGTTGATGAACTGGAGTAGGGGAAAATTCAAGTCTTTATCTAAATAACAGGGAGGAATATACAAATGACGAGAGGCAAGAGGAATCTATTAATTACGGTTGCGGTGATAGCCGTGATTTTGTTGATGTTTTATTCCAGCATAAAGGGTGCTTACAACAGTTTTGTAACGCTTGACGAAGGAGTGAAGGCGTCGTGGGCTCAGGTGGAAAATCAGTTACAGCGGAGGTATGACCTTATACCGAACCTTGTGGAGACTGTGAAGGGTTTTGCCAAACAGGAGAAAGAAGTCTTTATAGGTGTTACCGAGGCTCGGGCGAAAGTGGGAGAAGCGAAAAACATCCCCGACAAGATAGCCGCGAATAACCAGTTGACAGGAGCGTTGAGCAGATTGCTCGTCACCGTTGAACGCTATCCCGATATTAAGTCAAACCAGAATTTTATCAGGCTTCAGGATGAACTGGCCGGCACGGAAAACAGGATAGCGGTTGAGAGAAGACGCTATAATGAGACAGTGAAGACGTATAATGTCAAGATCAGGACCTTCCCGTCCAACATCATGGCGGGCATGTTCGGATTCACGAAAGCGGAGTTTTTCGATGTTCCCGAATCCGCCAAGGGGGTTCCAGAAGTCAAGTTCTAGGAGGCGCTGTCATGCTGTCTTTTTTGCCGTCATATATCCTGGGTGTTGTGTCGATTGTGATTGTGGTGCTGAACACGCTTTTTTTTATGATTCCCGTCTATATCTTGTCGCTGTTGAAGTTTATCATACGTTTGCCTGCCTGGCAGCGGATATGTGCGCGCATGCTGATGAAAACAGCCACAAGCTGGATGTGGGGGATCATATTTATACTTAAGCTGACGCAGAAGATCTCGTGGGATGTGGAAGGAATAGATAATCTGAGCCTCGATGAGTGGTATTTCGTCAACAGCAATCATCAGTCTTGGACGGATATCATTGTTATGATCAAGATATTTACCGGTCGCATTCCTTTCCTGAAATTTTTTCTCAAGCAGGAACTCTTCTGGATACCTATGCTTGGGACCGCGTGGTGGGCGCTGGATTACCCATTCATGAAGCGCTATTCAAAGGATTTTCTTGAACAACATCCCGAGCTTCGAGGTAAGGATCTGGAAGTGACCCGAAAGGCGTGTGAACGGTACAAGCATTCGCCTGTTTCCATACTGAATTTCATTGAGGGGACGCGATTCAGACCCGAGAAACACAGGAAACAGAAATCCCCCTACCATCATCTGCTGCGTCCGAAGGCAGGTGGGTTCGCCTTTGCCATCAGTGCGATGACAGGGAAGATAACCAATATGCTTGATGTAACGGTAGTCTATCCTGAAGGGTCTGTCGAATTCTGGGATCTTCTCTGCGGGCGTCTTTCCCGGGTTGTTGTAAGAGTGAAAAAGCTTATAATACCGGAGGAATTTCTATATGGAAATTATCAGGACGATCCTGTCTTCAGAGAACGTTTCCAGGCCTGGGTGAGTAAATTGTGGCATGAAAAGGATGAACTGATAGAGAGTCTTATGAGAGAGTATGAAATCGCTAAATAGTGTCCATCTATAAATGGCTATTTCCCACAATCTCTGCGTCAGGCTCGGATTTTAATCCTCGAAATACTTCAATGTATTCCTGTGGTTAATCCCGATAGAATCGGGATCGTCTTCCTTGACCTTGAGAAAACCATCTCATTTCTGGATGGACACTAAACAACAGAAATAACAGGGGTCGGGCCCTGAGATTTCCGAGAATACTGGTTTACCTGTGAAAGTCGCTATCATTGCCCCTCCATATCCCCTTGAGGAGGCCCCCGCGCCGCCGCTGGGTGTCTCTTACGTGGCAGCCGTGTTTGAAGCAGCCGGTTGTCATGTAAAAATTATCGATTACATTGTATCCCGTTATACACCGAAAAAGTTAAAAGAAGAGATTGACGCCTTCGAACCGGATGTCGTAGGCGCCACCTCTGTGACCATGAACTTTCCCGTGGCCGCGGATATAATAAGGACCGCGAAAAAACATCGGCCCTCCGTGGTGACTATGATGGGCGGCCCCCACGTATCATTCGATGCCGAGGGCGCTCTTGAGACATATCCGGAGATAGACCTGCTGGTTATGGGTGAGGGCGAGAAGACCATCATAGAACTTGTCCCCCATCTGATGGATAGCAGCAACTGGCCGGATATAAAGGGGCTCGCGTTCAAACAGGACGGTAGGATTGTTGTCACAGGGCCGAGGAAACTGATAGGCGATCTTGATTCGATTCCCATGCCGGCGCGGCATCTGCTCCCCATGTCGAGATACCGGGCGCTTGGCTTTCCGGTCAGTATAATAACAAGCAGAGGGTGCCCGAATTTGTGCATATTCTGCCAGGGAAGACGCATGGTGGGGAAAAAGGTTCGCTACCGAAAGGTGGAATATGTCATGGATGAGATAGAGCAGATATTGTCTTACGGCATTTCCAGGATAAATATAGCGGACGATCTCTTTACATCGAATAAGGCAAGGGTTCGCAAGGTATGTAGAGAGATCTTAAGACGCGGGCTTGATTTCAAATGGAGTGCCTTCTCGCGGGTTAACACTGTTGACCGGGAGATCCTCGAACTCATGCGCGAGGCCGGGTGTGACAGCGTCAGTTTTGGCATAGAGTCAGGCAATCCGGAGATGCTGAAGCGCATAAAAAAGGGTATCACGCTTGACCAGGCAAGAAATGCAGTCAGAATGTGCAAAGAAGCGGGAATCCTGGCTCATGCGTCCTTTATGGTGGGTCTCCCCGGAGAGTCACCCAAAACCCTCAGAGACACGCTGAAAGTTTCACAAAGTCTCGGAATTCCCTACGGATACCACTTTCTTGCTCCTTTCCTCGGAACCACTGTTCGTGAAAAGATTGAAGAATACGACCTTGAAATCCTGACTGATGACTGGTCCCGTTATGACGCAAACAGCGCGATTGTCAGGACATCAAGACTCTCGCCTGAAGATATTGAAGAATTTGTGGCGGCATTTGACAGGGAAATAAATGATGAATGGGAAAAGCAGGTGCACGATTACAGAGAGGGGAGGGGCCTGCCGGAAAACAATTTCAGAATCGAAGGGCATTTCAGGATGCAGCTTGTCTATAAACTCCTCTCCGAAGATCTGATCGAGACCTGTGGCCGTTTTCCCATGAATCATGCGTCAGATAATGGAACAGTTGATATGCTTTGTGGGAGGATCGAAGAGGTGACCGGTTTTGATTCCATGCTGGTTCGCAAAACCATAGAGGATTTTATCGATGCCGGCTACCTCAAACCGGAGCGAGCGGGAGACAGCCTTGAGTGGTACTGGACGCATAACAACAGAGTTGACGTGAATTAGGGCCTGACCTCTTTTCTTCTCAATATTCCCAGGGTGTTTATCATTGGCAGTTCGGTGAAGAGGCCGGAGGCGAGGGCCAGATTGTATATGTGCCAGGGCGCCTGTCCTCCCTTTGACGGGTCGGGAAAGATGTCGTGGATTGCGAGGAATCCTCCCGGGAGGATATGTGGGGTCCAGCAGTTATAATCAGTAATAGCTGCCTCAAATGTGTGACCGCCGTCGATAAATACCATGCTGAGCGGTGTGGCCCATGATCTGGCTGCGACTTCCGATCGGGCGACTATGGGAATCACCGTGTTTTCCAACCCGAGGTCACTTATGGTCTTTCTGAATATCCTGAAGGTGTCTATCAGACCGGTTTCTTCTTCCAGAAGATCCGGATCGAAATATTCCTCTCCCGGCTGTTGTTCTTCCGATCCCCGGTGGTGATCAATGGAGAAAAGTATGCCCCCATTTTCTTTGCAACCCATGCCGATGTAAGAGGCGGTCTTTCCACAGTAGCTTCCTATCTCCAGGCAGGGGCCGACGCGACTTGCCTCTCTTGCCAGCTCATAGAGGCGCATGGCCTCCTCCGGCGCGATGAATCCCTTTATTTCCTTCAGTTCAATATCTTCTATATTCATTTATATTCATTCGCACTGTTACTTAAGGCGTCTCTCTTCGATTGCGTGGCAGGCGACATAAACCCCCTGGCCCTGGTGATTGAGAGCGGGGATTTCACGCGAGCAGCGTTCGTTCGCGTGGGGGCATCGTCCGTGAAAGACGCATCCGGGCGGCAGATCTATGGGGGTGGGTACCTCGCCCTTCAGTTTTATGTATTTGTGCCTGTGGTCGTAAAGATCGGGGATGGCGCTGAGGAGCGCGTGCGTGTAGGGGTGTTTGGGCGATTCGAACAGACTTGTTGTCGGCGCCAGTTCGCACACTCTCCCAAGATACATGACCGCCACACGCGAGCTGATGTGCCTCACGACCGAGAGATCATGGGTGATAAACATGTAGGTCAGCCCCCGTTGTTCTTGCGCGTCCATGAGGAGATTGAGTATCTGTGCCTGCACGGATACATCAAGCGCGGAGACAGGTTCATCGGCCACCACGAACTCTGGATCGACCATCAGCGCCCTCGCTATGCTGATTCTCTGTCTCTGTCCCCCTGAGAATTCATGGGGATAACGGTCAACCCACTTCGGGTCTACCCCAACCTGTTTCATAATCCCGGCCACCCGGTCCTTCACCTCGCTGCCGGAGATAGACGGGTTATGAAAGACGATCGGTTCTTCCAGGGTTTGTTGCACCGTCATGCGAGGATTCAGCGAGGCATAGGGGTCCTGAAAGATCATTTGCATTTTCGCGCGGTAGGGCAGCATCTGTTGCTGTGTCAACCCGTCAATCCTGTCATCGCGATAATAGAAGACTTACGTCATTGACCGCCTTTACAACGGTTCGTTCCCTGACAATGCGTCCATTTCTGAGCGCCATCTGCTCCAGCAGGCCTCCGGATATGTCGAAATGTTTAACCAGATTTCTTATGTCTATCAGTCTGTTTTTCATTTCGTCACGTTTGCTCCAGCCTGTTTCTCCGCCGCGTCCAGCATATGGCAAGCCACCATGCTGCGGTATCCATATATCTCTCTCAGCGCGGGTGATTCATGCCTGCATATGTCGCCCCGGATCATGCAGCGTGGATGAAACGCGCATCCCGGAGGAATATCGATGAGGGACGGCATTACTCCCGGTATCTGGTTCAGCCTGGCCCCGGGATTGCTACCGTCGGGGAGTGCCTTTATAAGCCCCTGTGTATAGGGATGCAGCGGGCTGCCGATAATGTCTTCAGTCGATCCCGCCTCCACTATCTTGCCGGCATACATTACCGCAATCTTCTGTGTTACCTGCGATACCACGGCAAGGTCGTGCGTAATAAGGATAAGCCCCGTTCCCTCGGATTCGCACAATTCAAGAAGCAGATCCATGATTTCCGCCTGAATGGTAACATCAAGAGCGGTTGTGGGTTCATCCGCTATGACAAGCGCCGGGTCGGTAAGAAGGGCGATGGCGATTACGATGCGTTGGCGCATTCCCCCCGAGAACTCGTGCGGATACTGTTTCAGGCGTTTTTCGGGGGAGGGAATGTGAACCTTTCGCAGTTTTTCCAGTGCGATATCTTCCGCGTTTTTTCTGGATATGTTCATGTGCGCCTGTAGCGTTTCAACCATCTGGGTGCCTATGGTAAGAACGGGGTTGAGGGTCATCATCGGGTCCTGGAATATCATGCTGATAAGGTTTCCGCGTATGTGACGCATTCCTTCGTCCGTCAACCTGGTCAGGTCCCTGCCCTCAAAGATGACACTGCCTCCGGAGATATAGCCCGGTTTGCTTATCAGATTGATGATAGAGAACCCCGTTACCGATTTGCCTGCCCCGCTTTCTCCAACCAGCCCGAGACGCTCACTCCTGTCCAGTGTGAAACTCACGCCGTTTATGGCCGTAAGGTCACCCATTCTGAGACCGAACTTGACTTCCAGATCTTTTACTTCCAGCAGGTGGTCCATGACAGGCTATTACCCCTTGTACAGTTTAGGATTCAACACGTCTCTCAACCAGTCGCCCAGTAGATTTATCACCAGTACGAAGACTACCAGCAGTATTCCCGGAAAGAGGGTAATCCACCAGGAACCGCTGAAAATGTACTCAAAGCCGGAGTTTATGAGGGACCCCAGAGAGGGTTTGGTAATCGGCATGCCCAGTCCCAGGAAGGAAAGCGCCGCTTCACTCATGACGGCGTTTGCCACCTGTATCGTGGAAATGACAAGCACCGGGGACATGGTGTTGGGCAGGATATGTCTCCACCTGATTCTCCTTGAACTCAGCCCTATAACACGAGCGGCCTCCACATATTCCTTGTTTTTTTCACCCAGCACAGAGGCCCGCACCGTCCTGGCATACTGGGGCCACTCGGACAGACCGATGATCAGCACAAGGAGGGGAACAGCCAGTTGTTCGTAGCGACCCACCCCGAAGGCAACCTGAAATATGGCGCTGATCATAATAGCAACCATAAGGGTGGAGAATGAAAGCTGGACGTCCGCTATGCGCATCAGAAACGAATCGACCTTTCCCCCCGCGTATCCGGATATCATGCCTATGAAGATGCCTATAATTGCCTGCAGAAAGACCGCCCCGCAACCGATCATGACGGAAAGGCGCAGGCCGTACAGCATGGTACTCAGCAGACCCCTTCCCTGAATGTCCGTTCCCAGGATAAAATTCGGATTTCCCTCTTCCATCCATGATGGGGGTATTTCCGCGTTCATGATATCAATGCTGGCTGTGTCGTAGGGATTGTGCGGCGCGATGACCGGAGCCAGAATGCTGAGCAGGATAAGTGTCAGAAGAACCACGAAACTTACAATGGCGACCCGATCGTGCTTGAAGCTATGCAGAAAGTATGAATTCTTAAAGTGTTTCCACTGTTTCATTTTCTTCCCGTTATCCTTACCGTGGGATTAACCAGGCCGTAGATGATATCCACTATCGTATTGACCACAACAAATAACGCGCCAACCACTATTATGTATGCCACGAGGAGGGACGTGTCAGAGCGTTCGACCGCTTCGAGAAACATGAATCCCATTCCCTGCCACTGGAAGACCGTTTCTGTGAGAATGGTATAGGCGATAAGTATGCCCAGTTGAACCCCGCCGACGGTGATCACGGGAAGGAGCGTGTTCTTGAATGCATGCAGGAACCAGATACGCCAGCGTGAGAGGCCCTTTGCCCAGGCGAATTTAACGTATTCTGTCTCCAGTGTCTCCATCATCTCCGAACGTATCAGGCGTATGAAGAGGGGAAGCATGATAGAGGAAAGCGCGATGCTCGGCAGTATAAGATGTTTCAGCCCGTCCAGTGTGAAAAAACCGCTCTCCCACCCCCATATATTTATCGTCTCTCCACGACCATACGAAGGCAGCCAGTGAAGTTCCACCGCGAAGATGTATATGAGAATTATTGCAGTCAAGAATACCGGTATGGAAACACCCACGATACTGCCTCCCATGATGATTCTGGAAGGCAGGTTCCTGGGGTTTATGGCGGTATAGATGCCAAGAGGAACAGACAGAAGAATTATTATAAGACTGCTTGCGAAGACAAGTTCAAGGGTTGCCGGTGCCTTTGACAGGATTACTTCAAGGGTTGGCTTTTTGAAAAAGAATGACATGCCCAGATCGCCGTGGACGGCGTTTTTTATGAAGCGAACATATTGTGTCAGAAAAGGGTCGTTAAGCCCCAGTTCCTGCCGTAGGGCCTCTCTTTCGGCGACTGAAACAGAGATCCCCACGATATCCCTTACAGGATCTCCAATCTTCTGTTTTATGGAGAACCCCAGCAGACCAATCACAAGCATTACAATGATGGCCTGCGCTATGCGGCGGACAACGAACGCGAACATATAGAATACCTGACAGCAAAAACTTAGAAACCAGGAGTCAGGAGATTATTCTCTTACCCCCTAACCTGGCAAAAGCATTCAACAATACATGGGGGCAAGACCCGCTGTCAGCGGATCTTGCCCCCGGGTTCTAACCGTTGTAAAAATAGAAGCCCTTTAGGCCGGCAACACACTATTTGATTACGAGGTCGCCGAAATAGGGGAAGTTCTGGACATTTATAATGCGTCTTATACCCACCTTGTTCTTACCGGCCCATGAGAGGTTCTGCCAGTGGAAGGGCACGAACGCGGCATCGTCATACAGTATCTGCTCGACCCTCTGAAGCATGGCAGATCTCTTCGCGAGGTCGGTCTCTGTCTGAGAGGCAAGCACAAGTTTGTCCACCTCGGGATTGCAGTAATTGCCGCTGTTGTACTGGCCGTAACCGGTTTCCTTGTTGGGGCACATGATCAGAAACTCGGAGTAGTTCGCGGAATCTTCCGTGTCCGGATGCCATCCGATTATCTGCATGTCCGCTACCTGCGCGTCGAACTGATCCCAGTACTGGGCCTTGGGCATGGTCTTGAGGTTTACCTTTATCTTGATCTTGGCCAGCATTGTCGCGAACGCCTCGGCAATTTTTTCATCATTGACATACCGGTTATTGGGGGCAATCATTGTGCATTCGAAGCCTTTCTCGTAACCGGCTTCCTTCATCAGGGCCTTCGCCTTCTTAAGATTGTAACGTGGGTTCAGAGTTTCCTTATATCCGGCGAAGCCTTTGGGTGCCTGCTGGGCGGCCACGGAAGCTGTACCCTTCATGATTTTCTTGACGATTCCCTTGTTGTTTGTCGCGTACACTATGGCCTGTCTGACCAGCTTGTTCGCAAGTTCGGGACAGCGTTTCTGATTCAACTGACAGGTGATGATTCTGCTGCCCGACATGGTAATCAGTTTGCTTTTTTTGTCTTTTCTGATTCTCGAGTAATCCTGGGGCGGTACCGGCATGATGAAGTCTACATCGCCTGAAAGGAGCGCTGCCACACGGGTGGCGTCATTTTTAATGGGCGTAAGTATGATCTTGTCAACATTTCCGGGAGATTTTTTGTCCCAGTAGTCATGAAACTCTTCAAATACGGTTTTTACACCCTGTTCACGGCTGGTTACCCGGTACTTGCCGGTTCCCGATTCGTTGGTAAGCGCGAAAGATGGGCCGATCTTTACAATTGCGTCCTTCGGCTGGCCGTTTTTATCAGTCCCGGTATAGAACTTGCTGTCCATCGGGAAGATATAGGTCGCCATGTTCAGGAGCAGCGCGTAAGGTTTCTTTGTGACGATATCCACAGTATAATCGTCAATCACCTTTACGCCCTCGAAAGGCTCAAAAAGACCTTTATATTCCGCGCTCTTTTTGAGACGCTCCACTGTCCATTCAACATCTTTGGCAGTGAAGGGGTTGCCGCTGTGAAACTTGACACCTTTGAGCAGATGGAAGCGCATGGTCAAATCGTCGATTCTCTCCCACTTGGTTGCCAGGCGGGGATCGAATCCGCCGGACTTGTTCCAGCGAACCAGCGGGTCAAAGACCATGTGTGAAAACTGAAGCATGCCACCCGACAGTTGTACGTGGGGATCCAGTGAGACCGGATCAGCGTCCATCGCGAGCTTCAAGGTTTTGGCGCCCGCCATTGTGCCGAATGACAACACCATCAATAAAACCAGACATCCAACAAGCAACTTTTTCATATCCCAATCCTTTCTTTAAGTTAAGATTATAATAGTAGAAGTCGTGAAAACCTCCCCCCTTTTTCCGCCAGCTTTACACGCCGCGAATACTGTGTAGAGCTTTACAAGAGATGCCCCCTGCGGTCAAGCGAAAAATCCAAAACAAAAAAGGGGTTGCATTGGTATGCAACCCCTTGAAATGAATGGTGGGTCAGGGCAGAATCGAACTGCCGACACCGGGATTTTCAGTCCCGTGCTCTACCGACTGAGCTACCGACCCACAACATTATGTCTGAAGAACGTCTGGTTTCTATCCAATCCCGATTCTTTTGTCAAGTGTTTTTGCCATTGTCCCGGGCTTCTTTTGACGCGCCATGCCCGTACTCATTTCCAGATGTGGTGTTCCTGTCCGAATAGTTGCCAAAGGTCGGTCCGAACGAATCATCTGGCGGAACCTGATCGTTTATCTCCTGATATCTGCGGGTTTTGATCACGTATGTCCCCGCTATCTTGTCATGCCACCCCTGTTTTCTGCCGTCGAATGCGACCCATATAAAACCCAGGAAGAATGGCAGTTTGGATATTATGTATCCGACCCACCTGAGAAAAGCTGTCCCCAGCGTCATCGGTTTTCCATCTGTACGTACAACTTTGAGGTCAAGCAGTTTTTTCCCCGGTGTCTGGCCTGTGGTGCCGTGAAAATATATGAAATAGGCCGCGTTGACCAAAACGGCCATGCCATAGTAGGGGAAAAATACGGCATATATCAATGCCGAAGAGGTATCTGCCAGATACATGGAATCGTAGTGAAACGGGACGATAAGATTTCCTATCAGGAACAGGATGATTGTGAATATGTAAAGTATGATTATATCTATTAAAAGCGCCACAAACCTTTGCCAGAACCCGCCGTAGAGAACCGTCATTTGATTATCTCCTTTTTCTTTCAATCTGCCAGCGTACCGAATACCCCTTTTTCGTATTGGAGGATAGAGAGTATGGCAAGAGGGGCGGTCTCGGTCCTAAGAATAAGTTTCCCTAGGCTTGCGGCGATGAAACCGCACTGCCGGGCCTTTTCAATCTCTTCCCATGAGAATCCGCCTTCAGGGCCGATGATGATAAAAAAGTTGTTTACGCCCGCGTGCTTTTCATCAGTCAATATCTCCCTGATTCCCAATTCCGGCTCCGCCTCCCACAGGATTACCCGGAGATTATGTCTGTTCGGCATGCTCAGTATTTCATCGAAAGAAACTATCTCGCTCACTTCCGGCACATCTCCCCTGCCGCATTGTCGGGATGCTTCTATGGCTATCTTGCGCCACCTCGCCGCTTTGCCTGTGGCCCTGGCACCTGTCAGTCTGGGTATGGATCTTGAGGATATAAAGGGCACGATCCGGCTTGCACCCAGTTCCGTCGATTTCTGAATAATAAGATCCATTTTGCTTCCCTTGGGAAGCGACTGGGCGAGAGTTATATGCGTGGCAGGCAGTTTGATGGTCTCTTTTTCGATTATATCCAGACAGACATTGCGGGAGTAGAAATCTCTGATGACGGTCCTGTATTCGTGACCCATACCGTCAAAGAGTGTCAGTTCATCCCCCTTCTTGAGCCGCAGGACATCTTTTATGTAGGTAAAATATTCTTTGCCTAATTCCGAGGATATTCCCTCACTGAGTTCCTGTGGGTTGTAGATTCTTGGTATTGCCAATTTCCGTCTCCGCGTGCCTGTATTGTTTTACCGGCCTGCTTTTTTAAAGGTGTAACAAACCCATTCATCTTCACTTCTTGTTTCATATAGCACAGTTTCCCCGTTGCAGAATATCTTCTCCACGTCTTTCGCGTCCTGCTCTGTGATTCCCGACGCTATGATATATCCGCCGGGCTTTGTCAGAGATATCAGGTGTGAATGAAGTTTTATAAGCGCCCCCGATATTAGATTGGCCGCTATCAGATCGAAACTGCCTCTGCACAAGGCAATATCGCGATTGATAATCTCAATCCGGTCTTCCACCCCGTTTATAACGACATTTTTGCCTGCTATCTCAACGGCCTTTGGATCTATATCTATGCCTGTTACCATGTGTGCACCGAGCTTTGCGGCGCATATGGCAAGGATGCCGGTGCCCGTGCCAACATCCAATATGTCATACTTTTCCCGTTCGCTGTTCTTCAGCAGTATATCCTCGATGGCCATGATGCACATCATGGTGGAAGAATGCTGCCCTGTGCCGAAGGCCATTCCGGGATCTATATCAATGACAATATCGTGGCCGGCGGGGGAATATCTTTCCCATGTTGGTTTTATTATTATGTTATTGCTCACCCTGAGAGGTTTAAAGTATTTTTTCCACTGTTCACCCCAGTCGGGATCGATTATTGTTTTTGTGGAAAATCGCGGTTTTTCCATTCTGGGAAATAGTGAGGACAGGCTGTCGATATAGGTTTCAATACGGGCTGCCTGTTTCTTTAAGTTGTGACTCCACGGAAGATAGGCCTTTATCTCTTCCCGCGCGGAGGCCTTAAGGTTGTTGAATCCCGATTCGTCGGGACTGTGCTCCGCTTCCTGAAACACGCCGTCTGCCCCCAGTTCTTCCAGGAAGTTTGACAGCGCATCAACCAGTTCCGGCGGTGTCAGAACGGTTATCTCGATCCATTTTTCTTTTGTCTCCGGCATGTCTTGCCTCCTGTCGTTTAAACTACCACCCATTTGCCGATATTTCAAGCAACTTGAACTTTCATGGTCTTCATGATAACTATTCTCTTTTATTTTATCATAAGGATGGAACAGATGAAATTTTATCCCATAAGTCTTGATATCTCGAATGAAAAATGCGTTGTCGTAGGCGGTGGAGATGTTGCCGAAAGGAAGGCAATAAGGCTTCTCGAATGCGGCGCCAGGGTTGTTCTTGTCGGGAAGACTATAACTCCGGTGCTGCGTGCGATGAAGGACGAGGAGGATATAGAACATGTGCCCGATGACTACAGCGAAGAACATATAGAGGGAGCCTTTCTGGTGATAGGGGCAACCGACCGGGACGATGTCAATGAAAGAATCTACCGCGACTCGCGCAGCAGGGGAATACTGGTTAATATTGTGGATGAGCCCGCCAGATGCAACTTCATAGTGCCTGCAATTTTTCGTCGGAAAGATCTTCTGATAGCCGTATCAACCGGGGGGAAAAGCCCGGCGCTGGCCAGGAAACTGAGGGAGAAGATGGAGGAGAAATATGGCCCTGAATATGGCATTCTCCTCGATATCATGGGTAATCTCAGGAGGAAAATAATTGCCCGTGGAGGCACATCGGCGGAAAACAAAAGGATATTTGAATCTGTGCTGGATTCCGATATACTCCGCCATATCAGAGAAGAAGAATGGGACAAGGCAAGGGAGATCGTCAGAGACCGCACCGGCGAGAATATGGAACTGTAAAATTGACGGTTTTTTATGAGCGCATCAAGGTTGGTGACACTCAGGTGAATTTATGGAGATGATGTTTTTCAGGATCGCACTTGTTGCTTACTTCGTGAGCACGGCAGGATATATCGTCTCGCTCTTCATCGGTAGAGTGAGGATGGCGAAGGTCTCGATGTGGGTGTTTTCTCTGGCATTCGCCCTGCACACGGCCTATATCGTCATTCAATGGATGGGAGCGGCTTCTACACCATCGGCTAACATCTATGGTTCACTTTCATTCATCGCCTGGGCCATTTCGGGCGCATATCTTGCCTTCCAGACAAAGACAAAGACGCGGGTGCTTGGCGCCTTTGTGTCTCCCGCAGTTCTGGTGATGATGATAGCGGCATCTGCCGGATTGATGGGTGGAGTTTCCATTCCTTCCGCTCTGCGCGGACCCTGGGTTCCCGTTCACGTCGTGCTTTTACTTACCGGAGGGGCCCTCTTCGCGCTGGCATGCTTGGCAGGGACAATGTACCTGCTGCAGGACAATCTGATAAAAAGCAAAAAAGTGCGTGGTTTCAGCGGGCTGCTTCCGTCCCTGCGGGATCTTGACAGGATAAATCATATATGTATTGTCTGGGGATTTCCGTTGCTGACGGTCGGTATTATTGCGGGATCAATATGGGCCCGGACCGTCTGGGGAAGTAGCTGGCATTGGGATCCGAAGCAGATATTTACTGCAATCTCCTGGGTTATTTACGCCATCCTGGTTCACCAGAGAATGGTCATGGGATGGAAGGGAAGGAAAGCGGCGCTTCTATCCATAATCGCCTTTGCCGGACTTCTCTTCGCTTTTATCGGCGTGAATGTTTTTTTTGTAACAATACACAATTTCTGATTACTACGGGATGCGGAGAACATGAGCATAGCCCTCCTGGGAATAAATCATAGAAGCGCCCCCCTGAGCATAAGGGAGCGGTTGTCCATATCATACGGGGAAGGGGAGAAAACTCTCAAGGAATTGAAGAATATTCCGCATGTCAGAGAGGTGATGTATCTTTCCACCTGTAACCGGGTTGAAGTGTTGGCGAACATGAAACCCGTCGACGTGGCCGTAGAGAAGTTGAAGGCATTTATCACATCGCGTGGCAACCTTTCCCCTGAAGAAATGGAAAAATGTCTCTATGTGTATCGCGATGAGGACGCGGTGCGCCATCTTCTCAGGGTTGCGTCAAGTCTCGATTCGATGATCATGGGAGAGCCCCAGATCCTGGGGCAGGTCAAGGATGCCTATCACCTGTGTGTGAGACAAAAAACCTCCGGCGTCATATTGAATAAACTGCTTCACCATGCCTTTTCCGTGGCGAAAAGGGTGAGAACCGAAACCTCCATAGCAAACAATGCGGTCTCGGTGAGCTTTGCTGCGGTTAAACTTGCCAAAAAGATATTCGGCACGCTTGGCAGAAAAAGGGTGCTTCTTGTCGGTGCAGGCGAGATGGCGCAACTTGCGGCCAGACACCTTATGGACAATGGAGTTGACCGGATAATCTTTACCAACCGTACTTACGAGAATGCGGTAAAACTCGCTAATGACTTTCACGGTCTCTCAGTTGAGTTTGAACTTCTGGATGAGAAACTCGGAGAAGTGGATATAGTAATAAGTTCCACAGGTTCCCCGGATTGTATTATATCCGGGGATATGATTGAGGCGGCCCTGCGCAGGCGTAAAAACCGGCTGATGTTTCTTATTGACGTGGCGGTGCCGAGAGACATTGACCCTGCCGCGGGAAAAATTGACAATGTGTACCTGTATAATATTGACGATCTCCAGGGAGTAGTTGACGAGAATATGGAAAGCCGCCTTAACGAGGCGGAAAAGGCGGAATCCATTATTGATGAAGAGGTCGCCAAATTTTCCGGATGGCTCGCCGCACTCGAGGTTGTTCCCACGATAGTAGACTTAAAGAATAAGGCCGAAAAGATACTAAAGGGGGAGATGGAAAAGTCTCATTCGTGGATGAGAAATCTCGGCGGGGAAGAAAGAGAAAATATAGAAATACTCGTCAACTCTATTGTGAACAAGATACTGCACGATCCCGTCGTCGGGCTGAAGAGAGAAGGCCGCGATGGCGAAGCCGACCCCTATGTTGCAGTGGTAAAGAAATTGTTTAAACTGAAATAATGATTCTGTTGATTTATGAGGATTTTCGTTCAAGATCAAGGCGTGCGAAAAAAATAACCGCAGGTATATACTTGATATTCCGAGGATTATTTTTTGAGCATAACGCAGAGATTGGGCGAAAAGACCATTAATAAGCAGAATCATGAACAGGCAAGGGAAGCAGGGGAAATGCTGCATGGATCATTTTAACTCGATAAAAGCCAGTTTTTTTCAAATAAATGATGAATTTTCGTCTCTTTTCAATACAGCAAAGTCAATTTCAGGAATATCGCCATTTCCTTTTGATCAATGGGAAAAGACAGTACATTCCATAGAAGAACAGATTAATGAAGACACCCTGAAAATAGCCGTGGTAGGAGCCATAAAGTCAGGTAAGAGTACTTTTATAAATGCGTTCTTAGGGGGAGATTATCTTAAGCGGGGCGCTGGAGTTGTAACATCAATAGTCACAAAGATAAGGAAAGGCCCAACCTTGACGGCATCTCTTTTTTTCAAAACATGGGATGAAGTAAATGCTGAAATGAAGGAGTCAATGATTCTTTTCCCATCTTTTGAACGGCATTCCGATGATCATCAATTTGACATCAGGCGTGCAGAAGATCGAATAGGACTGGAAAAAGCATTGAAGTCTTTGAGTGTTGAGAAGCGTATCCCTCAGGGGACTCTTGATGCTAATGGTGTTTTACTTACTTCTTACTTGAAGGGATATGAACGGATAAGAGAAGAACTTTCACGGGACGGGAAAATTAAGAGATTTGAAGGGACAGATTTCAGCAAACATAAGAATTTTGTGGGTGATGATTCACTCGCAGTATATCTGAAAGACCTTGAACTGCGGATTCCCGAAGTTAACAATCTTAATGACAACATTGAAATCGCGGATTGCCAGGGAAGTGATTCTCCAAACCCTCTCCACCTTTCAATGATTCAGGACTATCTTATGGGAACCCACCTGATCATATACCTTGTGAGCAGCAGGACAGGTATACGTCAGGCAGATATCAAGTTTCTCTCCATAATTAAGAAAATGGGTCTCATGGAGAACATCTACTTCGTTATAAATTGCGATCTCAGCGAACATGATAAACTCAATGATTTAAAAACCCTTGTCAACAGGACTCTGGAAGAGATATCAGTGATCAAACCCGAGCCGCAGATATTTACTTTTTCCACCCTCTTTAACCTCATCAGGCAGTTCGCGGAAAACGCTTCCCATAAAGACATGCTCAGGGTAGAACAATGGAAAGATGAAACGGAACTTAGTACATTTTCCGACAAGGAAACCAAAAGGTTTCTTACCCTCTTCGGTGAAAAGCTTACCCGGGACCGATTTAATCTTCTGTTAAAAAATCACCTTGAACGTTTTGCGCTTATGGCAGCCGGGCTCCATGACTGGATCAGGATCAATCATAGTATTCTAATGAAAGATACCGAAGGAGCTATGAAAGTTCTTCAAGAAATACAAAATGTTCAGGCACAATTGAATCAGCTGAAATCGCTCATCAGTAACACGATTGACGAGGCATCACGGGAAACGAAGCTCGATGTCTGGAAAACTGTAGACCAGTTCTTTGATATACGTGGCGGAAAGCTGGTCAAAGACATCCGGGAGCACATAAGGAACTATAAAGTTGACTATCAGACGAGTGAGGATGATGTTGATGATTTAGGTTTTTCAACGACGTTGTACGCGATATTCCAGGATTTCAAACGCGACGTCGATCTCTTTATGGCTGAAGTGATCAATCCCCAATTGATTCAACTTACACGTCAGGAAGAAATAAAAGTTGACACCTTTCTTGCTGATATTGCCAGTGCTTACGATTCCCTGATGGGAAATGCGCTTCAAAAATATGAAGAGGCCCTGGAAAACATGGGAATATCATCAAGAAGACATACATTTGACGAGATGTATTCGATAGATCTGGAAAACTTAAAAAAAAGAATTAAATGTAATGTTCCAAAGCTTGTTTCGTCACTTCGCTACACTGCAAAGGTTCGCACTGAAGCTATCATGCGTCTAAAATATTACAACCTGGTCAAACTCATAAAAAAAGTATTGAAAAAGGATATTCAAAACGAAAAAGCAGGAGAGATACTCGCGCTGAAAGATGGTGTCCAAAGAATCAAGAAAGAAACGACGCGGTCTATTATATCCAGTCTGAATAACTACAAGGAAAACCTTAAGTTTCTGTATCTCTTTAGACTCATTGACGAAGCCCCAAAAATTCTCAACGGAATGCTGCTTGACCGTTTTCACATTTTCACAGTGGATATATCAGCAACAGCAGATTCAATTGGTACGGAACAATCTGTTAAGGAAGACGCCATTAACACACTGGAACTCATGGATGATTCACTTCAAACTCTCTCTTCCCGGATACTTCGTTTAAGGGAAAACATGGGGGGTCAGACCCCCCCTCTCACTTCGGTCAGGCCCCTGACCTAATCGCCGGGGTGGCGTGCAAGATACTCCTCAACCAGCTTGAACTTCTGGACCTTTCCGCTTGCAGTCATGGGAAATTCATCAACGAACTCCCATCGCTTGGGTATCTTGTGTCTGGCGATTTTCCCGGCGCAGAAATCGATGAAGTCCTGAGCGGTTATATCTTCCCCTTCGTTCAACCGGACTACTGCGAGCAATTCCTCACCATATTTTTTATCAGGGATACCCACCACATACACATCGTCTATCATGGGATGAGGGTGCAGAAACTCTTCTATCTCCCTGGGATATATATTTTCACCACCGCGGATAACCATCTCCTTGATGCGGCCTGTCACCTGGAAATTGCCATTTATATCCATCTTTCCCAGGTCCCCCGTATGGAGCCACCCGTCATTGTCGATGGCTTTGGCCGTCTCTTCTTCCATCTTGTAATATCCATTCATCACGCAAGGGCCCCTGGTCACGATTTCACCCTGCTCATCTGCCGGCAATTCCCTGTTCGTATCCGGATCAACAATCCGGCCCTCTATCCCGGGAAGTAGCCGGCCAACGGTGGACACCCGGATATCCTGTGAATCATCTCGCCGTGTCATGGTCATGACCGGAGCGCACTCGGTCTGGCCATACGCTATCACCACCTCCGGGCAATGCATCTCTGCCGTGACCCGCCTCATCACATCAACCGGGCATGGCGCGCCTGCCATTATACCGGTTCGAAGCGAAGCCATATCATAATCCTTGAACCTCTCATGGTTCAGCATGGTCATAAACATAGTAGGGACCCCGTTTATGGCAGTACATCTTTCTCTGTGGACAAACTCCAGTGCTTTCAATGCATCGAAGATCTCCATGACTACCATGGCTGAGGCATGAGAAACGCAATTCAGGGCACTCAAAACACACCCGAAACAATGGAAAAGCGGGACATATATGAGAAGTCTGTCCCCGGGACCCATACCCATCACATCGCCTACCATCCGGCCATTATTTATTATATTATAATGACTGAGCATAACACCCTTTGGAAAACCCGTTGTACCGGAGGTATACTGAATGTTGATCGTATCATGCGAATCGAGGGATCTCTGCCTTTCTTCGAGCTGACTTTCCTCTATGCTCTTTCCCATCTCAAGCAGATCATCAAAACGAAACATGCCGGGTGTTTCCTGCCTGTCTCCGATATAGACAAGGTTCTTCAGCAGGGGTAGGCCTGCGTGTTCGATCTTTCCAGGCATGGAATCCTCCAGCCCCGGGATTACCTCCATGACGGTCTCATAAAAAGAGACACCCTTGCTTTCCTCCATGAAAACAAGCGTGGTGGAATCAGACTGGGAAAGGATATATTCAAGCTCACTTGAACGGTAATTCGTATTGACCGTAACCAGTACGGCACCTATCATACCGAGGCCAAACTGCATGTATACCCATTCAGGAAGGTTGGTCGTCCATACAGATACATGGTCGCCCTGCTTGACCCCAAGGGCCATAAATCCCTTTGCCACCCTTTCGCATTCCAGATAGAAATCTCTATAGGACAGCCGTATACCCCTTTCAGGAAAGACCAGCGCATCCTGTTCGGGAAATCTTGAAGATACATCCTCAAGAAGTCCTCCAATGGTATGTTCCGTAAAATTATTCATAGGATCTCCTTGCACCTCCTTTTTCCGATTAAACCATCTAACCTGTACCTAAACCCAGACTGATCCCCCCATTCGTTCCGCTGGCTATCCGCTTCGAGTTGGTCGAATACTACGGTGCCACCACACACGACGGGCGATATAGAGAATCTCGGCTAAAGTTGGCAACGGATCCAAAGGCCGGAAATCGGACACCGAGTTGGGCTCGAAGCGAAAGAATTCCCGTAGCGAACTCCACCCTCCCCCCGTCTCCATGGCATAAAGCAGTCCAAATGGAAACGCCCAGCGGTACCGCAGACCAATCTTATACTCAAAACCTGGGTCAATATCACCATCGATCGCCATCTTGCACGCCATCAAAGGGAAGTTCATACCTGCCTGGATCGAGAGATCTAATGTTCCCCAGAACCGCCCGTTGACTTCCATCAATTTGGCAGTTCCATCTCTTGGATCGATTTTGAATTCCACTTGAGCGGGACCGTGCCATCTCATGGCCTCAAGAAGCGCAATCGCCTGATCCCTCAGTACCGGCTCGTCGGTTGTTTCATTAAGAATTCCAACACCTCCACGGCGTGGATACATCTTCAGTCTTTTTTGAGTTAGCGCAGCACGCGCTTGTCCCCGATTGAACAGGAGACATACATCGTGGACTTCACCCGGCACGTATTCTTGCACAAGAGGACGATCATAAACGAACACCATGTCAGATTTTGAAGGCAGGCTGTTGTAGCACCGTATCAAGGCCTCCTTCGAGCCGGGGAACATAAGCCCAATTCCAGCAGCCCCTTGCCTCGGTTTGATTACACAAGGGTAGCTGATTTTTTCAGCTATCGCTTCCAACTCCTGACTCTCATGTACACAGTACGTGAGAGGTGTTTCAATCCCGATCTGGCGAGCGATTTCAAGGGTTTGCAGCTTATCTCGAGTTTGAAAGAGCGAGTCATAATCTGGCACGGGTACTCGAACATATGGGCTGAATTCCTCTCGATGAGCTGCGAGCGCGATTGTTGTGTAGTTACACATCGGCAGCAAGACATCATATTTCTGGCCAGCAACATGATGCATCAAACATTGAATGAATCCATTTATGTCATCTTTGGGATGTGGGTAGCGAATTCTTCGATCTGAGAATCGAGAGTAGAATGCTTCGCCCAGAAATCGATCCCCACCCACTGTGACCTGAGCGCCACTCAACGCCAGTGCACGGATTACACAAAGGGTCTTTCGATCGTCGGGCTTACATGTAGTGGCGATGAGCACTCGCATGATAATTCAACTTTTTTGTGTAAGTTCGTTTATAAGTCATTTCTTTGAAGAATGGTCCCGCCAAGGCGGGATTACGCACTTTTCCTATAAGGGGCAAACGGGGGGCCATTCTTTCCCCTTTTCTCATTTTTTCTCATTTGCTATTTACCTGTCTCTGGAGTCTGCAAGCCCCTCTCGCGTTATTGTGACCTTACCCCATAGTATGGGCCATATTCAGACAGACAGGACCTTCTGTTTTTTTGTCGATTGCCCTCTGCAGGATATCTTCCATTCTGTCTTATTTTCCCAGACCTATCTTTGCCGTTGCCTCTTCAATATCGCTGAGAACGGATTCATCTTCAATCGTCGAGGGAATAGTATAATCTTCGCCATTGGCTATCTTGCGCATGGTTCCTCTCAGTATCTTGCCGGAGCGGGTCTTGGGCAGGGCATTGACGATGGCGCACTGTTTGAAGCAGGCAACGGCCCCGATACTTGACCGCACCATCTGTACCAGTTCCCTGGTGACTTCATCCGGATCGCGATCAACCCCGGACTTCAGGACGGCAAACCCGACAGGAACCTGGCCCTTCAACCGGTCATTTGCTCCAAGCACGGCGCACTCCGCTACGGCCCTGTGCTCTGCCATGATCTCTTCCATGGAGCCGGTGGAGAGCCTGTGACCTGCCACATTTATGACGTCATCAAGGCGACCCATTATGAAGAGATAACCGTCTTCGTCTATATGTCCCCCATCGCCGGTCACATAAAATCCCGGTATTTCGGTTACATATTCAAGAAATCGCTTATCGTCGTTCCACAGGGTCGGCAGGCACCCCGGGGGGAGGGGAAGTTTGATTGCTATAATGCCGTCTTCCCCGGCAGGGAGTTGTATTCCCTCTGAATCCACAATCTGCACGTCATATCCCGGAACGGCCTTTGTAGGGGAGCCTGCTTTTATTGGAAACTGCTCGATTCCCATGCAATTCGCGGCACAGCCCCACCCGGTTTCCGTCTGCCACCAGTGATCGATTACCGGTATCTTCAGCATATCAACCGCCCAATGGTAGGTGTCGGGATCAAGTCGTTCTCCGGCCAGAAAGAGATACCGCAACGATCCTATATCATATTTTTTCAGATATTCCGCATCCGGGTCCTCTCTCTTTATGGCGCGGAATGCTGTCGGAGCCGTAAACAGTGCTGAAACTCCATGTTCGGAGATGACGCGCCAGAATGCCCCCGGATCCGGAGTCCCGACAGGTTTCCCCTCATACAGGACGGTCGTGCAGCCTGTCAGCAGTGGGGCGTACACGATGTATGAATGACCGACAGCCCATCCTAGATCAGACGCGGCCCAGTAGACTTCACCCGGATTTACGTCGTAGAGGTATTTCATCGACCATTTCATTGCTACAGCGTGACCGCCATTGTCACGCACCACGCCCTTCGGTTTGCCGGTTGTTCCGGATGTGTAGAGTATGTAAAGGGGATCTGTAGCCGATACCGCGACGCAATCCGCCGGCTGAGATTTGCTCATCAGGGTTTCCCAGTCAAAGTCGCGACCCAGTACAAGTGGAGCTTCAACCTGTGGGCGCTGGAAGATAACGCATTTTCCCGGCTTGTGTTCAGATATTTCGATTGCCTTATCCAGAAGCGGTTTGTAGGGAAGGATTTTTTCCCCTTCAATACCGCAGGACGCGGATACCATGACCTTTGGTTTCGCGTCGTCTATGCGGATTGCCAGCTCGTTGGGTGCAAATCCTCCGAATACCACGGAATGCACGGCGCCTATCCTCGCGCAGGCAAGTATAGAGACCACGGTTTCCGGGATCATGGGCATATAGATGATAACAGTATCTCCCTTTGATACTCCAAGGTCTCTAAGGACACCTGCAAACATTGAAACTGCCTCAAGGAGTTCGCTGTAGGTCATTTTCCTGATCGTATCTGTTACAGGGCTGTCGTAGATTATGGCTGTCTGGCTTTCCCGACCGTTTTGTACATGATAATCCAATGCATTGTAGCAGGTGTTCAGTTTGCCTCCGACAAACCATTTGTAGAATGGCTTGTTGCTGTCATCCAGTACCTTGTCCCACTTTTTCTCCCACTGTACCGCCTCAGCAGCCTCTCCCCAGAATTCTTCAGGATGATTGATGGAGCGTTCATAGATTTCAGAATAATCAGTCGTCATATTGTCCCCCTTTTCTAATCTGCTATTTACCTGTCTCTGGAACAAGCATATTAATAGTGTCTACAAACAGTGTCACAATGGGGCCCATTGCCAGGCTGCCTCCCATCATAAGACCAACCGATGCAGTCTCTATAAGCTCTTCACGTGTGGCGCCAGCTTGAACAGCTTGCGCAGTGCGGGCGGAAATGCAGTATTCGCAGTGAGTGGCTATTCCGATAGCAACACACATTAACGTCTTAGTCTTCCGGTCCAGAGACCCTGGTTTGAGAGCAGTTTCATTGAGATTTCCAAATGCTTTCAGACTCTCTTTATCGACCCTGGAAAACCCTTCAATTGCGCTTTGCAAACTTTTCAGAAATACTTTTGGATCCTCTAACATTGTAATCTTCTTCTCCTTCTTTTTGATTTAACGATGTTCGTTCTATAGACTACAAAGGTGGTTCCCCTTTATATTCTCGAAAGCCGGCCAGTAAATCCGCAAACGACTTCGGTTTATATTTCTCGAAGCTTTCCTCGTCCACGTACACGAAATCATACGTTACATCAGACTGCATCTCGTTGATGTCTTCGCACCATTGCCGCAGCCGCGCCATCTTCAGTGGCACGTCCAAATCTTCCTGCCCTTTGGTTTCGGCAATGACAATCCGCTTGCCCGACAGCTTGACCATAAAATCCGGGTAGTAGTTGGAGATATCTCCATCGGAGTTCACGTAATCGAGCTTGAAATGCACGGCCAGATAGTTTTTTGCGTATGACAGCACGTCTGAACAATCTTCGAGGAAACCGGCGAAGCGGAGTTCCAGTTGGCTGTCACCAATGATTCGGTTGAAGACGCTTTTCTTCGGGACCAGGTAGCCCTGATCTTTGGCTACAAACGGGCGGGTCTGGCGAAGTTTGATAGTGTCGCGGATTTCGGCGTTGCCCTTGTCTTGCACGGTAAGAGCGTTAATCGCCTTCTTGAAAGTTTCTATCAGCATTTTTGTTGGGACCAGTTCGGACAGGTTGCGTAGCGTGTTGGGGCTTTCAAGTTCTACCGGGCGGTCAAATAACTCATCCTGTACGAATGCTTTGACTTTGCCGTAGAGAACGTCGTAGCCGCTGACCAGCCGCAAATCCTTCATGATGGTTTGCGCAAAATAGCCGATCACGCTGCGGTAATCGGCGACACCGGCCGTGTCGAGAATCGTGGTATGGGTGACTTCACCGGTGGTGATGTCCTTGAAGACGATCTCCCGTTGCTCTTCCTCACTAAACTGCAGGTAGGCCACGTGTTGATGTCCCAGCGCGGCCACGTCCAGGTCGTTGAGGTTTTTATATTCGCGGTAGACGCGGGGTGTAAGAATAGGGATTTCAATGTCCAGCGCATCAATGTCTTTCTTCTCGTTCTCTCTGTCAATCTCCACCACCAGCGGCGTTTTGGGCGCAGTCCCTTCCCCCATCGCCTTACGTTCCAGAACCACGCCTTCGGCCTGGATAGATTCGACAAAGTCCATAAAGGCATTGGTGCCGACTACACTGACTTGCTCGGGCACATCCTCTGGGTACATCTTCCGAAGTCCACGGCCCAGCGTCTGTTCCGGGAGAATGTTACTCTTGGCAGAATAGGCGCGCAAGCCCACGATGGTGGTGACATTCTTCACGTCCCACCCCTCTTTGAGCATCATCACGGAGATTATGGCCTTGAACCGGTTATCGGCGTTGTCAATCTCATTGGCCTGTTTGCGTAAGCCTTCCAGTTCTTCTTTGGCTTTACCTGACTGCACCTCGGAAATCTCGCCGTTGTTCTTTGTATGGATAACCAGGACAGCGTCCTTTAAGTCGGGATAGTGACCTTCCAGATATTCCGCGACATCATCGCAGTTGCGCGTGTCGTCGGTCATCACGAACAGGATAGCCTTTTTGCCCACCTTTTCGTGCTCAATATACGCCTTCCGCCATTCGATCACGCCCAGATCAATGTAATCGGCGTACTTTTCAGTGTATTTCGCGCTTTGCCGCTCGGAGAGCTTGGCACGGCTGGGCGCGTCGGGCAGGACAGGGTGTTTGACTACGTTCTGAGAGATTGCTTCCACCAGCGGATAATCGGCGATGGTCTGCACGAAGATAGCGCCGTTGTTGTGCTTGGGTGTGGCCGTCGTATCCACCTGCAAGGCAAGCGAACCACCTTTTTGAAGCAGCCGGTTATGAATGTCTTCTATGGATTTGAACCAGGCCATGCGCGGATCGTGGATGTGGTGTGCCTCGTCATTCAAGACCATCAACTCGTCGATATCCCGGACGATCATACCCAAATCCACCTTGGAATCCGTGGTCGCCCCGGTAGGCCGTTTGCCCAGGAAATAATCCATGGTGTTTTCATCGTTCGGTGAAGGGGGGACGTCCTCGCCCGAATAAACCCGGTGAATATTGGTGAGGAAGATATTACCGGTGGGTCTGGTGATGGTGACCTCGTCTTGCTTGTGCAGGGTGAGTTGAAAATCATCGCGCCAGTTGTGACCATCCACGCCGTTGTCTGGAAGCACCGGGTCTTCAAAGAAAATACGCAGTCCTTGGAAATCCTTATAGATACGATCCAGCACAATTATGTTGGGCGTGATTACCAGGAAGTTGCGTGCCAGTTGTGAGTCCGGCTCGTAGAGTTTGTGGAAGAAACTCCACGCGAGCGCAAGGCTGAGCACCTTTGTCTTGCCGCTTCCTGTAGCCATCTTGACTACAAAGCGCCGCCATGTCTCGTCGAAGCTGGTTCCCGACACGAGGCCAGTCGCGTCGAAACGCATCATGTCGTACTTATCCTCAACGCCTGCAACATCGTACAGATAAACAATTGTTTCCAATGCTTCGCGTTGGGCGAAATAGTACTGAAACTGGATCATAGCTCCGCCAGTCTGCTCCAGCATGTGCGGAGTATTGAACCACCAGTTAAGCAGGCTCTTGCTGGTGTCGGCCGCGCCGACGTAGCCGCCGTCCCGGAACTCTTTCACTTTCTTGCGTAGTTGCGATACCAGAGGCGGCATGAGTTTGTCCATGCTCGTTTCCCGCAAGGCTTCATCAGCAGGAAACCAGCGGATGTCCGGATCGAGGACAGCATGTGGTGAATCTGGGAAGTTTTTGTGTAGCGCCATTATTCCCCTCCTTCCAGCTTTCTGATGCCATGGTCATCGATAAGAAGCTTCATCTGCTGAATGGCAATGGCGTTCAGCTTTATCAGCCGGTCTTTCTGGGCCAGGTCTTCATTAATAAAAAGGGCGTTGAGGTTTTCCAGATTAGAGAGACAAACCAGATGGGAGACATTGGCATAATCTCTGATATTACCTTTCTTGCCACGGTTGTTCTCGCGCCAGTCCTTCGCCGTCATTCCAAAGAGCGCCATATTCAGCACATCCGCCTCCGTGGCATAAACCAGGTTTATCTGCTGCGGCGTGAGTTCCGGCGGCACAAGGTTCTCCTTGATTGCGTCGGTATGGATGCGGTAGTTGATTTTTGCAAGATTCCTTTTGATATCCCAGCCGAGCTGCTTGAAGTCCTCTTCTTTGAGTCGTTGGAATTCCTTGATAAGGTAGAGCTTGAATTCAACGGATATCCATGATGCAAACTCAAAGGCGATGTCCTTATGCGCGTAGGTGCCTCCGTAGCGTCCCGCCTTGGAAAAAATACCAATGGCGCCGGTTTTTTCAATCCACTGCTTGGGTGTAAGGGTGAAACTGTTGAGTCCCGCCTGTTTTTTAAACCCGTCGAATTCGACGGGTTTAAAATCTGGATTATTCAGATGCTCCCATATGCCGAGAAACTCAATTGTGTTCCTGTTTCTTAGCCAATTTCTGATCAAATCATCGGTACGGTCTGAATTTTTATACCGTGCAATATCGGTGATACAGATATAATCTTCCTTATTTCTGGTCTGAAGGGCGATTTCCCTGTCAAGAATTTCGATCTTCTGCGTTTTGCTCATACCGTCACCTCAACAATGGTCATCGTGTCGTTGCCGAAGATGTCCACCACCTTTACTGCGAGCTTGCGCCGTCCCGGCGTGCATTCGTGGAAAATGCTCTTCAGTTCCAGGGAGCGGTCTTTCTTTGTCCGGAATGACTGCCACTCGTTCTCGAATATAAAATCCCCTGTCCAGCGTTCTTCCCACTCCCTACTGTCTTCGTCTTTCACCCGGATGATCTCGCGCTTGCTCTCGAAGTCGAAATCCACTGCCCAGTAGTCGATCCAGTCGGTCCAGTTTTTTGTGAGCACTTCACGGTTGACGATGCCGTCCTTGTCTTTGCTCACCTTCACTATCTGCCCCTTCTCCACAACTATGCGACTGCCCTTATTCTTGATGGCGGCCTCGGCGTTGGCGATAGAGTCCTGCGAATAGAAAACAGAAAAATCGGTCAACTCCACTGCCGCGCTGTTCTTCTTTACATGCGGTTTAACCTCGATGAACGCCACATCATGGAACACCACTTGATTCTTCTCCACCGCCCGCTTGTCGAAAACCTCGGCCGGGATGTACTTCGGCGCGATGTCGATCCCCTTGGCGCGTGCCTCGTCCAGCACGTTCGGGAACAGTCCCATTTCGAATTCAAAGCCCAGGATGTCCACCTTCGTAATGTGCTTTTTGCGGCACTCCAGAATGATCTCTTCGACGAAGAGTCGCGTCACGGGCAGGTTAACCGGGCCGACAGCGACAAGCCGTCCAGCCTTCTTGCCGTGGAAGGTGCCGAAGCCTTCGGTCTTCTCTGCACGATAGGCGCGCAGGATCAGGTCGAGGAATGCGGCCTCCTTCTCTTCGATCTGTTTTTGCTGCTCTTCCTCGCGCAGGTTCAGGTTTACGCCGATGTAGTGCTGCCGCTCATACTTGCCCAGGTTGAGGATCTCAAAGGCACGGTAGTCCTTGCCATCATCCTTAAGTTGACGCTGAACGCCGATCATTCGCTTGCGCGTGGTGTGGATGGCGAATTTGCCCAGGTCGCTGACGATCCACTTTCGGTTCAACTTCTCAGCCACCGCAGCCGTGGTGCCGGAACCGCAGAAGAAATCGGCCACGAGGTCGCCTTCGTTGGAAGAGGCTTTGATTATGCGTTCAATAAGTTGTTCTGGTTTCTGAGTTGGGTATCCGAGATTCTCAATTAAACTTTTCGTTGCTATTGAAATATTCCAATAATCTTCAGGGATTTTACCTTTCTCGTTTAACTTCACTTCAGCAGTGTAAGACGATCCCATTAACCCTTTTTTATAATTAGCTAACGTTTTTTCGCTATACGGAATTCTTACATCATCATCATTAAATATATAGCCACTGGTTTTTGAATAAAAAAGTATGGTGTCGTGCTTTTTGGAAAACATCCTGACACTTTTCCCGCCAGATGTATAACACCACACAATTTCATTTATAAATCTATCCGCTCCAAATACTTCATCTAAAACCATCCGGATGTGACTATTAACCCGCCAATCACAATGCACATATATGCTCCCGTCCTCGGCCAAAAGATCACGCATGAGAACGAGCCGTTCGTAGATCATGGCAATGAACGAATCCGCGCCTTTGCCCCAGGTGTCGCGGTAGGCGATCTCTTCCAGGATGTTTGGCTTCTTCGTGAAGGTGTCAGAGGTCCCGTCGGAAGACGGGATCTCTATATCCATCGAAAAATCCGCGCCCACGTCGAATGGGGGATCGATGTAGATCAGTTTCAGTCCGCCCTGGGTCTCAATCTCCTCACGCAGCGGCCCGTTCTTCAACGACGCGAGAATCAGCTTATTGTCGCCCCAGATGAGTTTATTCGTCCAGCCTTTGAGCTGCCGCCCGCGCTCGTCAAAAAGAGACAACTGGGCCGCTGTATCCTCCGGCTTCTCGGCCCGCGGCTCATCCACCTGCTCGATCACTTGAAACGGGAGAACGATATTGCAGACCTCGCTCGTCTTGCCACTCCAGACCAGTTCCACCTCGCGCTTGTCCTCAAATAAGAGGAAACGGTATTTGTCCGGCAACGGTTTATCCGCTTCGATATAGCGGATAATCTCCTGCTGTTCCTGTTCGGTCAGTCTCGCCATTCAATTATCCTTTGTTCATTATTCTGCCTGTATGTCCGGAGTGCAGAGCTGGATTGAAAACATAACAGTGCAAATCACCAACTGCAAATGAAGATCTGCGTAATTTAAAGTCCGAGTGCGTTTGCCTTGTTAGCATTCTTGTATTCAAGCCACATGTTTTTTCACTCTACATCCTTATTGTCAGCATCAACTTCTTCAATCAACTTCTTCATGTGTAAAATATAGCTGCGCTGTCGAATTCGCCATTTCTTCTGGGCTATACCATCTTAAGTCTCTACCAGATTCATCCTTTGTTCGCTCACGTATGAAATATGGTTCTAACTCATTGGCGGAAAGTAGAATAGCACGTTGACGATATTGGTCATTTAATGTTTTCGCGATTTTTATTTCATCGTCTGTAAATGGTGAAATCTTCGACAGAATTATGAATGTTTTAAAACGCTTCATAGGTAAAGCATCTGCAATTCGTTTCAAATTCGAAACATCATCACTCGTGATTGGTCCTTGATCTTTACATTCGGCCAAAATAACTACAGTTCTTCGCGGATATGCCCTTGGGATAACCCAAACAAAATCTGTTTCACACTTAGTGCCTTCTACATCTGGCTTAGGCGTTAAATCCAATGATGGTGAATACATATTATTATGTAATCCACCATGAAAATTTGTATCTAGTTGTTGGAGGGTAAGAGTAACCGGCACTGCTCCCTGAGCATTTTTCTCTACTCCGAGCACACCTGATCTACGGTAATGCCATTCATTTACATCAGTGAGATTTCTCGTTACGTCGTGTTCATGCCCACATAAGTCGCACACAACTTTCTGTTTCAATGAATCCAGAGGAATCCATGAATTTATTTTGCATGAGGGACAAGTCAAATCCGCACCGACACGAAACAAACCATTGCCCACCAGGTAACCGAAAACTGCGTCTGGTGTAAGCTCCTTGCCAGTTGGTCGTGATTCTATATATAGCTCTTTATGGTCACTAAATTTTGCATCTGGACGATCGGGATCTTTAGAGCCTATAGTATCCAGTGCCGTTCTCTTTGTTATAGATGCATTAAGCCCATGAGTCTTTAATAGCCGCCGTACTCCTGGCACCTTAAACACCCGTCCACCTTGAACGCCACCAAGTTTAGTGATCAGTTGTTTTGTAATTAATCCCGCATTGCTTAAATTTGCTTCATATCCTGCCATATCAAATATACGTTCCGTTAATTCCGCGATAGGTAACGCATACAGAAAGCTATCGTGATCTGCTGCATCGATGACAATACCTATTCTTTCCGGCTCGATGCGTAGTTTGTCATATTGGAAATGCATCGTACGAGCATAAAACTCATTAAGCTCCGGTAAATATGGTACATGAAATGTATGCTGCTCATCTCCATACAAACCGCCAATAAAAGAAACAGAAGCAACTAAATGCTGTTGATGAAACCATATATCACCACAGAAAGGCTTATCAGACAATGCAAATGAGACCCTCGGCTTACTATTTTCACCGCTCATAACCCCAAGTACAGACGCTTCCCCAAAATACATCATCGGCGCTCGGACATTTAGTCCATTCCACGTCCCATCCGATACACGACAACGCAGAAGCTTACTTTCACCAAACGGCTTGCATGCTTCATCAAGGTCTTTCCATCGGGTCCAGACGGCTACGTTTCTATCCCATTCATGACGATAACTATCCACTTTATCCTGCATTGCCTTTTCCCATGCTGGAAGAAGGACTGTATAGCGTTCAAGATATTGGGGATCAATAAACCACAAGGGTATGTCACAGGCTCTTAGATTCCAGTGACACACTAAGTCTTCAAGATTTGTGACACGTCCCACAAAGAAACCGGGGCTCTTCCAACCTTGGTCTATTCCATAGTGCCGTTTCATACCGTGACGTGAAAGATAGGAAATACTTGGATGGTCAACCGTAACGGCGGATATTGGTTCTGATGAATCCAATGAAATCTCTGTAAATTCGGAGGCTCTTCTTAACAACTCAAGATAATCTTTACCAATTTCATCTTTATCTGGATAGCCCCCTAATTGAGATAAAAAAATATCAGCCAACGGATCGTCTGCGGCCCAAGAATAATAATGTACGCCATAGTCCTTTATTTTCTTCCATTCTGGTTTATCGTGTAAATATGCCAACGCATTGTGTATATCGAGCACATTTGAGCTTGGATGAGAGTGCTCGCTGCCTTTCATAAAGATCGAATCATGGAAAAAGGGTTGTATTAGATATGGATATTTCTTTGGAAAGTCTCCAACTTTGTCGCTATCGCCAACAGGGATAATCATATCTACTCTAAACAAATCAATTAGCCGACTCGATTCATCTTCACAATCAACAAATAATATTGGATTGAATTGGCCACCCCAAAGTGCATATGAATATCTAACTACTTTTCGAAACGCGTCGAAGTCATCTGACTTAATAGCCCACCCGATCCGTAAGGGGCGATAACAAATGTCGACTCGTAAAGTATCCATAATTCTGCATCTCCATTGATGACACTGTTGATTTAACCGGTTATGAATCTCCACGCCCTCACGGACGTGGTATCTTCTGATTCAAGTTTCACTTGTCCAGTCTGTCTTTCATATATACGAAAGACTACTGGATATTGCTCTCATCTCCGCCCTTACGAACGGGAATTTCCCGCTGGATTAAAATGGGACGTCCACTTCTGAAAATAGAAGTTCTCCAGTGTAACGATAAAACTTTTTCAATGACTTACCTACTACTGCTTTTGTTCTTGCATCTGAGTTTAAATGATCGATAGCATCCTGATCAATTTCAAGCTCAATTAAAGCAATCTTTTTTTCTTTATCCCAGCCCAAATACAAATCCTTCAAATTTTTGTGTGAGTTATCGTGTCTTCGTAGTTCGTGGTTAATATACCAAAGAATATCCTCAATAAATTCTTTTATGAAGACCTCTTTCTTTTCATAGTCAATCAAAATATCTTCAAAAAATGATTTATGGTGATTTTTAAAAAAATTCAAGTTACAAGAATTTAACGTGTCATAACAATCAAGAACCGAATCTAAAGCTGAATAAGTAATAAAGTGTATTTTTACGCATGTCTCTTGGTTGTTTATAATGTAATTACCTATATATTTTGCCTCATCAATTGGGTGCGCGCTTGGTCCCTTTTCATTCAAAAAAATTTCCAGCAAATCTGTGTCCACAATGGATAAAAGATTAAATTGATAAATACACGATTCCCGTTTTCGTTTACTTAGCGAACTAATTTCGTAGCCCTGAGCTTTCATTAAAGATGTTACGGAAGAAAAAATATTTTTATCGTTCTGAACAGAACCACTTTTTTTATTCATTTCTTGAAAAGCAAAAATATGGGAGGAAGGGGTAAATATTTTCGGAAAAATGTTTTTAGAGTTGATTAGTTCAAGATATTCTTCTTGAAATTCCGGCAAGTTTAAAATGTAATTCAAACCCTTGTCATTTGCCCAAAGGTGTAACGGATACCATCTTATATTTGGATCTTTGTCATCTCTGTCTTTTGAGATTAAAGCCCAGCAGTTTTTTTCGCTTTTTTTACAGCTAATTATCAATACCGTATAAAGAGTGAACCCCGATACAATCCTAGCCTTGTATCCAACTATATCCATCTCCCTCACTGCCGGTTGAACGTCATCAATATAGTATTTATTGTTAATGACACTCCAACCATGCTTCTTTAACAAGGATGACACGTTAAATTCTAAAACATAGCCTGTTTTCTCAATGTTTTCTTCAAATTTTTCCAAAGATTCGAGACCCCGTTACAAGAAACTTTTAATCTTTCAAGTATATCCGAATTGAGGGACAATTGTAGGTGGCGCGTGGGGCAAGTGAAAAATAGTCACTGTCGCTATTTTTCGGTTGTTAATTCGGGCGACTACAGAATTCAATAAATCTCCTGCCCAGCTCTGAAACGCGATTCCCCAGCAGGCCAAGCCCCTGACCAGAGGTCATAGCTGAAAAGACCGTCTTGTCAGTGTTGATGAACCCATATTGATGTAGATCACCAAATGCTGACTTGATTACCTCTAGATCGACGTCAGGCATCGCAATTAGGAAAAACTGAGAAAAATCCCCCCTGATTTGATCTGCTGGAATGCCTTGCATTTCGAGATATTGCAGTGGGTGGGCCATAAATTTAAGTACTCGGATATGAAGAACTGAAAGCGTAGTAACTAGATTCAGGAAAAATTCTTTCTCGTCTTCGGAAAGGTTGGTTCCTATGGCGGAATTTACCAATATATTTCTGAATGATTCTAGCTTCTCCGACTGGTAGTTCTCAGCTACACCTCTGAAACATTTTTCGAAAATGAAAGCAAATTCATCAGTCAGTATTATGTTTTCATCGACACGATCTTTGAGTCTGTTTAGGTCTTCAGATAGTCTCTCGGCAAATTGCTCCAAGCGGTGGATTTTGCCGGAAGGAATATAGTCGTTCATTAGTGAAGCTATGCCACCACAAAATGGTGTCGTCGCTAATCCAGCTTTGAGAACGCTTAGAATATGCTCCCCTGGATTGCTACTCACAGCGCGCTTCACTTTCGTTGTCAAAGATCGTTCCTGCTCTGGCATTGGTTTTCCTCGTTATGTACAACAGTGTTTATATGGTTCTTGATAAAAACCTAACCCGCTCACAAAAAACAACAGCCCTGTCTCTCGTTTCGAAAAACAGGGCTTTAAATGATCAGACCATAATCTCCCTCTTGGTTACAGCCGTTCACGTTCAAAAACACACGCCATACATTAAAAATCTGACAAAACCTGCCAACTGACTAAACGCATTACCGTTATATGTCAAGAAGTATTACAGCAAAATCAGACAATGGAAAATAGAGGAAAATATGTCAAGTAAAAATCAGGGCGTCAGGGCAAAGAACCGACACCCATCGCTTTATTATTGACAAATGTATTTTCATCAATGTACACAGCCTGGTACTTGTAGAGTGCGAAGATACAAAATAGTAGAGAGTAGTGTAAAAAGGGATATGTGGCCTGCCCTTGAGTGAGATGGTGTCATAATATGGAAGAAGAAAAATGGGAAGTTGCCGACGTGGCATCCGGGATGATAAACGCGAATATCGTGGCTGGAAGACTTAAAGCGGAGGGCATTCCTGTAAAACTTCAGTACGAAGCAGTAGGTGTCATCTATGGTCTTACCCTCAATGGCCTTGGTGAGGTAAGGATAATGGTGCCTTCAAGGTATTTGGAAAGGGCCCGCGATGTGCTTGCGGAATCCTATGAAGAGGATGATATCGTGACAGATTCTTAGATATTGTCCTAGGGATTTTCATAGATACCGTCCAGCGGGGTTTTGCACGCGGGGCATTTTGATTCTCTCAGATCTATCTTTTTAACATTAAATCCATATCTTTTTATCAACAGTCTCCCACAATTTGAACAATAGGTGCTTTCTCCCTCATTACCCGGGACGTTGCCGGAGTAAACATATTTGAGGCCGGCTGCTTTCCCTATCTCTGATGCCATGTGTATCGTTGTCAGCGGGGTAGGGGGGATGTTTTGCATCTTATATTGTGGGTGGAATCGGCTGATATGCCAGGGAGTTTCCGGGCCGAGTGAATGGATGTACCGGGCGATGTCCCGCAGTTCTTCTTTGCTGTCATTCAGGGTTGGTATGATGAGAGTTGTTACCTCTACCCAGATGCCGAGATCCTTCATTTTCTTCAGGCTGTCCAGAACCGGCTGGAGTTTCCCTCCGCAGTACTTCTTATAGAATCCGTTGCGGAATGATTTGAGGTCAACATTCGCCGCATCGAGCCAAGGGGCTATTTCTTCAAGCGCCTCCCCAGTCATGAAGCCGTTGGTAACAAAGACATTCTTGATACCCTCTTTATGTGCCATCTTTCCTATATCCAGCGCGTATTCAAAGAATATCGTAGGTTCGGTGTATGTGTACGCGATGGTTTTTGATCCTGACCTCAGTGCTCTTTCTATAATCTCCTCCGGCATGGAGCTGTGCCCCCTGATCTTTTCCTTCCTGCGCGATACCTGTGATATGTCATAATTCTGGCAGAAGTCGCACCTGAAATTGCACCCAACGGTGGCTATGGAATAGGATTTAGAACCTGGATATACATGGAACAGGGGCTTCTTCTCGATAGGGTCTATGCTTTCTGCTATCGATGTTCCATATACCAGTGAGTAGAGTGTTCCACTCCGATTTTCCCGAACCCCGCAGATGCCTATTTTTGATGGGGCTATCCTGCATCTGTGAGCGCAGAGATGACATCTTACATAATCATTGTCCAGCTTTTCATAGAGAATTGTTTCTTTCATCCGCCTGTTCTCCTTCTTGCGGCGCCGGGCTCGGGATATCCGCCTGCCGCCTTCGCCTCCGATGCTTCCCCAAGGGGGTCCTGTATAGTTATGCGGGTGTAGGTGACCGGAAAGGCAAGCCCGATAAATGAACCAAATGGATTTCTCATGGAGGGAACTCTCTCTTCGAAAAAAGAGATGGCCGGATACCACCCCGGCGGAAAAAAGATAACACTGCCCCATTTTATCGTGGTATCCGAAAGCGCCGATCTGATCAGTCTGGTCATCTCAGGAATGCTTGAAGGAAGAGAATCGCCATATGGATCTAAGGCGGTCTTTCCCATTCCATACGCTGAAGCCGGGGAATACCGGTTTATGGTTCCGAGGAATATCCTTCCGCTGCATACTCTGATTGCCTCGTTTATCGCATTCCGGAGGTTGCATGCCGGGTTGGGGAAGATCAGGGTGACAATGTCAAACTCGTTATCGGAAAAGGGAAGATCTTCGGAGTTGCCCGGACAGAGATCGGCCCTCTGTCCCAATTTTTCTCTTGCCGTATCCAGCATGCGCTGTGATGGATCGGTGCCTGTTACGCTGCACCCATTTTCCCTAAAGAAACGAAGATAGTCTCCCGCTCCGCAACCCACATCGAGCAGGCGTTCGCCATCCATGGGTTTCAGGAGGCGCTGGATCAGCTCCTTTTCGCGTCTGTCCATATAATATCCGGCTGGGGACCGTGGTCCGGTTGCCATAGGATTGCACCATACTTTCTGTACCTAAAATTACTGGTTTATCCGCCTATTGAAGACATATTCGTCGCGCACTTTCTTCTATGGATTTGTTGGCAACCAGTTTTGTAGCTGCCCGGTTTCCTGCTGATAAGGTCTCTTATAAGGGCCTCCAGCTCGGAATTTCTGCACCCGTCACGCAGAGGTATCTTGAGATCAGCTGTTGGCTCATCTGAGAGCAGGCATGCCCTGAGGTGCCCGTCGGCCGTCAGGCGGAGCCTGTTACAGGAGTTGCAGAATTCGTGGCTCATGGCGCTGATGAAACCAATTTCCCCCTTTGCCCCATTCAGAGTGTACAAAGATGCTGGACCGTCTGCCTTGCCATGCTCTTCGTTTACGGGTTCCAAGGGGCTGAAGCTGTTTATATTCTTTATGACCTCATCGTTGGAGAGGTATCCCAGACTGTTTTCCAGGGCTGATTCACCTATCGGCATGAATTCGATGAATCGTATCTGGTAGGGTTTGTCTATGGTAAGTTTCGCGAAATCGATTATTTCGTCATCATTAAACCCCTTTATCGCGACCACGTTGATCTTGATAGGTGAGAATCCGTTGTCGTGTGCCTTTCGTATTCCTCGAATCACCCTGTTGATATCACCACCTCTGGTTATATCTCTGTATTTGTCGGGGGAGAGGGAGTCAAGACTGACATTTATCCTCCCTATGCCGGCATTGAATATTTCTTCGGCATAGTCTTCCAGGAGGATCCCGTTTGTTGTCAGGCTGATGTCCCGCAGGCCCTCCAGCTTCGTGAGGGATGTGAGAAAGTCTGTAACTCCGCGCCGTACGAGGGGTTCCCCGCCGGTCACACGTACTTTGATGATACCCGTCTTTACGGCAGCGTCCACAATCCTTAATATCTCTTCGTAACTGAGAATGTCCTCATGCCCGAGGAAAGACACACCCTCCTTCGGCATGCAGTATACACAGCGCAGGTTGCATCTGTCGGTAATTGATATTCTCAGATAGTTGATCTCTCTGTTGTGATTATCTATCATAATTATTACTATTATCATAAATGCTTCCTGATTTCTATTAATCAATGATCCCGGGAGCATCTACTCAGGGCGAGGCCGGGTTTCAACAATTGACATTTCAGCCCGGCTATGCTACCGATTTATGAAACAAATACGGGACCAAATGTCCGGCAAATGGTAAGACGGGGGAGGGATAAATGGAAAAAAAATCAATCATAATCTTTTTGCTGTTCGTCGCTGTCTTTACCATTCTCTGCGGCCCATTGTATGCCGTGGAAGTCGAAACACTCGTCAGGGACGCTGTTAATTATTACAGGGGGAGCGCATCCTTTTCAGTAGTTGATATGACCATACATCGTCCTGGCTGGGAACGTACTCTGACCATCAAGGCATGGACCAGGGGAGAGAAGGATAGCCTGTTTACCATTATCGCGCCCCCCAAAGACAACGGAAACGGAACCCTGAAGAAGGGGGAGGAGATGTGGATATTCAATCCCAGGGTAAACCGTGTCATCAAGCTTCCCCCTTCAATGATGTCCCAGTCCTGGATGGGGTCCGATTTTTCAAATAACGACCTGGCGAAGTCGGACAGTATTATTGATGATTATACCCATAAGATTACAGGAACGGAGATTCATGACGGGAAAAAGGTTTTTGTAATTACATCGATGCCGAAACCGGATGCGCCGGTGGTGTGGGGGATGCAGAAGCTCAGGGTTCGCGAGGATCTCATTTTTCTGAGCCAGGAGTTTTATGACGAAGACCTTCTGCTTGTCAAGGCCATGACCGGTACTGAGATACAGATAATCGACGGCAAGCTTTTCCCCAGAGTCTGGAAGATGCAGAAGGCGGACAAGGAAGATGAATACACGATGCTTGAATACAGAGAGCTTTTGTTTAAGGAGAATCTTCCGGGCGATCTGTTTACTCTTTCTTCGCTGAAGAACCCTGGGAGGTAAGGTATCATGTCGATCGAGATCAAAATGGCCTGGCGAAATATATGGCGGAATTCCAGGAGGTCGGTTCTGACTATCCTCGCCATTGTATTTGCCACCATGCTCCTCGTCTTCATGTTATCCTTTCAGTTCGGCTCCTATGATACCATGATCAATACGGCGGTAAAGGTCCACACAGGTCACGTACAGGTGCAGGCCGAAGGGTACAGGGATAAGATGGATATCCGGCTGGTGGTGCCGGACCCGGGCGCCGTGGACGATGTTATTAAGGATATCCCCGGGATTGAGGCTTATACATCCCGGGCGAATGCTTTTTCTCTCGTCTCTTCCAGTGACCGAACCTATGGTGTTCTTTTGACAGGTATTGACCCTGAAAGAGAAGCGAAGGTCTCCACGCTTAAAAAACTGGTACGGCGGGGGGAATATCTCGCGCAGGAAGATACGGATATGGCCCTGGTGGGTGAGCTTCTGGCCAGGAATCTCAAAGTGGATATCGGGGATGAACTTGTTGTGCTGGGCCAGGGCCGTGATGGTTCGGTTGCCGCGTCAGTTCTGAAAGTAAAGGGGATTTTCAGTTCCGGTGAGGATAAGTTTGACCGTAATTCAGTTCAAATGTCCCTCGGATACTTTCAGGATGTCTTTTCCATGCGCGGCGCTGTTCATGAAGTGGTAGTTATGGGCAGTTCCCTGAAAGATGTAAAGAAGATAAAAAAGGAACTGGGGGGGGGAGTCAGGGGCATAGACAGTGATGGAAACCTGGTGATCCTTGACTGGATGGAACTTATGCCCGGTATCGTTCAGTCCATAAAGCTGGATCTGGTAAGCGGGCTTATCATGTATGTAATCCTGATTGTGGTGGTCGCATTCAGCATTTTGAACACCTTCCTAATGGCGATCTTTGAAAGGACAAGAGAATTTGGTGTTCTCATGGCGATTGGAATGACCCCGGGTCGGCTGATGAGATCCCTGTTCCTTGAGTCGGTGACGATTACCCTTATCGGTATCATTCTCGGTATCATCTCCGGGGGTATGATAACATGGTACTTTCAGGTGCACGGTATCCTGATTTCAGGAGCCTCGGAACTCCTGAGGCAGTATGGATTGCCCGAAAGGATGTATCCTCAGCTTTCAGTCCTTTCCGTCTCCGTTGGAGCAGGTATAGTATTGATTATAACGATTCTGACGGCCATTTACCCTGTCCTGAAGGTAAGGCGTTTGAGACCGGTTGAGGCAATGACTGCAGTTTGATTGAGGGGCTGTAATGTATCTTCAGATGGGATGGCGAAATATCTGGCGGAACCCCCGTCGAACCATTGTCATTATGACGGCCGTAATTATAGGCGTCTGGGCCATGATCTTTCTGGGGGCACTGATGCGCGGGATTACGGAGCAAATGGTTCGAAACGGAATAACGACCCTTACCGGGCATATTCAGGTGCACCATACGGGCTTCAGAAAAGACCCCGTTATCGAAAACAGTATAGATGAACCGGAGGTCGTGGAAGCCGCTCTTTCGAAAATTCTGCCTCAGGATGCCAGATGGACTACCCGTGTCCGTGTTGATGCGATTGCGAGTAACGCGAGACACTCAGGAGGTATAACCCTTGTCGGAATTGATCCCGAACGAGAAACCGGAATTTCGTTCATCGGGCAGGCGGTTACCGAAGGGGCGTATCTTAAAGCTGACGATAAATACGGTATTGTTATTGGAAAAGCCCTGGCGGACAAGTTTGAGACAAAACTGGGCCGTAAACTGGTCCTCATGTCGCAGGATACAAGAGGGGATATCGCTTCCCGGGCCTTCAGGATAACCGGCATATTCAGGGCCGAGATGGAGACCACCGAAAAACAGTTTGTCTTTGTCACCATAGCCGCGGCTCAGAAAATGCTGAAGCTTGGAAATGAGATCTCCGAAGTATCCATCCTCCTTGTCGACTACAAAGAAGCGGACAGGGTTGCGGATGGCCTGAAGGGGGTACTCCCTTCAGGTTCTTATGATGTTGAGACCTGGCGGGAACTTCTCCCGCTCGTGACAGCGGTACTGAAGATGTATGACTGGTTTATTTACCTGTGGTTCCTGGTGATTTTTATCGCCATGGGGTTCGGTATAGTTAATACAATACTGATGGCAGTATTTGAGCGCATAAGGGAATTCGGTCTTTTAAAAGCGTTGGGCATGAAACCCTGGTGGATTGTGAAAGAGGTTCTTGCCGAATCCTTTTTTCTCCTTATACTCGGTATGGTGGCAGGAAACGCGCTTGGTTTTCTGAGTGTATTTGCGCTGGCCGGCACAGGCATAGACCTTTCCGCGCTTTCCGAGGGGATGGAATTTGCGGGCATGTCCCGGATAATCTATCCCATTATAGTTGTCAAAGATATCGTTGCGGCGAATCTTGTTGTCCTTGTTCTGGGACTCCTGGTTAGCGCCTATCCGGCCGTCAAAGCCGCCAGGTTTACCCCCGTGAAGGCAATGGCGCACACATGAGATATTTTGATATGGGAGATTTCATATGAATATAGTGGAATGCAGGGATGTAAAAAAGATATACCGGCAGGGGAAGGTCGAAGTCCACGCACTGAGGGGTATAAATCTTTCCATCCAGAAAGGTGGTTTTGTCGCCCTTGCGGGTCCTTCGGGATCAGGTAAGACCACCATGCTGAACATCATAGGCGGCCTGGATTACGCCGATTCCGGCAGTATCACATTGGACGGTAACATTATCAATGAGATGAGCCAGTCAAAACTCGCGAACCTCCGGCTCCACAATATAGGATTCGTGTTCCAGGCCTACAATCTGATCCCCGTCCTTTCCGCCCTGGAGAATGTCGAGTTTGTCATGCTCCTGCAGGGTGTTCCGGCGGCGGAGCGAAGAGAAAGAGCAACAGCCATTCTGGAAGATGTTGGCCTTAAAGATGCCTATAGCAGACGACCTGCCGAACTTTCCGGAGGGCAGCAACAGCGGGTCGCCGTTGCCAGAGCTATTGTGTCAAATCCTTTGATAGTGCTGGCCGACGAACCTACGGCAAATCTTGATTCAAAGACCGGTGAAGGGCTTATGGAGATGATGAGGGAAATGAATGAAAAGAAAAACGTTACCTTCATCTTTTCCACGCATGATCAGATGGTGATGGATTATGCCAGACGGCTCGTTCATATCAGGGATGGTTTGGTGGCGGATGATCAGAATCAGGAGTGATGTAAAGGAATGATGCGATCGTGAATAAACCGGGTATAAGCCTCAAAATCACAGGGGTCTTGCTGATTGCGCTGTTCATATGCTGGGATGCGGGCACCTCGCCGGCCCTGGCCGACTCCGGGGCTGCGCCAGTCCAGTCTGACACTTCAAAAAGCCTTTTTAACAATATAGAGACAGAGTGGGGAGGTTACATAAAATGCCATGGCGCTGTTTCATGGCCAGGCGACGACTCATTTTACAGTCTCGTGGGAACGGGAACATATTATGACGGAAGTGCGGAAAGCCGCCTTAAAAACCATCTCTATCTCGGTTCGTCGGTCTATCTTGATACACACTATGAAATCATCCTTTCCGGAGGGGATACAAGGAAAAAACAAAAAGAGCTGGAGAAGCTCTTCCCGGGTTCTGTTATAGAAAATTACCTGTCAGGTGAAGTTGAAGATGACCGCCGTCTTATGGATCTCACGAAAACATTGAAGGACCATGATGATTATATACTCTATCATCGACTCGATCGCCTTTCCCTGACAGTTCAACAAAGGCGATTTGTTTTTCGTATAGGGAGACAGGCCGTCACCTGGGGGAGCGGTTTTCTTTTTAACCCGATGGATCTTTTCAACCCCTTTGCCCCCACGGATATAGAGCGGGAATACAAGATCGGAGATGATATGGCCTATACTCAAATTTCCTTCGGGGAATCAGGCGATGCGCAGTTCCTCTATGTTCCGAGACGCGACCCGTCAACAGGAAAAGTGGAGGGAAGCCAGGATTCTCTGGCAGGAAAGATTCATTTCTCGAAGGGCACAACCGAGTTTGATATTATGGCCGCAAAGCACTTTGAGGAACAGGTCCTCGGCGCCGGCTGTGCGGGGTATTTCGGGGATGCGGCATGGCGTCTTGATGCCACATGGACCTTCCCCGATGAGAAAAGTGACGAGAACAATTTCCTGTCTCTCGTTGCCAATATGGATTATTCCTGGGTTTGGTGGAATAAGAATTTTTACGGATTTGTGGAGGTCTTTTACAACGGCCTGGGTGATGATGACTACTCTGAATCCATCATGGATAACGGTGTTATGGAACGTCTCGACCGCGGGGAACTGTTCACGCTGGGCCGCTATTACCTGGGCGGGTATATCAGGATGGAGGTGCATCCCCTAGTCAACATCTTTTTTACCGTTATCAATAACATGGATGATCCGTCCGGCATACTTCAGCCGCGTCTTACATGGGATATCACACAGGACCTTCAGCTCACCTGCGGCGGGAATATATTCTACGGGGGCCGGGGCACAGAATACGGCGGCTTCAAAATACCGCCTACCGATATCCTGATTGAAACACCCGACAGTGCCTATATGTGGCTTGCCTGGTACTTTTAGATCTCGGCATAAAACTTGAGAGAAACGGCATGAAGAAGGCACTTGGAATTATTGTTTTCCTGGTTATCGTCACATGCATTGTGTTGTGTGTGGCAAATCCTGTCCCCTTCGACGAGGCCCGGTGGCGAAAGGCTGTGGAGAGTCAGAGCAGCGAAAAGCTGTACGCGCCCCATTTCACTGATGGAAAGTACTTCAACCCCTGGATGCCTCAGGAGCGGGGAAAGTTCTGGCAATTTCTCAGATGGAGATTCTCGAAAAAGAGCCACTACACCGATGAGGAGAGAGTTCATAAGCCAAAGGTCTTGTCCCGGTTACGTGAGCGGGTCAATGCTCTCGCGGATGAGAAAGATTTTATCGCATGGATCGGTCATGGCACTTTCCTTATGCGCCTTCAGGGGGAATATTGGCTTACGGATCCCATGTTTTCCGAGCGTGCATTGTTTCCGAAAAGAGTGACTCCTCCCGGATTCACCGTGGATGACCTGAGAGAACTTACGGATACGGTGAATGTGATTATTTCTCATAATCACTATGATCATCTGGATGTTAAAAGTATTCGTTCCCTGCCCGACAAAGCACGTTTGTTTGTGCCGCGTGGTCTCAAACAGTATGTATCATCTCTCCACGACGGCGTTGTCACGGAACTTGACTGGTGGGAAAGCGTTGATCTTCCCGGTGGCGCCAGGCTGGTGTGTCTGCCCGCGCAGCACTGGTCACGACGGATAGGCCAATCTGTCAACAGCACCCTGTGGGCAAGCTTCATGGTGATTACGCCGGATACCTCGGTTTACTATGGCGGGGACAGCGGATATTTCGTCGGCTACAGGGAAATAGGCAGGCGATTTCCGAACGTCACCTATGCGCTTCTTCCCGTTACCGCCTATCATCCCCGCTGGTTCATGCATTACGCTCATATCAACGCGGTTGAAGCAATTGATGCGTTCAGAGATCTTGGCGCGGAATATTTCATTCCGGCCCAGTGGGGCGCCTTCCGGCTCGGAGATAATCCTCCGGGGTATCCGGTACTTGATCTCAGAAAAGCGATGTGCGAACAGAACGTTGATCCTTCTCGATTCGTGATCATGGATATCGGACAGATTACACAGAGAGAATAATACCTTAATAAATCAGGCACGCTGGAAATTACGAATTTGGTTACGCGTTAACATATGATAAACTCACCCGGGTTTTCAAAACGAAGCACTTTCGCACAAATAAAGGGAGGTCGTAATTATGAAATGTCACGAAGTGGATTATGAAATACTGGGACATGACATGCAGATTGTTGAGGTCGAGCTCGACATGGGGGAAACAGTTGTTGCCGAAGCGGGAGCCATGAATTATATGGAAGACGGGATCACCTTTGAGTCCAGGATGGGAGACGGCTCCCGGGCGGATGAAGGAGTTTTTGGAAAGTTGATGGGGGCGGGAAAACGGGCATTGACAGGAGAATCCCTGTTTCTTACCCACTTTACCAACACCGGAAGTGGCAAGAAAAGAGTATCCTTTGCGGCGCCTTACCCGGGGAAAATCATTGCTTATGATATGTCCACGGCAGGCGGAGAACTGCTCTGTCAGAAAGATGCCTTTCTGGCAGCGGCATTTGGGACCGAGATAAGTATCGCTTTCACGAAGCGCCTTGGAGCGGGTTTCTTCGGAGGAGAGGGATTTATTCTTCAGCACCTGCGCGGTGATGGTATGGCATTTATTCATGCCGGTGGCACTGTAATCGAAAAACAGTTGAATAATGATGTTCTTCGAGTCGATACAGGCTGCCTGGTAGCATTTACAAAGGGAATTGATTACAGTATTGAACGGGCGGGAAACCTTAAATCAATGTTTTTCGGCGGCGAAGGTCTCTTCCTGGCTACCCTTAAAGGTACGGGCACCGTTTTTCTGCAAAGCTTGCCCTTCTCCCGCATGGCAGACCGGATTCTTGCTCATGCACCTTCAGGCGGCGGCAGCAGTAAAGGTGAGGGATCACTCCTCGGTCGTATCGGCGGTATGCTCGACGGAGACTGAAGGACTCAGTTTTCTCCGAAAAAAGTGATACAACTCTCCTTCCCATGACTTCCCCAGTGTATTTCCGGGGATAATCATTAAGTATGCCTGTTTACAAACAGCCTTAACTGCACCAAGAGATTATCCATTATTTATTGAAGTCAGGGTTTTTATGAAATGTGTTTATGTAGTAGATTTCAACCCGTACTGCTCAGACGAGATCATTGAAAAAGTGAAATGCGCCGATTATTGACGTCACCTACAATTCCTTAAAATCGTTTCAGTAGAAAATCAACAATTACCCCTTGAAAGTCTCACTTTAATACTTCTTGACAAGATAGCATAATGGAGTTAGTGGGTTAATGTATTCTATTGATCTTAGACGCATCATGTCTGCTTTTGAACAGCTATAACCAATGGAGAGATTATGGTCCGATTATCTAAAAGCCCTGTTTTTCGAAAAGAAAGACGGGGGTTTTTATATGTGTTAGAGAAAATATAATAAGAACTCAGTATTACGCGATGTACTATCAAAAGCCATAACCCAATTACCAATCAGGCGGATACTCTTTCTTTAATAAAGGAGGGTTTTCTTTATGCAAAATTTAAAGGGACTTTTTAGATATACGATACCTGGAATCAGTAATTTCCGGTTAGGTTTTTGCATATAAGCGCCAGTCATTCTGTTCTTTGAAATTTTGCAAGCTCTCTACATTGGAATCAGTGCTGAAAGCTGAGTTGCGCAGCTCATTC
>JAFDAI010000151.1 GCA_019313905.1 Deltaproteobacteria bacterium | reverse complement strand
TCTGATTTAAAAACGGTTGTTTTTCTTATTTTTCAATACCTGATCTTTTTCACTTAGGTAACGTATCTTGAGAATTTATGCGGTATTTTGGGGATATTAAAACGACTCTCTACAAGTAGGAGGTCATAGTTTCAATTCCTTATAGGTAGTGTAAAAAGTGTAAACCTTTTTAAAGATAAGGTTATTGCAGTCCGGTTTCAATTCCTTATAGGTAGTGTAAAAAGAATAATTTCGTGTGAATGGCTTTCCCTTAAAGTAGAGTTTCAATTCCTTATAGGTAGTGTAAAAAGTTTTTTTAAACGATTTAAATAGAGGGAGAAGAAACAAGTTTCAATTCCTTATAGGTAGTGTAAAAAGCTTCGCCGAGAACAGCCTTTATATCTAATTCACATGTTTCAATTCCTTATAGGTAGTGTAAAAAGTCTGCGCCCCCAGACCTATCCAATCCAGAAGACTCTGTTTCAATTCCTTATAGGTAGTGTAAAAAGGTTAAATGGTGGCAGTGGGCAAGAAGGCAATAGCGAGTTTCAATTCCTTATAGGTAGTGTAAAAAGCCTTTACCTTTTCAACCACAGCTTCAACCATCACCAGTTTCAATTCCTTATAGGTAGTGTAAAAAGCGTTAAATGGTGGCCGCAGACAAGAAGGCAATAGCGAGTTTCAAACAAAATGTTCCAATGAGAGACGGAGAGAAAGAGGGTTTCAATTCCTTATAGGTAGTGTAAAAAGCCCCTTCCGCTTGGGCTTCTAATAAAAGAATACGATGTTTCAATTCCTTATAGGTAGTGTAAAAAGGTATAAAAAATTAACCAGAAACAATTGCGTTATAAGTTTCAATTCCTTATAGGTAGTGTAAAAAGAGGTAACACAAACATAATCCATAGGCTTGTCTATGGGTTTCAATTCCTTATAGGTAGTGTAAAAAGAAAATTCTTAAAAAGAAAGAGCAGAGAGAGAATAATTGTTTCAATTCCTTATAGGTAGTGTAAAAAGTACCGATAATCCCGAAAAGTTTTCGCAACATTACTGAGTTTCAATTCCTTATAGGTAGTGTAAAAAGATTCGGAATTACAAACGATCAGGTTTTATCAATTTTGTTTCAATTCCTTATAGGTAGTGTAAAAAGCTGCTCTTTTATGTCGGATAGAGTGCAGTAGGCCATGTTTCAATTCCTTATAGGTAGTGTAAAAAGGGAAAATAAAAATGAGCCATATAGAAAGAATATCAAATGTGTTTCAATTCCTTATAGGTAGTGTAAAAAGGTATCTAAATTTCTGCTATTTCATCTTATTCCTAAGTTTCAATTCCTTATAGGTAGTGTAAAAAGGTGGCAGCAAACTAACCATCGAGGGCAGAGACCTGAGTTTCAATTCCTTATAGGTAGTGTAAAAAGAGTGGATATGGCATCAGGCAGCGCAGATCCGGACATGTTTCAATTCCTTATAGGTAGTGTAAAAAGGCAGGCACAAGCCTCATTGCCGATCATGGCTGCGGTGTTTCAATTCCTTATAGGTAGTGTAAAAAGCAGCTAACAGCTAACCGACAAAGGAGGTTATAAAAAGTTTCAATTCCTTATAGGTAGTGTAAAAAGAACCTTAGCTGCGTTTAAGTACACCGTTGTAAACGAGTTTCAATTCCTTATAGGTAGTGTAAAAAGCCGTTCCAGCGGCCATATTTTCTGTTTTCTAAATATGTTTCAATTCCTTATAGGTAGTGTAAAAAGTGCTCTTTCTGTGATAATGCCGCATACAATTCCTGGTTTCAATTCCTTATAGGTAGTGTAAAAAGGGAGTGACAACAGCGATACTACTATTTTGCAGTGGTGTTTCAATTCCTTATAGGTAGTGTAAAAAGAATACATATTCACTCATTTTGCTATCCTATAAAGCAGTTTCAATTCCTTATAGGTAGTGTAAAAAGGGAGTGAAGACCGCATCAGAAGAACCAAAAAAATACGTTTCAATTCCTTATAGGTAGTGTAAAAAGTATACATGAATTAGAAAGCTCATTTGCCGTTAAAATGTTTCAATTCCTTATAGGTAGTGTAAAAAGAACTTATAGGACAGATGGAAGGGATATCAAAAGGGGGTTTCAATTCCTTATAGGTAGTGTAAAAAGCGGCTGATTTAGCTCAACATTTTCAGCAATTTTATGAGTTTCAATTCCTTATAGGTAGTGTAAAAAGGACTTCTAATTATTCCCACGACTCTGCTTATAACATGTTTCAATTCCTTATAGGTAGTGTAAAAAGCAGCCCAGAACATAATTAATCTGCGCCATTTTAATGTTTCAATTCCTTATAGGTAGTGTAAAAAGAGTTGAAGAAGAAAAAAAGAATGAAGAAATAAATTTGTTTCAATTCCTTATAGGTAGTGTAAAAAGTCACTAAAGAAGGCAGGGACTTTCCTAATGGTGATTTGTTTCAATTCCTTATAGGTAGTGTAAAAAGAGGAGTTAATAATGT
>JAFDAI010000150.1 GCA_019313905.1 Deltaproteobacteria bacterium | reverse complement strand
TACTATGATGCTCTTCTTAGTTTCCGAATTCCTCGGTCCAACATCCGAGCGTATCGTCGTCGTTGTATGCCTTTGCTGCCCTAGCTGGGCCATATAGAAGCATGTCTTCTAGATTGCTAGCCATGTGGTTTGACAAGAGGAGGGACGAGTACCTGTCTTTGTGTTTAACGTTGTCGTCCTTCCTGGAGTCACCCGGCTTCAGGTCGAAGCTCTTCTTTCCTGACTTCGTGTATGTTATACCAATAGATAGCAGTTCTTTCTTCATTTCTGACACTTCAAATACCGTAAGTCTTTGGGAACATTATACTTCTGTCCTCTATGTTCTTTTGGAGGAATGCGTTTGCCTCCTCTATCCAATTAATTGTGAAGTTTTGTAGGTTTAGCATCCTAACGCATTGATCTTCATCTAGGCCATGCACCCTATCTTGGTCTATTCTTAGTATAACTTTTTCGTCTTCTTTTCTTATCTCTATACCCTCGGGCGTCTTGGTGACGTTTATGAGCTCTTCCACGGCGTATCCCCCTCCTCCGGCATCCATGTTTATCCCGACAATGTTGAAGTCCCTCATCAGCTGTCTTATCTTTGCCGCAGAATGTGAGAACTTTTCTCCCTGACATGTCCAATGATAAACTATCTTTGACGGATTTCCACTCTCTACTATGCTTATTGAGAATCTATCTGTAGTTCTAGCTGGGTCAACGCCCATTACGTATTGTCTTCCTATAACTCCTTGAGACCTCACCTCGAAGCCGCCGTCCCCTGATGACGTTGCCTCTCTTATGTCTTTAGCCTTGAAGAAGCCGAGAGAGTCGTCTCCAAACTCTGCGTTGTATTCCATATCAAAGATCTGCCTCGGCATGGTCGCCTTGGCGCCTTCGATCAACTTGGAATCCATCATCCCATCTGGGAGATCCGTCCACTTGTACCTAACGATACAGTAGTCTCTGAAGTCTAAGTCGTACTTTTAGCCAGCTGTTCCTGCTAGGATTATCTTGTTTCCCTCACTTACTGGACTGCCTGACTTTACATCTTGGTCTTTGTTTACAAAGGTGTCCTTGCTTTTCTGCCAGGGATCAGACTGCGTTGCTCCAAAGCCCCTGATTACGGTGTCGAAAATCTCTGGATCTATGCTGTCAAATTCGTCTGCTAGAATGACGTGTCCACGCTCTCCTCGAATCTTGTCACCCTTTCCCAGGGGTAGGGCTGTTATAGTTGAGCTGCATACTTGGTATTTGCAGCTGTCATTTCCTATCCTCGGCTCATGATTTGACAGTTGCCTAAGTATGGGAGCATTATCGTACATTGTCTTTATCTCACTGAAGATTAGCTTCGCCTGTCGAAAGGATGCTGAGACAAGAATTATCCTTGTTCCGGGAAACATTACTGCGTGATACACTGCATAGATTGCAAGCATCATAGTCTTACCTGCTCCACGTGACAGTAGCAGCATGGGAAACGTGAACTTCAGCATGGCCAGTATCATTGACAACTGATGATCCAGCAGGTTCACATTCATTATGTACTTTATGCCGAATGCAGGTGAGTACCCTGGTGAAGACAGTTTGAAGAACTCAGTCAGCTCATTGTCCTCCTTTAGGTGCTCCGGGATTCCTACGATTGGATTCTTAAGCATGGCGTCTTCTGGAAGATTAGGCATCCACCTGTAGTCTGGGTTAAAAACCCTATTGCTGTCATTCTTCATACTATTCCATCCATTCTGTCACGATAGGCCCTTATTAGCAGGCTTCTCGTTATGGTCTGCGCCTGCTTCTTGTTTCCTGCGAATATGAATCCCACTCCGTATCTTATTCCTAGTGCGATTATAGACTCAAATACGGCCTTTGGCCTCATCTTGCTATGTCGTATCGTCTTGCTGTTTAGGAGCGTTCCCCAATGGTCCTCTACTACTACGTACTTTAGAGACACTGACTGCATTCTCTCAAGTTCTCTTTCAAATCTTGCCCTATGTTTTCCGAGGTTTCCGGCAAGCTCTGTAACGGACTGCTTTCTCTCAACGCAGATAAGGTCCTCTAAGCCTTTGATTGCGTAGTCTCCTGCGTCAAGCTTTGCGACTTCTGTTCCCTCAAGGCTTGCGCTAGCTCTAAACCTGAATGGCTCCTTTTCCCTACTATCTATTATGAAGGTAGGCTTTGGGTGCTTTAGAGGTCTTGCTTTTCCAGTTTTTTTTACGATCTTATTTTTTTGCTTCATCGGTCTTCTCCCCTAGGAAGTCGGAGCTGAACTTTTCAGCATTGTCGCCATCTAGGAAGTTCTTTTCCAAGTCAAATTTTTCGTCGTTTCCAGCATCAATCTTGCTGCCTAGTGCTTCGTTGTAAGAGACTTGTTGCATCCACCTCAGCATTGCTGCCTCGTAACCAAGCTTCTGCCTCAGGATTGGGTTGTTTAGCTCCTTTATTATATTCGTAAAGGTTATTGATTGATCTTGCCCGTCCTTTAGCCTCTGCTCTCTTGTTACGTTTAGTGACTTCTCACACTTCCAAATTGCATCTTGGCACTCTGCTATTTCTCTAGATCTGTTGTTCGGCTGGCCTGTATCTCTGAACGTTTTTTCGTCTTCGATGAACCTGTGCATTCTGATTTCTGCCAATGTCTTTCTGTGAAGAGCATCTTTCTCTGTCGCCGTCATTGTCTCAATAGTTGGGTCTAGCATGAACTCTAGGTATCTGTCTTCGTAGAACTGCACTTCCTCTTTTGAAAGACTGCTCTTTACATTCTGCAGTGCGGATGTCGCCCTTATCCCAGCCAA
>JAFDAI010000035.1 GCA_019313905.1 Deltaproteobacteria bacterium | reverse complement strand
GTATCTTCGAATACATCGAGATATTCTACAACAGGATCAGGAGGCATTCATATTTGGGATATGTTTCTCCTGTTGACTTTGGCAGGCTGTCTATGGCAGCTTAACTGGGTGTCTATTATTTCGGGGGAAAATCATTTCTTGGCAGGGGGGCTGTAACTAACGAAGGCAGTTTACGAAGAGAGGTCCTGACGTTCGCCTCCATTCCCGGGGTATTTTCTCTGTTAGCTGTGGGATATCAACTTCTTATTGGCAGCGGGGCCACAGACAGCATTCCGATGCAAATTGTTAAATGGCAAGGCGCTTAATATGTGTTCGCTGTCGATATGACTAAATGTAGCAAGGACGTAGACATACTGGATAATGCTTTACAAATTATTTACCGGGCCCAAGATATCGTCACCTATCATCTTACCCGGGGGCGTCTGGCCGGAGCCGATTTGATTATCCGCCCTAAAGTGCGTCATTTTTCCTGGGCGGCAGTTGATCATATGGAAAAGATTATCACTGCTGGGGAACAGGCCGCCGAAGAAGCGCTGCTGCAGATTCGGCAAATTTTAGGACTTTAGTTGCTTATGAATATTTATTCTCTTCCGGCAATCATTTCCTTTACGGTAAATTTTAGTATCGCTTTTATCGTCTTAATGGAAAAGCCAGAAGTCTCGCTAAATCGCTGGTTTGCAGCTTTCATTTTCAGTTTTACCATCTGGAACCTGAGCGAAGTTATCATCCTGAACAGCGCCAACGTGTCATCTGCCCTTTTAGGCGCACAGATTCTTTACCGGATTATTTTTCTTGCTCCGGCATTCTATGTGATTATCGCCTATTTGTTTCCTAAAAATTTTAATAAATTTGCAACAAATCCGCTTTTTTACATCGCTGTATTTTCACTGCCGGTTCTAGCGATCAGTTTATCCTTCCCTGATTTTCAGATAAAACTGATCACCCTTAAAGAAACTCCCCAAATTTACTATTATCATTTTACATTTAGCCTCAAACCAATTTTCCATGTGCTGCTTTTTATTTCAATAAGTTATATTGTGTGGGGCAGCATCGTTCTGGAGACGAAAATCCGGCGTTTGCGCGCCATCCGCCTTAAAAATCAAACGCGATTTTTTGTAGTTGGCATGATTATCATCTTTATTGGTTTTATAACCACTACTTTACTAAAAGCGCATATCCGCAACCCAGCTTCTTTTTATTTTTTATCCACTATGCTCACTTTTACCATCGCGCTATTTTTCTTTATAGCAATTGTCCAGTTTCATTTGTTCAAACCGGGAAAGCTGCTCAGCGAAGGGGTAACCTATTCAGTTCTTTCCGCTTTAACACTTGCCATTTACTTTTTTGTCATCCGAGCGGCCAGTACCAGCCTGGAATTATTTTTTGGAATCAATTCGTCCATTTTTAACGCCATTCTTATCGTTGCCCTAATATTTATAATATTGCCTTTTGAGAAGCGCCTACAAAGCCTGTTTGATCGAGTGATCAACCAAGATCTGCATCAGTACCGAAAAAATATTCTAATTCTCTTCCGTGAATTGCAGACTTACTATGAAACAGCCGAATTCTTTGAGATTATGACCCGGTTTATCGTAAAAAACTTTAAATGCGAGGTGGTCTATGTCTTTAGTTACCAGCGAGAATCAGAATACTTTACAGAAATCAGTGGAAAAGACTCGGCCCCGTCCATACCTGAAAATTCTTCTGTAATCACACAGCTAAAACGAAAAAAAGGGGCTATCGATTTCTATGAGCTCAACCATGGCGAATTAAACGAGGAGTGTCGTCACTTTCTTGAAAATGTTCATGCCCGATTTTTTTTACCCCTTATTTCCGAGGATAATCTACTGGCAATTGTTCTGCTTTGCCGCAAAAAATACGGCCTGGAATACAGTGAAATGGAAATGGAGATACTGTCCATTTTAGGCAGTGAAATTGCCGTTTCATTACGTCGAAATCAAATCATTGAAGAAATGCGGGAGAAAGACCGGCGGCGGTTCCAAATGGAAAAACTGGCTGCTATCGGCCAGCTTACTGCGGGAGTTGCCCATGAAATCCGTAATCCGCTTAATACAATATCCACTTCGGCAGAAACCCTTTTGAAAAAAGATGTTTCCGAGGTGGATCAGAGCGAACTGAAGCAATTCATTATTGAAGAGGCCAATCGGCTGAACCGCATACTCAGCGATTTTCTCAATCTTACGCGCATTAAACCGGCAGCCAATTTAGAAATAGATATGGAAAATATGTTTGAACGGCTTTGCATGGACCTGCAAAACTCATATGTGCCGGAGATAACTATCTCTTATGAAATTGACACCGCTCAAAATAGGCTTACCAGCGATCCGGATTTACTTTTCCAGGCATTACTGAATCTGGGACTAAATGCGCGGGCTGCAGTAAAAGAGCGCTGTCGTAGCGAAAAAGAATTTACCTGCGGGCAAGGAATAATTAAATGTGTGATGAGCAGCGATAAGAATCGTTTTATCCTTTCAGTTACGGATAATGGGGCCGGCATCCCACCCGAAACCAGAGAATCCATTTATAATCCATTCTTTACAACAAAGGAAAACGGCACCGGTTTGGGGCTCTCCATTGTTCACCAAATCATTGAAGCTTTGTCCGGTTTCATCGAATTCACGTCGCAACCGGGACATACGTGTTTCACTATCTATTTACCAAAACAGGCGATGAAATAAAAAGATAAGGGAAAATTATGAAATCATTTGAACACACTATTTTAATTGCCGATGATGAAGAAAAAATACGCAAAGTTCTAAAAATAAACCTGAAAAATAGATACCGGGTCATCCTGGCCCAAAACGGCAGCGAAGCCATTGAGTATCTTAAAAATGAAGCTGTTCATCTGGTGCTTACTGATCTGCGTATGCCGGAACAGGGCGGCCTGGACTTACTTCAATATGTACAGCGATACCATAAACATATTCCTGTAATCATTGTTACTGCCTTTGGTTCGATCGAAAACGCCGTACAGGCCATGAAGATGGGGGCGTATGACTATATCCTTAAACCAATAAAAATAGCTGAACTGCAACGACTTATCGAAAAAGCTCTGCATTATGCTCAGTTACTTAGTGAGAATGTACAACTGAAAGAACGCCTAAAGAAATATGAAGGTTTCAGGGAGATTATTACCGTCAATCCCAAAATGCAGGCCTTACTCGAAATATTGAAACAAGTTGCCGCCACTCCAGCTACTGTGCTTATAGAAGGTGAGTCCGGTACAGGAAAGCAGTTGGTAGCCGCTTCCGTTCATTATATGAGCGCCCGGGCTGATAATCCCTTTATTGAAATTAACTGCGGCGCTATCCCAGCAACTCTGCTGGAAAGTGAATTATTCGGCCACGAAAAAGGTGCTTTTACCGGGGCCATCCATACCAAAAAAGGTAAATTTGAACTCGCGGATAAGGGTACTTTATTTTTAGACGAAATCGGTGAGTTACCTTTGGAGCTGCAGGTTAAGCTGCTGCATGTCCTCGAAAATCAGAAATTCACCCGCGTAGGAGGCACACAATATATCAAAACAAATGCCCGTATTGTTGCTGCAACCAATCGTAAATTAATTGAAGAAGTCGAAAAAAAGAGATTCCGCAGTGATCTCTATTATCGGTTAAAGGTAGTATACCTGCAAATACCGCCTTTACGGGAACGCAAAGAGGATATTCCGCTTTTAGTACAATCTTTCACTGAAAAATATAGCCGGTTAAACGCTAACGGACAGAGAAACATTGAAATATCAGATGAAGCCCTGAATGTCCTGCAGTCGTACAATTGGCCGGGCAATGTGCGTGAATTGGAAAATATCATTCAGCAGGCAATCATCTTTGCCAAAGATGGGCTTATAACTGCAGACACACTTCCACCTGAAATCCTGGAAAATGCCATAAAACCATCCCTGACAAAAGCAGAACTTCAGGATGAAAAAAACAGACGCACCGAAACAATTATACGAGATATTGAATGCAGCTTTTTAAAACGTATCCTCAGTAAAACCAGGGGAAATATTACACGGGCGGCTGAAATAAGCGGCTATGACCGCAGACAAATACAAAATCTTACTAAAAAACATGACATCAACACAGAAAACTTCAAATAATGTGAAGTCGAATTACACACTGAATAATGCCCATATATACTGATTTTTAACAAAATCATAAAAATAACCGCGAAATAAGATTTCCCTTCCTCCTCTTTTATCATGTTGTTATAGAGAGAGAAATTACTTACAACTTATTGTTTTTACAGGATATAGATTGCATTAATTAATACTGGTACGCATTCTGCATTCCAAATAAGTAGAGTTCACAAAAAAAAGTATAAAGGAGGTTCAAAATGTCTAAATCATGGCAGGCATGGACAAACGGGATTTTGGGAATATGGCTTCTTATAGCCGCTTTTTTACCCTTATCTCCAACAGGAAATATGTGGGATAATCTGACAGTCGGTGTTATCACTGGCATTGCGGGATTTACGATGATTAAAGCGAAAGCCTGGCAGGGCTGGACAGCCGGTATCCTGGGAGTTTGGTTGATTATCGCCGCGTTCGTTCCCCAACTTCAGGCTCATGTAGGCAATATGTGGAACGGGATTATAGTTGGCATACTGCTTATGATCGCTGGTTTTGGGGCTTTTCAGGGCAAGACAGGGGAAAGATAGTCATAAGCCAGTTCACTAATTGAGTGACAATTAAAATCAGGGGTTGCGTTAGAAAAACCGGGTCTTTTGATCCGGTTTTTCTATAATAAAACAAGATGGTTAATAAAATTCTTGTCTATCTACGATCATTTTTAATGATTTACCCGGCAAGCAATAAACGCTAGTATATACCAAATATTAGATGAAATATTATTGATACCAATATTTCTACCTATATGTCTTAATGTAATCGGTCCAAAAACCTTCAATTTTATATCCTTACTTTACATAAAGTCGCTGGTTAGTGTGATGAGCAGCGAAACAGCTCAGAGAAACGCCGGTCTGTTGCACTGAAAGGCTGATCTTTTAGCAATACCAATGAATTATATGTATTTCATGATAGCCCAAACAGTATATAATTTAGATCTCCAAAATTTGCGGGATAACACGCTTGCGACTGTGTTCAGCAATTTCTTTGACATTTACTAACGATTTGGGGGCAATTGGCACCTGAATTTTTTCACCAGAGAAACGAACATCCTTCATGCACACAATACGCAGAAACAATCGGAACGGCTCCTTTTCGCTACGGGTCATGATTAAGTTGACAGTACCGATCTTAAGGAACATAGTATCGGCCTATAACAGGGGCAGAGGCCCATTAGGAGGCGCTTATGTTGAATGATGAAAAATGGAAAGTGTACAATCCCCAGGGTGCCAGGCGCGTGGTTGTCACCAAGGAATTGCCGGGTGAAAGGTGGCTGGAAATCCTCACACAGGCGGACTTCAGGGTGGATGTCTGCACGTCAACAGACATCCTGAGTGCTGGAGAGATCGGCTCCGCGATAAGCGACAACTGCTCAGGGGTCATAGGGCAACTGACTGAGGTCTGGGGAGATGAACTTTTTTCTGCCCTTGAGAATGCCGGAGGGAGGGCATACAGTAATTATGCCGTGGGTTACAACAACGTGGACGTCGGAGCCGCGACAAGACATGGTATCTGTGTGGGAAATACCCCCGGTGTCTTGACTGAAACCACCGCAGAGATGGCTGTAGCCCTGACATTCTCGGTGGCGCGCAGAGTAGTGGAAGCTGACAGGTTTACGCGCGAAGGAAAGTTCAATGGCTGGCTTCCGAACCTTTTTCTCGGAGAGCTTCTCTATCGAAAGACGGTTGGTGTTATAGGCGCGGGACGTATCGGCGCCGCCTACGCGCGCATGATGGTCGAGGGGCATAAAATGGATCTCGTCTATTATGATCCGTACCGGAACAGCGCCATCGAAGATTATGTGGCTGCCTATGCGGATTTTCTGAGGTCGCGTGGAGAGCAACCGGTTGCATACAGAAGGGCGGAAAGTATTGAAGATGTGCTTCAGACAGCCAATCTTGTAAGCCTGCATCCGGTGCTCGACGAAACCACACGCCATCTGATAAATGCCGAACGACTAGAACTTATGAAGAAAAACTCGATCCTGATTAACGCGAGTAGAGGGCCTTTGATCGATGAGGAGGCTCTTGTACATCACTGCCGGAATAATCCGGGGTTTCGGGCGGGACTTGATGTCTTTGAGGATGAGCCGGAGCTGAAGCCGGGTTTGAGCGAACTTGACAATGTGGTAATCGTGCCACATCTTGGTTCGGCGACCATCTGGACGAGGCAGAGTATGGCCATTCTTGCGGCAGGAAACGTGGCGGGAATCCTGTTGGGATATCCGGCGTGGAAGGGAAAAAACAGTCTGTCCTTCCTGGAAGATAATCTTCCGGAAGCGGCTCCAAGTATTGTCAATTCAAAAGAGATGGGTATTCCGGAATATACAGGGTAAAGGGAGAAGACCATGAGAATCGCGGACAGGATAGAACGCCTGGGTGTTGAAACGGCCTTTGCCATTTCCGCCGAGGCAACCGCTTTCGCGGCAGAGGGCAACAAGGTATATCCCTTTCATCTGGGCGATCTGAACATAGCAACGCCTTCCAACATTATGGATGCGGCTGAAAAGGCAATGCGGGAGGGAAAGACAGGTTACTGTCCAAACGCGGGGATACCTCAGTTGCGTGAGCTGTTGGCCGATGATGTCAGCAGGTCACATGGAATCGATTATACCATGGAAAATGTGTCCATCCAACCGGGCGGAAAGCCGGTCATAGGCAAGTTTCTGCTGGCGCTTATGAACCCCGGGGATGAGGTGCTTTACCCCAATCCCGGTTATCCCATTTATGAATCACAGATAGAGTTTCAGGGGGGCAAGGCACTGCCTTATGGATATGTTGAAAGGAAGGAAATCTTCGAGCTGGATATGGATGCCATCAAAAAACAGATAACTCCACGCACGAGGATACTTATATTCAACGATTGGCAGAATCCCACAGGCACGGAATGTTCCCCGCAAGAGATTGAAAAACTTGCCGGGCTGGCTATGAAACATGATCTCTACGTACTCTGCGACGAGGCCTATTTTGACGTTCGCTACGAAGGAAAGAGCGTTTCTCTGGCATCCATCCCGGGCATGGCCGAAAGATGTGTAATTCTTTACAGTTTCTCCAAGAAATTTGCCATGACCGGGTGGAGGCTCGGAGCGGCCATTGGGCCCAGAGACGTTATTGATGTAATCACCAAGCTCAACGTCAATGATGAATCCTGCTCAAATCACTTCATACAGTATGCCGGCATGGAAGGACTCACGGGAGATCAGACAGAGGCCAGGCAGATACTGGACACCCTCAGGGAAAGGAGAGACGTAGCCGCAGATATTCTCAATTCTATAGAGGGAGTGCGTTGTTTCCGGCCGAACGTAACGTTCTATCTGTATCCTAACGTTACAGGGGCGATGGACCGGAAGGGAATCAAAGATTATGATGAATTCCGCAAGACCCTGATGTACGAAACCGGCGTGTCGGTGTGCACCCGGCTGCACTTCGGGCGCGCCCTGGAAGGCGAGAATAACTTTTATATACGTCTGGCATATTCGGGTATCGATATAGGTGAAATCAGAGAGGGCCTCGGCAGATTGAAGGCATTTATTGAGGGATAATCCATAATCAACAGAATCATCTATTGGGGAATGCCTATGTATGGAAAAATTCGTGAAGAACTGAACGCGCAGTTGGAAGATCTTATAAAAGCAGGTCTTTACAAGAAGGAGCGCCATATAGCTTCGCCTCAAAAAGCGCGGATAATGGTGAATGGCGCGGAGGTCTTGAACCTGTGCGCCAATAACTATCTCGGTCTGGCGGACAATCCCGACATCATTGAGGCCGCCAAGGCCGGGCTTGATGCCCGCGGTTTCGGGATGGCTTCGGTGCGCTTTATATGTGGTACACAGGACATTCACAGCGAACTGGAAGAAAAGATCAGCGCCTTTCTCGGAACGGAAGATACCATCCTCTACAGCTCCTGTTTTGACGCCAATGGCGGACTTTTTGAAACACTTCTGGGAACGGGGGATGCGGTCATTTCCGATGCACTGAATCACGCCTCGATAATTGACGGCATTCGTCTGTGCAGGGCAACCAGATACCGCTACGCGCACGCCGACATGAAGGATCTGGAGGAACGTCTCAAAGAGGCACAGGGAGCGAATATACGGATGATAGCCACTGATGGTGTCTTCAGCATGGATGGAGATCTGGCCAGACTGGACGAGATATGCGCTCTGGCCGAAAAATACGATGCCCTTGTCATGGTGGACGACAGCCATGCTACGGGATTTGTCGGGCCTACGGGGCGTGGAACACCTGAATATTTCCATGTTCAGGCTCGTGTGGATATCATCACGTCAACTCTTGGCAAGGCTATGGGAGGAGCGTCCGGCGGGTTTACGACGGGCCGCGCCGATATGATATCGATGCTGAGACAGAGATCGCGTCCTTATCTTTTCTCGAATTCGGTTGCGCCTCCGATAGTGTCTGCCACCATCAAGACCCTGGAGCTGCTGGAAGACACCGGAGAGGCCAGAGAAAAGTTGAGATCAAACACGAGATTCTTCCGCGGGGAGATTGTCAAACTGGGATTCAGTATAAAACCTGGCGATCATCCTATTATTCCTGTTATGCTGGGAGATGCCGTGCTGGCACAGAATATGGCTGTAGGGCTTCTTGAAGAGGGAGTTTATGTGACGGGATTTCTGTATCCGGTGGTCCCGAAGGGAGAAGCCAGGATCAGGGTACAAATGTCCGCGGTTCATAGTGAGTCCGATCTCAGGTTCGCGCTTGAAAAATTTGCGAAGGTGGGGCGGGAACTGGGAGCGTTAATCTGAAGTCTGTCATAGGGGGTGTTGATTATGGACATGATGAAGGCCTTGGTGAAGGCCAAGGCGGAGCCGGGTCTCTGGCTGGATGAGGTTCCGGTACCCGAGGTTGGTATTAACGATGTCCTGATAAAAATATACAGGACCGCAATATGTGGCACCGATGTGCACATCTATGACTGGAATGAATGGGCAAAAAAGACGATTCCCGTGCCCATGCACACAGGGCATGAGTTTGTCGGAAAGGTGGAGATGATCGGCGCTAATGTGCATGATTTCAAACCCGGCGATATAGTTTCCGGCGAAGGGCATCTTGTTTGCGGTCACTGTCGCAACTGCCTGGCAGGCAGGCGACACCTCTGCATGAATACAAGCGGCGTCGGCGTAAACAGGGCAGGGGCCTTTGCCGAATATCTCAGCATTCCGGTTACCAATGTCTGGTACTGCGATCCCGATATACCGATGGACATACTCTCCTGCTTCGATCCGCTGGGCAATGCCACGCATACGGCGCTTTCATTCGACATCCTGGGTGAGGATATCCTGATAACAGGCGCCGGGCCTATAGGATGCATGGCGGTTGCCATTGCCAGATACGCGGGCACCCGCCATATAGTTGTAACAGACATAAATCCCTATAGATTAGCGCTCGCGGAAAAAATGGGGGCAACTCTGGCTGTGGATGTGAGCCGCGATACCATAGAGGGCGCTCAGGAAAAACTGGGAATGAGAGAGGGATTTGATGTGGGGTTGGAAATGTCGGGCAATCCCGGTGCCCTAAACTCCATGCTGGCAAATATGTGTCATGGCGGAAAGATCGCGCTTCTGGGGATTCTGCCGGGTGATGTTGGAATCGACTGGGAAACAGTAATCTTCAACGGACTTACCATAAAGGGCATCTATGGGCGCGAGATGTATGAAACATGGTACAAAATGACGGCAATGATCCAGTCGGGACTGGACATAAGCGCTATCATCACCCACCACTTTCACTATACAAAATACAGAGAGGCATTTGAGGTAATGAAATCGGGACAATCCGGCAAAGTAATATTGAACTGGGTTGATTGATGATTCTGGTCACTGTTTGCGTTGTAAGTTAACTGTAGTCAATATAATGAATGCGATCACCGCGCCCACAGCCCCGACCGGCCAGAATGCCCCTCCAAGTCCGTGCATGTTTACGTAGTCCACGGCAATGCCGAGAAGGGGAGCCACGAGTATCGTTGAAACGGATTTTGCCTGGCTCTCGATGGAAAGCACTGTTGCGCCACGTTCCTCGGTTGCGTATTCGTCAAACCGGCTGATAAGTATCGGTCTCCACAGGTTCTGCATGACGTACAGGGCCACAAATCCCGCGATTGCCATGTAGTACCATTTCAGATACAGAACGGCCGCCAGTAAGAGGTAGATAAAAAGTACGCCCTTCCAGATAAGAGACGCTCCCTGTTCCTCTCCGCCCGCACACTGCGTGATTCTGTGCGATTTACGGCTCGCCCATGCGGACAGCAGGTGCAGAGCGAAATAGACCATCCCCACGACAATCGCGCTTCGTCGGGTGTTTTCCATATACACAAAGAGAGGAAGGGCTAAAGCCATGCTCCTGATGACCGGCTGGAGATAATCCTTGGCCGCGTTAAACACTCCCTCAAATGCCATCGATTCAACAATAAGGCGGCGCAGGTGTCTTACCCGCATAGAGGTATGGAGTGTAGTCCGCAAATTGTCAAGGACATCGCGCAGAGCAGCTCCTTTCCGGACATGTCCCTCCAGTTCAATGGGATAATACATGAAATTTACAAGTCCGAGAACATATGGAACTATGGAAAGGTAGAAAACGGAGGAATAACTTTCTGTGAATATAACAAAGAGGGTGGCGATGATGATTGAAAACGCGGAACCCAGTTTGGACCATGAGCGTGTGTAGCCATAGACGCGGGTCTTTTCATCCGTACGTCCCTGAAGTCGAAGCCAGGTGAATATCATGGCCTTGTGAGTACCTGTCCGGAATGCCTCGCCGATGGCGAAAAAGAACATGGCGGCGAAAAAATGCATGTATATTCGCACAAAACCGAACAGCGCGAATGAAATGATATAGGCCGTAAAGGACATCATCATACATCTGCGGCGACCATACATATCGGCCATGGCACCGCTGGGAACCTCAAAGACGTTGATGCAGATCTCCCTGAAAGCAACAAGAAAACCTATCTGCGTGAAGCTGAAGCCCCTTTCGAGGAAGAGAAGTATTATGAATGGTTCATAATACCGTTGATTTTTCAGGAAACCGTATATTGAAAAACGGGCAAGCATGCCAATTCCTCATGCGTTGATTGATTTGCATGAATTCAGCTTGAGATCTGTGTTGTTTCAAACCTGCTTATGTTTATATTATATCTTTATTTTTTTATTGATGCGGGCAGAGCTTAATAATATCTTCCAGTCTTGCAGTAGCCATAGCAATGGCAGTGTCTGCCACGCCATAATACAGTCTTACCGTATCATCATCTTCCAGGATAACACCACACGGGAATATCACATTAGGAACATCTCCTATTCTCTCATATAATTCTTCAGGGCCCATAATAAAATGTGGGGTGCTTCCTACAAGTAGATACGGTTTATCAAGATCTAAAAGAACGGCCCCCACCCGGTATATCCTGCCATATCCCGACCCTCTTACTCCATGATAGAAAAGCAACCATCCCTTCTCGGTCTTTAATGGTGGGGTAGATGCACCCAATTTGGCTGAACTCCAGCCACCGGGGGTATGACTTATAAGCACTCTGGATTTTCCCCAATAGATAAGATCAGGGGAAAATGATATCCATATATCCCCTCTTTGTCCTCCCAATCCCCCTGGTCTCGTAATCAACACATACTCTCCGTTGATCTTTTCCGGAAACAGGACCCCATCCTTGTTGTCTACATCCGTTGCAAGAGATATTCTTTCAAATTTTCTGAAGTCTTTAGTTTTACCAATGCCAATCCTGACCCCTGATGGGCCAAATGCGGTGTAAGTGATGTAATATGTACCATCAACCTGCGTAATTCTCGGATCTTCGACACCATATCTTTCATATAACTCATAACCGGGATCGTGCGATGGCGTTATCCATGGTTGTTTATCTACTATAAAGTTAATTCCGTCTTTCGATCTGGCAATTGTAAGGTGACTTATCCCTTCGAGATCTTCTATTCTCAAAAGAAGCAAATATTCATTTTTGAACATACAGGCAGCTGCATTAAACACAGAATTGCAGGAATAGGGAATGTCTGATCTCTGAATAATTGGGTTTTTGTAAAATCTTTCAAATGGTGAACGGTTAAGCTTCATTTCAACACCCCGATCTCTTTGTTTAATCCATCCATATGGTATCTATCCTCAGGACGGACGGCTCGACAATTGTTTTATATATTTCAATATGTCGCCCGGCTATTTTCGGCCAGGCAATGTTATTACCCACATATCTTAACGCATTGTTAGAAAATTTCTTTCTGAGATTATCATCACTCAGGATCAGATCAATATTATTTATATACTCCTCATCTGTGTTGCATACCATACCTGAACCTGTTTCTTTAATAAGTGAAGCCATTACGGGTGTATTGCTGGTCACAATGGGCTTGCCAAAGGCAAGGCAGTGGGCAATAATACCGCTTTGGGAACTTATAGAGTAAGGAAGCGCCACAATATCAGATGCCGACAGTATTGTGTCAAAGGAGTCCTGCGATATCTGCCCCCGGATCACCTTTATACTGTCACTTGCAGGTGATGAATTTATCTCGTTAAAAAGCATATTCCGGTAATCCCGGTACTCAATACCTCTTGTCTTGCCCGCTACCATGAGCATGATATCATTTGTCTTGTGTCTCTCAACTATCCTGGACCATAATCTTATGATTCTCTCAAATCCCTTGGTTGGCCTGAAATAGCCAAGCATGAGCACCACCTTTGTATTATCAGGAATCCCCAGACCTGCCTTTGCATTTTTCACCGGTTTGATTTCTCTTGCGCCATGAGGAACCACATGAATCTTATCCACTAAACTTTTTTTCTTGAAATAGTGCTTTAATGCCTCCAACTGGTATGTTTCGTGGACGATTATCGCATCTGAATTTTCTATGATAGAGCTGATAATCACGAGATGTTCACGAGAAACTTCACTATAAACCGTATGGAGAGTAGTAACAACGGGTATTCCGGCAAGCCGGAACTTGAGTATTAACGGGATGACGGAAACGCCATAATGCTTTCCATATAAACCGAATTCGTGTTGGATATGTACGATATCCGGTGTGAGTCGCGTCATCATGGAGAATGCCTTTTCGGCAAGGTCCCCATCTTCATAGTCAAAGGCCGTAAATACATTTTTCCCGTTCCCCCCACGATGAGAGACAACATAGATATCCATTTTCTGATCTCGCAGGGCATCTGTCAGATATTGTGTATAGGTAGCAATGCCACATTCTATTGGTGGATAAGTGGAAATAAAACCTATTCTCATAAGAAAACCTCCTCGTTAAAAGTATTTCCCTGTGATACCGGTAGCGGCGATTATTCCCGAGACGGCCGCTCCCACAATTCCACGACTTTTCCCTGTACCATCACCGGCCACAAAGATACCCTCAATATTTGTTTCGAGATGTCGGTCAGTTGGGAAATGGGTATCAAAAAATTTAATCTCCGGCGCATACAACAGGGTCGAAGGGTGAAGAATGCCGGGTACAATTTTATCAAGAGTTTTCAGAGATTCCCATAGATTGTCTACTATGCGCGCAGGCAGGCCGAGCGTAATATCTCCCGGTACTGCATTATAGGTAGCCCTGCAGCGGTCGAAGTGGCGGGTTTTGCTGTTAAATGTTGATTGAGAACTTCTTTTCCCCTCTCTGAAGTCTCCGATTCTCTGAACAATAGGTCTGCCGCCACCCAATAGGAAAAATTGCCTTGCAATCATCCGGCCGAATTCAGTGGTATCAGAAAAGGGTTGTGTCAGAGAAACCGTATTTATCAGTGCAAAATTTGTATTTTCTGTTTTGCGATCGAAGAGGGCATCCCCATTGATTAACTTAAAACTGTCGTAATTTTCAATTCTTACCCTGCCACCCGGGTTGGTACAAAACGTTCTTACCCTGTCACCGTGGCGTTTTGTATGAAAAATAAACTTGGGATCATATACAACATCGGTTATTGAATCGTAAGACTTTTTGTTCAGCTCTACACGGATACCCACATCAATGGGTCCAAAATTGTTATTAACACCTGTTTCTCGGGAAGTGTCTCTAAACCAGTATGCGCCACTACGCCCCGGAGAAGCGAGAACGGTTTTTCCAAAATATTCTTTCCTTTTCCGGTCTTTACGGCATACAAAGCAAAATCTCCCATTCTCCCTTTCAATAGAGATAACCTCAGTGCCGAGAAAAAAAGTGGTATTGACGAGCGAACTTCGCAAATAATCTACGAACTTTTTTCCATTATCAGTCCCATAATGCCACTGTTCAGGGGCGATAAATTCTACATTGTGTTCCCCGGCAATTTTTCTCCACGCATCGATTCTTTCATTATTTTCAATAAAGGTAACCTGTTGACACAGGGGAAATTTAATAAAGACCTGCTTCACTTCCTGCATTAAGGTCTGGGCCTCTTCTTTGCTAATCTGGAGTTCATCAAGATCAATTCCAACCCGGTAATCAAAATTCAGTTTGCCATCGTTCAGCAAGCCACCCGCTGAATATTGATTCCTGTCGAAAATCGCGATTTTGTCAATACCCAAACGCTCGAGCCACATAGCTGTGAACAGACCGGCTGGGCCGGAACCTATGATCAATGCATTGAAGTCACTCATATTTTGTATCCTGACTATCGAAAGCTCAAGAGCCATCTATTGATTTGTCATAACCTTTTGAAACAATGGCTCCAGATGATTATGATAGATTGAATCCCAGACATAATTTTTGATAATATCCCGGTACATTTTGTGCGTTGGGATTGTTGATAGAAACTGCAATATATTGTCGGCAATCCTGTCAGGGCTATCGGTAAGGGAAAAAGTGCATATATGATTCCCTCCGATTTCCAGAAATGGAGGAATATCTGAACAGGCTATGGGAAGTTTGATGACCCCGGCCTCAAGAAGCGGGAGACCGAATCCCTCCGACGAACTTGGCATAAACAAAATATCCGCGATAAAGTATAAGTCTCTGATAAATGAATGATTTGGAATGATTTTTTTTCCGTTCTTTGTACGATACTCTGCAATGAAAATCACTTCGTCGGCAATGTTCAGATCCTTAGCTATTTTCTTTAACCTACGGTAGTATTTGACGTCCCTCTGTTCATGCGGGTCATATGAGCCCGTGATAAGATAGCGGACATCAACTCCCATTCTTTTCATGGCCCCAACTACTTTCAGGCCAAGTTCTATATTCTTACGGGGAATCAGCCGGGAAGGCTGAACCATGATGAGATCTGCTTCATAAAGTTTCTGCTCATGAATAATTTTTTGTGAATCAAGATCAAGCTGAAAAAAACCGGCAGGATCAATACCATCAGGAATGGCCGGTATTGTCTCCTTGATTTTGTAAAGCTCTTGAAACTGTTTACATCGAAACTTTGAAATACAAACATAATTAATGTAAGGAAGTCTCTTTTTAAGAATATCCCATGGCTCTGAGTGGTACATATCAGGACAGTCAGGATAGAAATAGATGGAATCGTGGTTCCAGCTTATTATTTTTATCTGATGATTCTCTGAGAGTTTCTTAACAGCATATGTGAGCGGGAGATTGTAAGGCATCGTCATAACATTATGAACAATAAGAATATCATACAAATTTACCTCTCTTTTCAGATCTTCGTATATGACATCACCTACATACTTAAAACGATCAGCCTTTCCCGCCTTTAGCTCTTTCAGTGCGAGGTCTACATGGGGGTTAAGAGAAGAAAAGACAGGGGCTATCATTGTGGGAAACTCCCTTGAAAGCGACTCCCCTTTTCCGGAAATGACCTTAACTTTATGTCCCTGGCGATGCAACAGTAAGGCCTGCTGCTTCATTACTTCCTCTACACCCCCGACAACAGGTGGCGACGAATAGTGAAGAAGAACAATTTTTGGCTTTTTCATATTGATCAGAACCTTTCAATGATCTCAGAGAGAATCCTTTCAAGTCTCTCGTAGGAGAAATATCTTCTGGCTATCTGATAATTTTTATCGGCCAATTGTTCCCTTTTAGAATTGTCCGAAAGAAGAATCTTAACACTATCAATCGTCTTCTTGGTGACGAGTCCGTTGAGGAGAAGAAGCTCAAAACCTTTAGGCTCAATATCAGAAATAAAGATCGTATATCGATTCACTACTATCGGTTTTTTATAATATATCGCTTCAAGGAATGCATTGCCGAAACCCTCATATACTGAAGGATAAGACACCAGGTCCGCAGCCTGATACATGTCTCCGATCGTGTATTTATTTTCCGAGAAGTTACCTTCATAATAGTCCGGAACTATCAGATGATCAAGAGGTAATATCTTGACATTCATGAGCGAGGCATATTCATTGATCCTTTCATAATACTCAGAGCCCTCATCTCCTGATGCGTGTGAAATAATAAGAAACGGGTGCCGCAGTTTGAGCTGGCTTATCAGTTCAATAGAACGCTCGATAGCCTTTCTCTGTACGACCCGGGTAGGCTGAAGAATAAAAATATCATCCTCCTTCAGTCCCACTTTGCTCCTCAAGCTTTTCAGTATTTCAGGATGGGACCTTTGCGGTGGGGAGGCATAATTATATACATTGGGAACAACGGTATTCGATACACCAACACGATAGGACAATGCCCGGGATGCAATGGAATTGAGAACAACATGCTGAATAGATGGAAGATTCGGGGGAAAGGCTTTTTGCAGATAATCGCCAACTGAATTAATCAGGAATCGATTTCTCTCCCAGTAAAAATCATGATGGTGCGCGATCGTCGGAATGCTTGTCTCTGCAATATATTCCGTGATAGCAAGCCCCAGGGGGATATTCATCGGGATGGTGAGGGCATTTTCGGGAATAATCAAATCGATATCAAAGCGCCTGATAAAATCATAAATGGAATTTTTCAGCTTGTCTTTTATCTTGCGCGCAAGGTCCGAGATCTCCTTCGGACGTGTTGTCTTTCCGAAACCGTGCGCATTGATTTTTTCTACATCGGGATTTTTGAAGTGTGCCAGATCGACCTGATAACTTTTATCGCCAGCCCGGTCAATTTCTCCGGCAAAAAAGAAACATGAACAGCCATTCCTTTCCAGTACATCAGTCCACTTTCTAATTTCGAGGCTTACACCATCCGTGCCGGCTATACGTGTTGAGATAATCCCGATATTCCTGATTCTTTTTTCCATTGCTTACCCTCCTTATGCCGGTTCTGTTGCGCCGCAAGTTCCAAGTTTATCATCTATAATTTCCCGAACCGTCAGGTTCTCTCCGGTATTTAGATTCAAGCTGCCTTGTTTGTCAATGTTTCTTCAGTTATTTTTCCCCTGTTTTGATTTTCCATATCGAATATAGGAGTTGATTCTATTTTCACAGACCTGATAAGTCAATTCAATTTCCCGAAAAGGCACATCTTTTTCCAGTATGATTGACATTCGCTAATTGCCCTTCGGGGGTGTTCGTGTTATAAATTACCTGACCTGACACCTGTTATTGAGGGCTGAAACTTTTCTGGGAATATCATGGGCGAAACTGTTAAAAGAAAAAAAACAAGACATGTCTATGTCGGACCGGTCAAAATAGGAGGCGATGCCCCCATTGCCGTGCAATCAATGACCTGCACCGACACAAGAGACGTAAAGGAGACCGTCGGTCAGATCAGGAGGCTTGAGGATGCGGGTTGCGAGATCGTCAGAGTGGCCGTCCCCGACATGGAGGCAGTACAGGCGCTTGCGGACATCAAGAGGAAAATAAAGATTCCCCTGATTGCGGACATACATTTTGACTACCGGCTCGCGGTTAACGCGATCAGAAACGGCGCCGACTGCATAAGGATAAATCCAGGCAATATAGAGAAAGATAAAATAAGAGAGATCATACATGAGGCAAAAGAGAGGGACGTGTCGATACGCATAGGGGTCAACGCGGGTTCCCTCGAAAAGGATATCCTCGCCAGACATGGCGCTCCGACAGCGCCCGCGCTTGTCGAAAGCGCCATGAGAAATATTGAACTCTTTGAGGATATGGATTTCCAGTCCATCAAACTGTCATTGAAGGCATCCGATGTTCCTGCCATGATAGAGGCGAATCGCGCGATTTCCGCGGCCACCGATTATCCCCTGCATCTCGGTGTCACTGAAGCGGGAAGTCTTGTCAATTCCTCAATAAAGTCATCCATAGGTATCGGAATACTCCTTAATGAAGGCATAGGCGATACCATAAGAGTTTCAATATCGGGCGATCCTGTCGGAGAAGTTGGTGTGGCCTACGGGATACTGAGATCCCTGGGCATCAGAAGGGTAGGCCCGGACATTATATCCTGCCCTACCTGCGGACGCTGCGAGATAGACCTGTTCAAACTGGTCGAAGAAGTGGAAAACAGGCTTGTGGGGGTAAAGGAATACTTTAAGGTTGCTCTTATGGGCTGTGTTGTCAATGGGCCTGGCGAGGCTGCCGAAGCGGACATAGGCATTGCCGGCGGACGTCATATTGGACTACTTTTCAAGAAGGGCAGGGTCGTAAGAAAGATAAAGGAAGAAGAGTTTGTCGATGCCCTGATGGATGAGATAGATGCGATGATAGAGGAGAAGAGTAAGAAATAAGGAATAAAAAAAGATTGAATGCGGATTGACAAGGTCGTTTTTAATCCTGAACGTCCTGTTAATCCTGTCAAATTTTTATACGAATTGAGGGGGAACAATGCGTTATTCAGAGATGTTTTTACCTACCACAAAGGAAACTCCTTCTGACGCGGAGATAGTAAGCCACCAGCTTATGCTGCGGGCGGGAATGATAAGGAAACTGGCCGGAGGGATATACGCGTACCTGCCACTGGGTTATCGTGTGATCAGGAAGGTGGAAAACATTGTGCGTGAAGAGATGAACAGGGCGGGCGCACAGGAGGTATTTATGCCTGCCGTGCAGCCGGCTGAACTCTGGATGGAATCGGGACGCTGGAGTATGTACGGGAAAGAACTGCTGAGGGTTAAAGACAGGCACAACAGAGATTACTGTATAGGGCCGACGCATGAAGAGGTGATAACCGCGCTGGTGCGCGATGAGATACAGACATACCGCCAGCTTCCCAGGAATCTCTATCAGATTCAGACGAAATTTCGTGATGAGATAAGG
>JAFDAI010000149.1 GCA_019313905.1 Deltaproteobacteria bacterium | reverse complement strand
CTGTCCTATCTGTAAAGCTATCGATAAATCTGGTGGTAAGCTCCCTCTTTTCACGTTGAGAATTGTCTGAATTGAAGCGTTGAAGTTAGTCTCCATAGCTGAGCTTAAACCTTCTGATAACATCTCCATGATAGACTCTGACCCTATCTCCTCTCCTACAGCTATTGAAATCTGGCATGTTTTCTCTAGATATTTTGCTATTATTGATGTTATTGCTGACGGACTCACTCCTACGTTTTTAGCTACATCCGAGTCCTCAATTATGTCAAAAAGCTCAGCCCACCAGTTACTTCCGAAAAGCCAATTAAACATCTCTACTTTTCCCCATCTGACCAATCCCGTTATAGCTTCACCTATTCCAAATAGCTCACCTATATCTAAGCTTACTCCCCCAAATAACCTTCCCAATCCCGCTTCCTTAGCCATAATATCACCTCACAAGCTTTCTATCTTTATGACGGCTGGATTTGGATATACCTTAACCTCTTGCATAACCACATATCTATACCTATATCCAGCATCACAGTAGAATTTGTGTCCGAATACGCATAGGTTAATCGGATAACTTGAATAGTTAAGTATGTGAATGTAGTATTTAAGGTTCTGTTTGTATTGTTCGTTAGTGTCCGGATCTTGGACTACAGCTATTGGATTGAAGAATATAATCCCTTCTACAAGCTGTCCGTCTATTGTTCTATCAATCATAACCATCTCTCCCTCTACTCCATAAACCGTATATTTCTTAATCTCAACTCCAAATGCACCTACATCCCAAATTCTCGGTAACTCACCGAATATATTAGTTTCAGAAGTATATGGTTCATGAACAACATCTTCAGCAAAGTAATAAGCAAATTTAGTATCCTCTACGTCTCCCGTAGGTGGTGAGTATGTCAAATCAATAGCAAACAGCATATGCTGTTTCATAAACTCAACCGTAAACTCCTTTCTCTTCTCTTGATCCAAAGTCTCATCGTAGCTGAATCTTGCATAAGATGGGACTTCATAGCTGTCAACTATCTCTGTGCTATCAGCATAACTTGCTTTTACGGCTTTCTCACCTATCTGATTAGCTTTACTTGCCAAATAAGTCTCTATACTATACCTATGAACGTTATATCTTGCTTCATAGCCTATTAAGCTCTGTAGCTGATTAAGAATGTAGCTTATAGTAGCTCTTACGTTATCCCATGTTTGTTTAGCTATATCAAGCCTTTTATAAGCTCTATCTCTAAGTAGCTTAGCTCTAAAGCTATTTGCTTCAGCTATAAAGTCATCGTATGTAGGCATATAGTATATTTAAGCTCAGCTTATATATAGCTTTTTAAGCCTAAGCAAATAAATTAGCTCTCCCAATCTTCCGTAATCACCAGCTGATTAACGAAGTAGATCTCCCAATCCTCTGTGATTCTTAGCTCTACCGTGAATATCTCTTCCCAATCCTCGGTAATCCTAAGCTCAACAACAAATACTTCTTCCCAATCTTCCGTTATTCTCAGCTGTCTGCTAAATAACTCTTCCCAATCTTCCGTTATTCTAATAGTAGCATAGAATTCTTGCTCCCAATCTTCAATAAGCCTAAGCTCTCTGACCCATGCTTCCGTAAGATCAACCGTAACATCAAGCTTAGTTATATTGCTCGGTATATCTTCGAATACAGCTAAACCATTCTCATCCGTATATTTGCTTAACTCTACTCCGTTATAAGCTCACCTATGCCATTTTTAACAACTTTAGCATATACGTCAAACATAGTTATCACTCTACGTTTTGCTATTACCGTTCTCTTACGTTTAAAGAATATAAATAGCTGAGCTGGTGATAGCATGTTCTAGTAGAATATTTGCGTATAATCGTAGAGCGGAGCACCTACATGATTATCTCCCGTTATATCTGTCCCACCTACTATTAAACCGCATGCTCCCCCATTAGCCAATTCTGCTGGTATATCTATGCTTGCTCCGAATATAGCTTTTAGCTGATCAAGCGGTGGGTTATTAGGATCTGGGGGAGTTATATCGGGAGTCATCTCTATACTCATGTTAAACTTACCCTCACTCCCATAGCCAACCATTCTTACAAATCTCCAGCAAGCCTCACACCATCTCCCACCTATTTTATTTACGAAGTCATCAGTAAGATCTATGTTAACAACTTCCGTTTGTGTCCCATTAATATAGTGACCCGCATGACCCGTTACCATAACTACACTTTCATCAAGATACAAATGTATAAACAAACACCAATAGAAGTAGGTATTTGCATTAGGTTGTTTCCTTGCCACTCCCCCAATTATATATCTGTATTCTCCCATATCACATGGTATAGTAGTCATCCATGTTCGTAGCTCTACGTTGAGAGGAGCATCGTTGTAAGTTTGTTTGTGGACTATATGTGTAGCTCCACCGTTAAATACTTGTGTCAAGCTTCTCTGTCCGCTAACCTTATATTGTGTAGTCAGTTGAAGCCCCCCACCTAATATCACTTCCCAATCCGCTAAAGCCATAATATATGTTAGTCAGCTTAGTTCTTAACCTTTACTTATTAAGAGGAAGTCTCTACATAACACTCCCCCTCACAAAAGTAGCACTCCTTATGCAACTTTAACGGGTATCCAAGGGTAATTTCGAAATAAAGCCCTCTCAGCCTACTACAGCCCCATTAAAGCCA
>JAFDAI010000074.1 GCA_019313905.1 Deltaproteobacteria bacterium | reverse complement strand
CGAGGCCTTCGCGTGTCAGGCAATCGCGTGCATGCGCGAGCTGGACATCAGCCTCGACAACTGCAACCTCAACGGCAGCGGAATTTCCATAGGCCATCCCATTGGATGCACCGGTGCCAGGATCACCTACTCTCTGGCAATGCAGTTGCAGAAAAAGGATTATAATCTCGGACTCGCCACGATGTGCATCGGAGGTGGTCAGGGAATGGCCATCGTCCTTGAAAGGGTATAAGTAAATATTTGACAGGACCGCAGGATTAACGTGATAAGTGTTAAATATAATTGAGAAATACTATAATTAGGTTTTTTCCTCAGGCAGAAAGAGTGCTTCACCGGTCACGCAAACCGGTGATTGTCGTTCCTCTGCCCGAGGGAGAAACCGAGGCTTCACTGCCAGATTTTTAATCGAGATAATTTACCGATCTTCGCATCGGGGTCAAAAAAATCCTGTAATTCCCGCGTACGCGGGAATCTATTTCTGAATGACATTTCGATACCCCACCTCCACCCGTGGTGGGGTATTTCATTGATAGGGAAAGAAGCGCCATAATGACGCATTACATGCTATTTTGATTCTTTATGCGTAACTATTTGAATATACGGAAACAATCAGTTTATCTTATCTTTAAAGTGCAGAGGGATTACTACAAAGCTATGGAGTTGATTGTACAGCAAACCGTTAGCAACGCAAATAATCTTGTTGTCAACAAATAGAAATGTCCGGTTTTGTAGCAAATGAATTGTCCGCTTTGTACTGCTGGGAAAAGCTGCGGAAGTTGTAGACGCAAGCAGCTTTTCTGAGGGAAAGTGACGAGCGGCGGACCTACGCTGCCTTTCCTTTCCCTTTTTGTTTTCTTTTAGTTTTCCCTGTGCATCATAATCAGCCAACTTTCTCGGGCCGTGAAAAACAGCCAGTGCTCCATCCGTGTACCGATGAACACGCACCCTGACCCTGACGTAATGGCATCTATACCGGTTCGCTGGGATTTGCAGCGTTTTCCCCTCAAAGCTCACGCAGTTGTCAGCAGTCACTGTTCTCTGGTGATGTTCGCACAGGATGTCGTCAAGGTTTGACCCAATCCAGGGTACAAAAGCCGAACCTTCCTCGGCAACAGATTGCATAAACTCGGTGTTGAATGCCGATCGATACACCTCATTTGCAAAGCATAATTGAAGCTCCCCGCAACAAGTTGCGGGGAATCTCCAATTGTTAAGGAAAATGTTTATTTTTTATTCGCTCGCTGACCCCGCCGCAAGCAGCGGGGAATGCGCTCGCTGTTCTATTCAGCAATTTCCGGGGAAACAGGTATGGTATCCCCAGGGATGAAGTGCCCATCTGAAATTTCAAAAACCGTATCGGCTATTCTTTTCACCTGCTCCCGATAATGGGACACAACCAGGAGGGTACATCGTTCTTTTAAACTGATCAGCAATTCCTCGATAATCCTGCCCGATTCCGCATCAAGAGAGGACGTGGGTTCGTCAAGGAGAAGAATCTGCGGCTCCATAATCAGGGTACGGGCGATACAGAGGCGTTGCTGCTGGCCTCCCGACAGGGTAAAGGCATCGTCACGGATGCGATCCTTGACCTCATCCCAGAGGTATGCCCTCGTAAGCGCTTCTTCAACCTTATGGTCAATATAGTCCTTTTTCTTAAAACCGGCCAGTTTAAGGGGAAACGCAACATTTCGATAAATGCTCATCGGCAGGGGATTCGGTGTCTGAAAGACCATGCCTACGGACCGTCGAAGACTTGTCAGGGAGTACGACGGGAGATAAATATCCTGAAATGCTCCGTCGAACCGTATTTCCACATTGCCTTTCATGGCAGCTCCGGGAATGCTTTCCCAGAGCCTGTTCAGTGTCATCAGGAACGTCGATTTGCCAATTCCCGAAGGACCAACAATAGCCGTCAGCGTATGTTCTGGGAACTCGACACTGATATCGTTCAGGATCCGGTTGTTCTGATAAGAAAAAAAGATGTTTTTTGTTCTAATTTTTATCGATTTATCCATTCTATCCACTCACGCGCGGTAAAGAGCCCGATATGACAGGCCTTTCTGAATCATAAAGGCAAATAAAAAGAGAACGGCACATATACCGAGAAGAACGATCGCGGCGCCGTAACCGCTTGATAGCTCCTCTGCATTCATGTATTGCGAAGAAATATAATAGATATAAAAGGGAAGCGCCTCATAGTTTGCAAGAAGAGATTTCGGCATGCCCGCGGACGCGACGACGCCGGTCAGCATGATGACGGCAGTATCCTCGGCACAGCGACCGATCGCCAGAATAACACCACTGATAATTCCGGAAAGTGATTTGGGAATGAGTACATAAATTATGTTCTGCAATTTTGTCGCTCCCAATGCCAGGGCGGTCAGCCGTGTTTCCCGCGGCAGGGTCTCCAGGGCAATCTGGGTTGTCCGGATTATATACGGCAACACAAGAAAAGCCAGTGCCAGACTGGAGATGAGAAGCGACGGATAGATGTTTTCGGAAAAATGCCTGTGAAGAAAAACGGCCAGCGAAAAGCCGAACAGACCGACAACGATTGACGGAATACTTGCAAGGATGTCGAAAAGCAGGCTGAATATTTTCTTCACACTGCCATTGGCATACTCCGCCATATAGACACCGCTTGTCATGCCGATGGGGATAGCAATACCCACGGAGAGAATAACCAGCAGCAATGTGCCCACAACAGCCGGGAACAGGCCGTCAAAGACTTGCTTCTTGAAGAGTAACGCTTCGAGAGGATTGGTGCTTCCGAACAGGAGTTGCGGTCCCAGCGTTCCAAAGCCCTTGAAGAGCAGGTAACCGATAACGGTAGAAACTGCCCCCAGAAGGATGATCCCGCACAGCCATGAACATACAGTGATAGTGATTTCCAGGGAACGGCTCATTCGCTATTCCTCCGCGACGCATATCCGAAAGACCGGACTAGGACAACCAGCAGGGTTGTAAAGACATACAGGACGATACCACAGGCAAATATTGATTTGAATTCCAGGCTTTCATAATCGGAGGCGATCACGAGTGCAATGTGGGCAGTGAGCGTCCGTGCCGAATCCAGAAGGGAAGATGGAACCTGCACCGCGTTTCCCGCAATCATTAAGGCGATGAGCGTATCGCCGAAAGCCCGTCCCAACGCGAGAATCAGGCCAGTCAGGATGCCACTCCATGATCCAGGAATAACAACGTAGATTAGTTTCTGTACCCTGCTTCCCCCAAGAGAATCAACCGCCTGCATATATGACTTCGGCACACTCTCGAAACTGTCGACGAAAAAGAGAATCATCGTCGGCGCTACAAGAATCGCCAGCATAATCGAGGCGGAGAGAACACACATTCCTGAACCACGCAGAAACAATTCCCGGACGAAGGGCACTAATAAAAAGATGCCGACAAATCCATATATGACGGTTGGGATACCCGTCATCATCTGAACCACCCGCCGCAATATCCGGCTGAATATCCCCCCGTCAATGACGGTTATGAGAGACGCGCAGCCGATACTCAGGGGAAAGGCAAGTACGACACCGAGAGACGCAATGAACACGGTTCCCATAACCATGGGATAGATTCCGTATAAATTATGATCAGGCAGCCAGGGTTGTGTCAAAAGATGAAAGAGCTGGCCTCCCTTTATCAGGGGAAGGCCAAGAAAAACCATAAACCCGAAGATAAGAACCGTAATTGTCGCGCTTATCGTGGCACAAATAAAAAATAATCGTTCCGTTATTCTTCCAACCATTTTATTCTACCGGGATAAACCCTTTGCCGGCAATGATCTCCTGCCCTTCCGGCGTGTACAGGTAATCAATAAATTTCTTCGTCAATCCGGTGGGGTTGCCCTTCGTATTACTGTAAAGTCCCCGGGCAACCTTATAAGCTCCCGTTCTCACCGTCTCAAGGGTCGGAACAACACCATCCAGCGCGACTGGGGCAACCGTACTATCGATATAACCGACAGAGACGTAACCGATGCCGTACGGATCGTTCGAGACAACAGACTTCATGGCGCCGTTGGACACAACAAAATTGGCCTTCGATGAAATTTCGCCCTTATCGAGAGCCTTTTTCCAGAAGACAGCCCTGGTTCCGCTTGACTTATCCCGGGTGTACAGATTGATTTCTTTATCCACACCTCCCAGAACCTTCCAGGAACTGATCTTGCCTGCAAATATATCCATCAGTTGAGATTTTGTTAAACTCTTCACCGGATTGCGGGGATTCACAACAACTCCGACACCGTCAACCGCCCATTTAAACATTTTGAGGTTATAACGGGCAATTTCATTATCCGCGGGTTTTCGGCCTGAATTACCGATATCAACCAGACTTTCGCCAGCTTGTTTGATCCCGACACCCGAACCTCCTCCGGCAACGCTGATCTGAATATCCGGGTTAAACGTCATGATTCTTTTTGCCGCTTCCTTCATAACCGGGATGTGGGCCGTTCCCCCGGCAATCTTGATGGCTCCCTCTTTACCCCTGAAGGCATCGAGGTCTCCGGCATGCACGGCTGCAATTCCAAAGATAAACAAACTAACGAGTGCTAATCCTCCCACAAAAACTTTCTTTCTCATATTATGATCTCCTTCTGTAAAAAATGCGATTCATCTGCCGCTGCTTCTATCGGGTGACCTGCATAGTGCGTTTTCAGCGGTGGAGAAAAGTAATATATAAATAACAGGCATAAGTCAAATTCATATTTGTTATAATTATCCAATCTTTATAACCTCAAGATATAAGGGGCCGGGAGGACCTGACCCCCAGTACACATTTTTTTCAAAATTTTAGTTGACAATGGAAAATTCAGTTACTATATTCCAACAAGACGATATGGAGGTCGCGATTATGAAAATATTTCTGAAGGTGATGAAAGCTCTGTCCGATCCGAGCCGCGTCAAGATCATGAAGATGTTGCAAAAACGGGTCATGTGCGTCTGCGAAATCAAGGAAGCGCTATCTATTGCCCAGTCCACCGCCAGCAAGCATCTGAAAATTCTGGAAGACGCCGGTCTAGTTACCTCTCACAAAGAAGGCCTGTGGGTTAATTATACACTGGCAGACGGTGGGAATAGCCCCTATGCAGCCAGCCTGATCGGCAATTTAAAACACTGGCTGGAGGATGATCCGGGGGTTATGGAATTAGCAAAACAACTGCCGCAAATCCGGAGGGAAAACATCTGCGGAGGTTAGTGTAATTTTTTTGCGCTTCATAAATCGCTATATCGCTAAACAGGCAACTATGGGGCGACACTTACTGCCCGGAGAGTTTCCCGCGAATCACAGTAGATATTAAAGGATATTGTCAATGAAAGAACGAAGTAAATTATTGTTAATCGCCGCTGTTTTTTTAGCAGCCTACTATATCCCCTGGAGTCACCCTGTCATCCGCCAGTCCGGTCTTGAATCATTCATGATGCTTCAGGAATACGCACAGCAACATGTGTTGACATGCCTGATTCCGGCCTTTTTCATCGCCGGCGCTATCGCGGTCTTTGTGTCGCAGGCATCGGTCCTGAAATATTTCGGCGCCCGGGCCAGTAAGATCCTGTCCTATTCGGTTGCCTCGGTCTCCGGCTCCATCCTCGCGGTATGTTCCTGTACTGTGCTACCGCTTTTTGCCGGCATTTACACGCGGGGGGCCGGTATCGGCCCGGCAACAGCCTTTCTTTATTCCGGACCCGCCATCAACGTGCTGGCCATCACACTCACAGCAAAAGTCCTTGGATGGCAAATGGGGCTTGCCCGCGCTGTCGGCGCGATAATCTTTGCTGTTGTTACCGGCTTGCTTATGGCCCTGATTTTCCGGAAAGACGACGCGGCGCGAACTACCGGGCAGATATATGTGCCGGATACAGACACCAGGCAGCGCTCTTTGCTGCAAGACAGCCTGTATCTCCTGACTATGGTACTGATCCTGGTATTCGCCTCCTTTGCCCGGCCCGCCGCTGGCGCGACCGGTTTTTGGCCGATGATCTTTGCCTATAAATGGTATATCACTGCCGCTTTTCTGATGATCCTGGTTTTCATGGTTAAAGCCTGGTTTACAAAGGATGAATGTGTCAACTGGGTGGACTCTACCTGGGGTTTCATGAAACAGATATTTCCGCTTTTAATCGGCGGAGTGCTGGTCGCCGGGTTCCTGCTGGGAAGACCCGGGCATCAGGCGCTGATTCCGGAACATTATGTCCAGACTCTATTGGGTGGGAACTCGTTGTGGGCCAATCTGTTTGCCTCGGTTGCGGGCGCGCTGATGTATTTCGCCACCCTGACTGAAATTCCTATTTTGCAGGGACTCATAGGTTCCGGCATGGGCAAGGGGCCTGCCCTCGCCCTGCTTCTCGCCGGACCGGCCTTGTCATTGCCGAACAAACATGCTGGTAATTGGCAGTGTTATGGGTGTCAGAAAAACAGTTACATTCTGCGGTATCATTGTCATTATGTCCACTATAGCAGGTTTAATCTACGGCAGTTTTGCCGGATAAAGGTAATCAATAAAACTTTTTTGAAAAGGAGGCAAAAAGAATGGAGATCAAAGTATTGGGACCCGGTTGTGCACGGTGTCAACAGACAGAAAAAATAGTTAGGGAGGCAGTAGCGGAGGCTGGCGTGGAAGCTCAGATTGAGAAGATCACCGACACAATGAAGATTGCCGGTTACGGAGTGTTCGGCACACCGGCGGTGGTTATCGACGGCGAGGTAAAGAGCGTGGGCAAAATCCCTTCAGCGGAAGAGATCAAGGCATGGCTTGAACCCTAGTCGCTGCTTCTATTGAATGACCTGCATCACGGCATAGCGCGTTTTCAGCGGCGAAGCAATCAATCTTTTTCATAACACCCTCTGGTCCATCTTCTCCCTGACAAAACTTATCATGGATGGAAACCTTTGCATAACTACGTTTCCGGTCATTGCGAGGAGCGTAGCGACGTGGTAATCTCGTGGCCTATCAATGTATTATGAAATTGCTTCGCTCTGCTCGCAATGACAATGTGGGTATTATGCAAACATCATGGATATCCCTGTAATTCTTCTGTATTCCCCATATCGACACACTTTTTTACGCACTTGCTACTTGTAACAAAATTGTCATATAGTCTTAACATAAATCAAAGTGTTCGGCTTTATTTCACGGTAAAAAGTAGTGCAGGTAAAATTGACGGTGTCGATGGCAGATGAAAGTTGGCATCGGTTACATTTGTAACAGATTAAGAATTTGTAAACAAATATGTTGGTTTGTTCGTCTATCGCCACGAGAAACCCAAAAGGGAAATTGATGTAAGGGGGTAATATGGGATTAATAACGGCACATAATATCTATAAGGATTATCAGGTAGGAGAGGTTAGTTTAAGGGCATTGAACGACCTGGATTTTGAGATTGAACCTGCTTCTTTTCTTTCCTTCGTTGGACCATCCGGAAGCGGCAAGACTACCCTGTTGAACCTTATCGGCTGCCTCGACACACCCACGAACGGCAGTCTGACCGTGGCTGGCACGGATGTTGTCAGTCTCGACAGAAAGCAGCGGGCGGCCTTCCGGGGCAGGCACATGGGATTCATCTTCCAGGATTTTAACCTCATTCCTGTTCTTACCGTATATGAAAATATTGAATACCCTCTGATCATGGTACAGAATGTTCCGCCGGAAGAGAGGCGGCGGCGTGTCTTGAGCCTTCTGGAATCAGTCGAAATGACAGAGCAGAGGGTTGCCGTTGCCAGGGCGCTGGTTACCGAACCTGAGCTTGTGCTTGCCGATGAACCGACGGCCAATCTCGACAGCAAGACGGCCTATATGATTATCGAACTGATGAAAGAGATGCAGAGAAAGTCGGGAACTACCTTTATCTTTTCCACCCATGATCAGAAGATAGTCGGCGCTGCTGAAATAATCTATACCCTGGAGGACGGAATGATCGTCGACAGGAAGGATACAGGAGGGAATGCTCATGTATAATCTCCTCAAGATAGCCATCAGAAATCTTATGAGATACCGCAGAAGAACCCTTCTGACGGCATCACTCATTATGATCGGTGTCGTCTTCGTTCTGGTCTTCATGGCCGTTACGGGATCCGTCAAGAGCCTTCTCATCGGGCAGATTACAGACTCCATGCTCGGCCACCTGCAGATCCACAAAAAGGGATATGTCGCATCCATTGACAATCTCCCTCTGACAATAACGCTGACACCAAAGGCCGTGCAGAAGATCGATAAGACAATCAAAGAAATTCCCGAAATCGAGGCATATTCGACGCGAATAAAATTCGGCGGTCTGTTCAGCAATTTTGTGGAGACGACCAATATCCGCCTGAATGGTGTGGTTCCGGAGATGGAGCTAAAAACGGTGCCTCTTTTGCCGACAAGAATTATCAAAGGTGAGAAGACACTGAATAAAGGGGACATTCTCATACCGGAGCTTCTGGCCAAAGGAATGAAAGTAACGGTGGGCGACACGGTCGTTGTAATTGCCACCAACAAGGACGGTTCTGTTAACGGGAAACAGTTCAAGGTCAGCGGCATACTGGAAAGCGTCACCGGCCCGGGTGGACGGGATGGCTATATCCACATTGAGGATGCCATGGAAGTTCTGAGAATGGATCAGATGGAAATAAGCGAGATAGTGCTGAGGCTCAAGGACTTCGGCACGCTGCAGAACGTTTACGAATCACTCATGGATACACTTTCCCAGGAAAAGAATGAAGCGGGGAAACCGGTATTCGAGGTACATACATGGGAGAAACTATCCCCTTTCTATAATATCGCGCGGATGATAGACATCATGACGTTGTTTATTAAGATCATGCTTATTGCAATGGTTCTCGTCAGCATCATGAATGTCATGATAATGGCGGTTTATGAACGAATGCGTGAAATAGGCACCATTTCAGCCATAGGAACGATGCCGGGCAAGATTCTTTCCATGTTTGTTCTTGAGGGGCTTTCCCTCGGCATTTTCGGAGCGCTCATAGGGGATGCGATAGGCTGCATAATAATATACATATTGAACATTTCCCATATCACCTTCAACTTCGGCCGCCAGACCGGGCTGCTGCTGGCGCCCCACATCGGTGTAGCCGATATCCTCATGGTTTCAGTGACCGTCATTATCGTATCCGTAGCGGCAAGCCTCCAGCCCGCCTTCAAGGCATCGCGGATGGAGCCTATTGATGCTCTAAGACATGTATAGGAGGACTTTGATATGAAAAGATTACTTTTTATAAGCCTTGCAATCCTGTTTCTTTGTGCAGTTATGGTCAATGCTGCCGAGATGGAAAAGATGAAAATTGCGGTTGCGTCCGGTGATAAAACCGCGCAGGTATCTGTAAGCAATGAGGCCGCTAAATGCCCTTACTATCTTATATTTGACAGCAAGGGGAAATTGACCGAGGTTATTGATAACCCATACAAGAATGCGAGTGGCGGGGCCGGACCTTCAGCGGCAAATTTTCTTGCTCAGAGAGGCGTTACCATAGTAATTGCCGTGGACTTCGGCTCGAAAATGGTTAATACACTGAAAAGCAAAGGCATAGCTCATTTTGAATTTAAGGGCAGTGTGGATGATGCTGTGAAAAGAACCTTAGAGGGGGGACAGTAACATGCGAAAAATTCTAATCTTTCTTATAGCGATGATGTTTTCAGTACCTGTTTACGCAATAGACAGCAACGAACTCCTGGAAAAGATTGACAGAAACCTGAACCCCGATTCTTACGAATCATACAAAAAACTGATCAATATCGAGCCGAACGGCAAAGAAAAGGAATTTATACTGTTCACCGTAAAGAAGGGAAAAGACAAGGTGGCCGCCATGTTTCTCTCACCGGCAAGCGAGAAAGGGAGAAGCACTCTCCGCCTGGGTGAAAACATGTGGCTCTATATCCCGAATGTGGGAAAACCGATTCGTATCACCAGTCTCCAGTCCGTGGTCGGCGGTGTGTTCAACAACTCCGATATACTGCGGCTCGATTATTCGTCTGAATACGGCGTCGAAAAGATGGAGGACATCGGCGATGAATACATCCTGCACCTGAAGGCAAAGACAAAAACTGTTGCTTATGACAAGCTGAAAATGTGGGTCAATAAGGAAAAACTCGTTCCCGTCAGGATCGAGTGCCTTACAGAAACCTCCATGCTCGTAAAGACCATTTACTATAAAAATGTCAAAGATTTCGGCGGCGGAATCGTGCGGCCGGCGGTAATCGAAACCGACAGCCCCCTCTACAAGGGATACAAGTCTGTCATGATCTTCGCAAAGATAAAGGCACGGGAGTTGGATGACGAGGTCTTTACCATGACCTTTATGCCGAATCTCGACTCACTCCGCTGATGGTGATGAAACCAATCTTCCCTCTTCCTTGATGGGAAAAAGAGGATTGTGCAGAACAGGTCGCCCCGCAAACAGATATGTGTAACGATGTGCACCAGGGGAGGAGAAATTCAATTTTTTACAAGGTCGTTAAATTTATAACATTAATTCTGGTACTTGTGCCGCTGCTTGCCTTTGCGCAGGATGACTATTCCTTTGACCTTTCTGAAATAGAAAAGGAAATAGAGAAAAAGCCGTACACCATCGGAGGGTATCTGGAATTTACGCCGAAAATTTTCCGGCTTGAGCATGATTCCGCCTTTTACAAACTCAATTTTTACAACCGGCCGGAAAAAGATTACCTCGATGAATACAACTTCAAACTGTCAATGAACGGGGCATACAAGAAGGGGATTTCAGAGGTCTACATCCGGGCAAATATAAGTAAAACGGAGTCGGATATCAAATCCAGGACTGATGTTACCATTGATGAAGGATACCTGTCCGTCAAACCATCTTCCAGTTTTAACATCAGTATAGGCAAAAAAGCGCTTAAGTGGGGAAAGGGTTACGCGTGGAATCCCGTGGCATTTGTCGGCCGTCCGAAGAATCCCGATGATCCCGATCTTTCCCTTGAAGGGTATATCATGGCGTCGGCGGATTACATAAAAACCTTCTCCGGACCGTTGCAGGCCATATCCGTCACC
>JAFDAI010000148.1 GCA_019313905.1 Deltaproteobacteria bacterium | reverse complement strand
GACACCCCTCGCTTCATCAAGAAGTTTATAATACTCTTCAAGCGATATGCCGAGATGTTCCGAAACCTCCTCATCTGTTGGATGACGCCCGAACTTCTTCTGTAATGCCCCAAACGCCTCCTCCAGTCTTGTCTCTTTACTTCTAACCGATCTGGGCACAACATCTCTTGCCCTTAATTCATCCAGTACGGCCCCCCGGATCCTGATCTTTACCTATGTGATCGGGAAATCTCAAGGCCATTCTCCCGACAATATTCTTAACGAGAGGCACATATTTCATTATCAGTTCCTCTCGCTCTTTTTTGTCAACTATTTTTGTCAATGTTAGACCTGCCAAAAAATTTAATAGTCCCGTCTTCATAATCTTCCGGCTGCTTCCGGCACAGCTCTTCGACAATTTTAGACATGCTCTTGCTCGCCTTTGAATCAGGAAAGACTTCTGCCAGCAATCTTTGTTTTTTTACTGCCTTTGAAACATTCCGATCATAAGGGATATACCCTAAATACTCAATTGGAAGATCAAGGAATTGATTCGTCGCGTTGCTCAATCTCGTGTAAACCCCTCCGGCCTCATTTGAATCTCCGGCCATGTTGACAAGCAGCGTAAATCTCCTTGCCGCGTAACCCTGATAAAGCACTTTGATTAAGGCATAGGCATCCGTCAAAGATGTAGGCTCAGGTGAAGCAACCACAATAATTTCCCCGGCTGCCATATTAAAATACATGACATTGTCGGCAATTCCCGCTGCTGTGTCAATAAGCATAAAATCGAAGTCTTCATCCAGTCCGTCCAGTTCTTCGAGAAGAGTAAATTTCTGCCCTTTTGACAACTTGGCCATCTCCGGAATTCCCGAGGATGCCGGCAGGATTTTAACCCCTCCCGGACCCTCGACAACGGCCTCCAACAGGGTTTTTTCGCCGCGAAGGACATGGTGCAGATTATATTTGGGGGTAATACCCAAAATGACATCTATATTGGCCAGCCCGGCGTCTGCATCGAGCAGCAACGTTCTTTTTCCCATCTTTGAAAGAAGATACGCAAAGTTTGCCGTTATATTTGTTTTCCCGACACCCCCCTTGCCGCTGGTAATGGCAATAACACGGGTATTGCCGTTGTGCCTTTTTTGCTTGATTGCCGGGGGCATCATTTTTGTTTTCATTTCTCTCAACACTCCTGCCTGATCCACCACTACCTCCTTTACAGGGATTCGAGGTTCAGGGTTAGTTAGCCCTGACGCCCGATCCCCGACCCACTATCAGCCTCGCAATCTTTGCGGGATCCATTTTTTTTAAATCCCGGGGGACATTCTGCCCGTCGGTAACGTAGAACACCGGTTTGCCGACATGGTCAATAACATTGTAGATTGAACCGGATTTTCTTGAATCATCCAATTTTGTAAATATGATACTGCTATAGTCTACAATGCCGAATCTCTTCGCGGCATCCATCATGCTCTCCCGGCTTGATGTCATGCTTAAAACAAGATTCGTTTACAGGGAAGTACCCGTCTGAAGACATTCCGTTAACTTCAACAGATAATTTTCATCACCGCGGCTCTTGCCCGGCGTATCCACCAGTATAACATCCCTGTCGGCAAACCGGTTCAAAGCCCTCTTAAACTCCTTCTTTCCGGAAGCAACCTCCATGGGAACATCCATGATATCCGCATATGTCTTCAGTTGTTCCGCCGCGCCTATCCGATATGTGTCCATGGTTATGATACCCACATTCAATCTCTCTCCGAATAAACAGCGGGCGGCCAATTTTGACAGAGTTGTCGTTTTCCCCTCACCGGCAGGGCCGACAAAGGCGGAAATTCTCTTTTTCCCCGCATCCCTGTAAGAAGAGGCGATAGATCGCTTTATCACATCCTCGGCAGCGCTCAGGGCATGATGATAGTTCTCCGGACCGGCCGCCGGGTAATTGTTCTTCATTCAAACAGAGCGCTCATCGTCTCCTTTAATTCAGCCAGCTCGGCATGAATACTGCTTTCCTTTTTGAAACCCATGATGAGAGACTTCAACTCATTAACCTCTGATCTGATTATAGAGAATGTATCTAATCCCTCTTTTTCGTCTTTTCCAGCGTTACTTCCTTTTAGAATTTCATCAATATCATCCCTGGCGGCAAGCACCTCAAATTTACCATTCAGCCTTTTGCTGGAAAGGACTATGGCATCCGGGCCCAAATCCGCCTTTATCTTCTTCATAGCCTCATTTATGCTTTGCGCCTTATATCTTTTAACCTGCATCTTTTACCGCCAGCATGCCCAGAGATTTGATATTTACATCACGGGTAATTTCATTGTGGG
>JAFDAI010000073.1 GCA_019313905.1 Deltaproteobacteria bacterium | reverse complement strand
AGGGCAGATGAAGACCTGGGAAACACCGAAAGGGATTATTACCACGATACCAATATCTCCGCCCGGGTTGATGGCCGGATCAGCGAAACAGTTGGGGTGGGTTTTTCAGTACGCTACTCCGAATCGTCTATGGATTTAGATGGCAACGACCCTGTCACCTATATATTTGGTGACGCAGATGAAGTTCAGGATACAGATATTACCACTATTTCTACAAATTTTGATCAGGACATACTGGATTGGTGGCAGCAGACCATCAAATTTGGCACTACTGAAACAAAAAGAGAATATACAAATGATGGGGCTTTTAACGGGACATATAAAGGAACAATGAAACTCGCGTCCTGGCAACATAATTTCTTTATCGGAGAAACTGATACCGTCACAGCCGGTTTCGATTACCAGGAAGAGAGCGGCGATGGCGCCCGCCATGATGATCATCAAACATTTGGCGGTGAGGATACTTACAAAGGCGCTATCGCCTATCTCTACGAGAAGACAGGAACCAAAGTAAGGGGAAGCTATGGTACTGGATTCCATGCCCCCTCCCTCTATCAACTTTATGACCCAACTGTTGGTGATAGAAATCTCAAGCCGGAAGAGAGCAGGGGTTACGATGTTGGTATTGATCAAGAACTGTTTGGCAATAAAGTTTATTTATCAATAGCTTATTTTCATAACAAGATTGAAGACCTAATTGAGTGGCAGTATACTGGTCCTGGCATGTATGACGGCCAATACTTCAATATAGGTAAAGCAAAGACTAAAGGTTGGGAAACCAGCTTTTCTCTTAAGCCTCTCACGTGGCTGAGTTTTGATGCCCACTATACCTATACTGAGGCGAAGGACGAGACAGAAGGAGGCACAAATGAAGGCAAGTATTTAATATACCGGTCAAAGCACACAGGTGGCGCGTCCGTGAATATCAAACCACTGGAAAAGCTGAATGTTAACCTCAACGCGCAATATGTGGGAAAAAGATACAGGACTGCAGACAACATTGAATCTATGCCGGCTTATACGCTCTATAATCTTGCTGCTTCATATGATGTAATGGAATGGCTTAAGATTTTCGGAAGAGTGGAAAATCTAACCGACAAAAAGTATCAGTCAATTTATCAATATGGCGAGCCGGGTATCGGTTTCTATGGTGGAGTCAAGGTAACTTTTTAAGCCGTAGAAAATCAGATTAAACACATGTGTGAGGGGGGAGGAAAGTCCGCCTTTCCTCCCCCTTAAAAAATGTCAGGGGGACAATATGAAAGGATATGTTCAGGTTTATACAGGTGATGGTAAAGGAAAAACAACAGCCGCTTTCGGGCTTGCCCTGCGTGCTGCCGGAGCAGGTTTGAAAGTGTATATTGCCCAGTTTGTCAAGGGGATGAAGTACAGCGAGCTCGACGCCATAGAAAAACTGTCAGACTCTATTGCAATAAAACAATACGGCAGGGACTGCTTTATTTTCAGAGAACCGGAGAAGGAAGATATTCAGGCTGCGTAGGATGGTCTCAAAGAAGTTAGAGAGATCATGTGCTCCGGGAAGTATCAGATGATTATCCTTGATGAAGCCAATATTGCCACCTATTACAATCTCTTCTCCGTGGATGAACTGTTGGATTTCATCAGGGCAAAACCGGAAGAAGTGGAGCTGGTAATTACCGGCAGAATGGCAAATCCAAGGATTATTGAAAGAGCCGATCTGGTTACGGAAATGAAAGAGATAAAGCACTACTATCAAAAGGGTGTTCAGGCAAGGGATGGGATTGAAAAGTAATATATGCATAAGGAAGGATGAAGACCTTCTTTTTCACGAACTGAAAAAAAGATTTGCAGAGGCGGTCGAAAGGAATCGGGCGGAGGGGATACTCTTTTCCGGCGGTCTGGATTCCGCACTCGTGGCTGCTTATTCCGGAAAAAGTAAAGCCATTTCAGTCGGGCTTGAATCATACGGAGAGGATCGATATTATGCCGAAAGAGTGGCAAAGTTTCTCAAACTTGACCATTACCACAAGACCGTGAAAATTGAAGAAGCCATTTCCGTAATTCCGGCAGTCATAAAGATATTAAAGAGTTTTGACCCCGCGATTCCAAATGATGTGACAGCCTGCCGGGGACTCAAATGCGCGAAAGATATGGGTATAGGCAGCATGATGACGGGTGATGGAAGTGATGAGATCTTTGCGGGTTACGATTTCATGTTGAAGAGAACAGATCTGGAAGAATACATGGCCCGGATGCATCCTGTCATGCGATTCAGCTCCAATAAGATAGGGGAAGCACTGGGAATCGATATAAAGCAACCTTTTCTGGATAAAGAGTTTATGGATTTCAGCCGGGGGATTGATCTCGCGCTCAAGATCAGGAAAGAAAATGGGCAAACCTGGGGGAAGTGGATACTCCGGAATGCCTTTGAAGGTGTGCTGCCGCAGGAAATATTATGGCAAACCAAAAGACCCCTGGAATACGGTTCCGGTATGACGGAACTGAGAAAAGTTATCGAATCGAGGGTGTCGGATGAAGAGTTTGAAAAAGGCAAGAAAAAATATCCAATAAAATTCTGGAACAAAGAACATTTCTATTATTATCGTATATATCGGGATGTGGTCGGGGAAATTCCCGCCCCCAAAAAAGAAGAAAAAATATGTGAATGTTGCGGTGCCGGGATGGATCAAAGCGCCTTTCATTGCAGAGTTTGTGGAGGTGTTACTGAATGGGGAAAGCCAAAAAATTAAAGGCCTTTGTTTCCTGGAGCGGTGGAAAGGATGCGGCGCTTTCCTGTTACAGGGCGATGAAGGATTTTCACGTTACGTATCTCTTGAATATGGTAGCCGAAGATGGCCGGATATCCCGATCCCACGGCATCAGGACGGATGTGCTGCGGATGCAGGCGGAGGCGATAGGCCTTCCCATCGTCCAGCCTCGAAGCTCATGGGAAACATACGAGGCGGAATTTAAAAAGGCCCTGTCCGACTTGAAGGATAAAGGGGTTGAGGCGGGTATTTTTGGAGACATCGATCTGGAAGGGCACAGGGAATGGGTGGAAAGGGTCAGCGGAGAATCGGGAATGGAGGCTATCTTACCACTGTGGAGAGAAAAAAGAGAGCATATCATAGAAGCATTGATAGAATCCGGGTTCGAAGCCGTTGTTGTAGCTACAAGGAAAGATATGTTAGGCCCGGAATGGCTGGGACGCGTTGTTGATCGTGATTTTACCCGTGATATTTCAGAAATCAAGGATGTAGATATATCTGGTGAAAACGGGGAATACCATACTCTCGTGATATCGGGCCCCATATTCAAGAAGTGAATAAACATCATAAAAGCTGAGAAGATTACCCGGGATGAGCACTGCTTTCTTGATATATTGGAAACTGATTTGCGCCCATTTTTTTGAAAGATATATTTATAAATGGACATGAATTAACGGAAATTAATGGAGCATAATGGCACCTATAGTTTTTCTTGGAGCGTATATAGTCGATATAATCGTCGGTGATCCTCGCTGGTTTCCGCACCCCGTGGTTATCATCGGGAAAGCCGTGAGGTTTTTGGAGGGTAAAATTCGCTGTTTTTCACGTGTGGATGAAAAGAAGGGCGGAGCAATTCTGTGGTTTGCCGTAGTTGCCCCCACTTTTTTCATTACATGGGGAATAGTGAAAGGATGCACTTTTATAAACCCTTTGTTCGGCATAATCATAACGATTCTTCTCGCCTCTCTGACACTGGCGACAAGATCCCTCTTTGATGAAAGCAGAGTTGTGATCGACGCGTTGGATAATAGAAATATTGTGGAAGCAAGAAAAAAACTTTCCATGATTGTGGGTAGAGATACGGGAAACCTTGATGAGCAGGAGATTTACCGTGCTGTTATTGAAACGGTATCGGAAAACCTTTCAGACGGAATTATTGCACCCATGCTCTACCTTGCCATCGGAGGAGTGCCACTGGCAATGACATACAAGGCAGTCAACACCCTTGACTCAATGGTAGGATACAAAAACGAACAATACGGAGACATCGGTTGCTTTTCCGCAAAGATGGACGATATATGGAACTGGATACCGGCAAGACTTACAGGACTCATTATTATAATAGCCTCTTTCATTCTGAGATTAAACTGGAGGGATTCCTGGAAAATTATGAGAAGGGATGGTCAAAACCACTCGAGCCCCAACAGCGGCATACCGGAGGCCGCGACAGCTGGCGCCCTTGCCATACAGCTTGGCGGCAAGATTCAATATTTTGGCGAAGTGTCTTACAAACCAACGATTGGTGACAGAATAAAACAAACGGACAGAGCGGATGTGAAAAAAACATGGATAATCATGTTTGCGTCATCCCTATTGATGGCGGTTGTCTGTGTGCTAACATTATGGTTAATACAATAATGATGAACTCGTAAAAAGCCACAAAAAACTCCCTCTCCCTTGATGGGAGAGGATAGGGGTGAGGGTGAATGCGATGCTATTTCATACACTTACGCCCCCTCCCCTTTGTCCCCTCCCACCAGGGGAGGGAAAAGTCGACTTTTTACGAAGCAATTTCCTGAGGAATAGTTTCAGATGAAAAAAGATCATGGCGGTAATGTCAGTGAGATTTCCAGAATATACGGAATCGATGAGGACAGGATTATCGATTTTAGCGCCAGTATAAACCCTCTGGGCTACCCGCCCGGCCTGCGTGATGCGATAATAAAAGATTTTGATTCCGTATTAAATTATCCGGATATTGATTCCTTTGATCTTGTTTCGGGATTGTCGAATTATCATGGCATCGGTCGTGATTGTATCCTCTTGGGAAATGGTTCAACGGAATTTATGTACTGGATACCCATGATATTCAAACCGAAAAGGGCGCTAATTGTTACCCCGGCCTTCAGTGAATATGAAAAGGGTCTTGGAGTAACTGGGACCGAAGTGTCATATTTTCAGGCGGATGAAAAAACGGGTTTTTCCATTGATATTGACCTCCTTTGCAAACGTATGAAGGAGGGGTTCGATATAATCTATTTCTGCAATCCGGCAAATCCTACCGGTGTACTCACCCAGAAGGATAAACTGTGTCAGGTCATAGCATGTGCCGGGGAAGTTGGATCATTACTGATAGTTGACGAGGCCTTTATAGATTTTATAGAAAAGGAATCTGTCAAGAAAGAGGTTTTGAGATTTTCCAATCTGATCGTTCTAAGATCTCTGACCAAATTTTTTGGTATTCCCGGACTTAGATTAGGCTATATCATGTCTGATCCATCATGTATTGTAAAAATCAGAGAGAACAGAATTCCATGGACGGTAAACTCGCTGGTACAAAAAGCAGCGGTTAAAGCCCTTTTCGACAAAGATTACATCAGGGAAACAAGACAATATATATCAGCCGAAAGGGGATTCTTGAAAAACGCCCTGAATGAAATCCCCGGTCTGCGTGCATTTGAAAGCGCCGCAAACTATCTCCTTGTCTTTATGGACAGCCGTACAGGTTTAAACTCCACAGAACTCAGAGACCGTCTTGCGGCAGATGGGATACTGATAAGGGATTGCAGTACCTTTCACGGGATGGGAGACTGTTACTTTCGTGTCGCCATAAAGAGACATGAGCAGAATATGGTTCTCAGTGAAGGGCTTCGAAGGAGGTTGTTGAGATGATAATTTTTATAACAGGCGGCGCCAGGAGCGGTAAGAGCGATTTTGCACAGGATATGGCTGAAAAAATCGAGGGAAAGAGACTATTCTTGGCCACTGCACAGGCTTTTGATGAGGAGATGGAAGAAAGAATCCAGAAGCACAGGGAGCAGAGGGGCGACCGGTGGAATACCATTGAAGAGCCGCTTTATATCGGGAATGCCATCAGATCGGTTTTGGGACAATACAAAACAATCCTTGTTGATTGTTTAACCGTCTGGATGTCTAATCTTCTTATGGAATATCCGAATCAGAATGAAAAGATATCAGAAATTGTGGATGATTTCTTTTTCAGCTTAGATGAATTGGAAGAAAAGATTATTATTGTATCCAACGAGGTCGGCATGGGTATCGTTCCAGATAATAAACTGGCGAGGGATTATCGGGATCGACTCGGTTTCCTCAACCAGAGAATGGCCGGAAGGGCAGATGAGGTTTATGCCCTTCTGTCCGGTATTCCTGTCAAGGTTAAGTAAGCGTTCAGCTATCAGCCGTCAGCTTTCAGCAGAAACAAAAGATATAAAAACGGAGGAAGGCAGTGGAAAATCTACAGGAGAGACTAAACAGCATTCAACCATTAAATGAAGATTATATGAAGCGGTCAAAGCTGAAGCTGGACAGTCTTACAAAACCGGTTGAAAGCCTTGGCAGGCTTGAAATAATTGCACAGCAATATGCGGCTGTCAGAGAAGATTTGAATCCGTCCATAAGAAGAAAAATGATATTTACCTTTGCCGGTGATCATGGCGTTGTAGAGGAAGGTGTGAGCGCCTATCCCAGAGAAGTAACGGTGCAGATGGTCTTAAATATGTTAGCCGGAGGGGCTGCCGTCAACGTCCTTGCAAGGCATGTAAACGCGGAAGTGGTTATTGTAGACATAGGCGTGGATCATGATTTCGAACCTGCCGAAGGGTTTGTCATCAAAAAAGTGGGTTACGGAACGAAGAACTTTACGAAGGGCCCTGCCATGACCCGTGCTGAGGCTCTTCAGTCTATCGAGGTTGGCATGGATCTGGCGGATAAGTATGCCGAAAGGGGCGTGAATATAATCGGAACGGGAGAAATGGGGATCGGCAACACGACACCCTCCAGTGCTATACTATCGGTTTTTACAGGGTTAAAAGCGGAGAAGGTAACCGGCAGAGGTACCGGAATTGATGACGAGGGGCTGCAAAGGAAGGCATCCATCATAGAAAAAGCCATATCCGTGAACCGGCCGGATCCTGAAGATCCAGTGGACGTCCTGGCCAAAGTGGGCGGTTTTGAAATAGGTGGAATAGCCGGCCTGATTATCGGTTGCGCCTCTCGCCGGATACCGGTTGTAGTGGATGGTTTCATATCCACAGCCG
>JAFDAI010000072.1 GCA_019313905.1 Deltaproteobacteria bacterium | reverse complement strand
TATGAACAAATCTTAACAATGCTCGGGGATAAGTATGCGCCCAACGCGATGGCAGCATTGACTCATTACGAAATCCAAAGGAAGTTAGATGCTTCTTCATGTCGAAGAAAAGCTAAAACTGCTTTAGAAATAATTAAGCAAAGCGTAGTAAACAGTAGGCTTGTAGAATGTTTGGATTTCTTGATTGGTAAAATTGAGAAAACAGGTAAATGTGTTTTCGACAGTCGTTTCAAAAAACTGTCTGCGAACTACATTTCTTGGAAATAATCTCAAGGCAAATGCAGCCGACGCAAAAAGCGCGCGGCTGATTTGCGACGTTAGGCACACACGGCTATGACTGCGGAATTGGATTTCATACACATACTTGAAACAAAAGTTAGGGAACAGCTACGAGCCCAGCGAGTTGGCTACCTCTTGGGGGCCGGCTCCTCTTACCTTAGTGGGACTGGCTACCCGCTCGCACTGGAGTTGTGGGATAAGATCAAGAATTGTATCACGGATCCTGAGAAACGAGATGAAATACAAGCCAAGTTAGATGAAGGTGCAAATGGGCTTGAGCACGCCCTCGACCTGCTTGATGATGGAGGCCCTGTCGAGGGATCGCACCGGCACTTGGTGGCGGCGGCGATTGCCGAGGTGTTTCGGCCTCTGGATCCATCGCTGGATCACCATGTCGAGTTCGTGCGGCGACTGGCGCAGCGGCCACACCCGTCGGTCAAAGTGTTCAATCTTAACTACGATCCGCTCATCGAGCGCGCAGCTGAACGAGCGCGTGTACGTCTTTCTGACGGTTTTGTGGGTCATGATCACGCCTTCTTTGAGCCTGCTGTGTTCGAGGAGCGGATCGGTCGGATCCGAGGGACGTACCGGAGCAGGCAGTTTGAGGAAACGGCCAAGCCGATTCAGTTGCTGAAACTGCATGGCTCCGTCGGCTGGTATGAGTGCAGAACATCTGGGATCCGCAGGTGTGCATTTGCATCCACCATTCCGGAGCATACGAAACGCCTGATGATTCCACCGCAACGACGGAAGGCGAGCGACACCATGAGCCCGCCATACTCTGCGCTGTGGTCTACGTTCCGTGGTGCACTCGGACAAGACAGGGTACCGATAAATCGTCTCGTGTGTATCGGATATGGCTTTGCCGACGAACACGTAAACACCGTGATCGAGAATGCGCTGGCCAGGACCGACTTCACCGTGCTGGTATTTACGGAAGAACTTTCCGCTGCGGCGTGGGCTCAGTGGAGCACAAAGAGCAACGCCATCGTGGTTACTGAAAAGCGCTGTTCGCTTAAGGGCAATGTGGGTGACGGGCATTGCGACTTGTGGAACTTTGAACGGATTGCGAAGGAGGTCTAAACAATGAAAGATACTGCCCAAACCGTTATTGGATACATAGTCGGAGGAAAGAGGGACAGCGCCCTTTTTTGGGGAAAGAGGGACAGCGGTTATATGAAATGAGATACCCCGCCGCAAGCAGCGGGGTATCTTCAAAAGCAATGAACGCCCCAAGGGGCGGGGAATATAACCCGTCCTGGATTTAGAAGCCTGAATTGGATTAGAGAGTAAGTAAACGGGAAGAAACCATTATGATGACATTGCGACAATTTTCTGCGGAGCCATCCACAATTTCCACCATTACCAGTTGGTATCTGGCTGATTTGAGCAAAGCACAGGGCAAGCAGGAATTGTTCACCCATCAATCTCCTCAAAAACTCAGGATTGTTCGCGAGCATGCCTTGATTGAAAGCACTATTTCTTCAAACCGCATTGAAGGTATAAATGTTGACCGGTCCCGGATTAATACCCTTATTTTGGGGAAACCGCTTTTGAAGGATCGGGATGAAGAGGAGGTCCGGGGCTACCGTGACGCTTTGCGGCTCATTCATGAAAAGACCAGTGGAATTTCTGTTTCAGAGGAAACCATCCTGGGATTTCAAAAACTTTCGCGCGGGCAAATATGGGATGCGGGCAAGTATAAGGAAAAGGACATTGACATCATCCAGAAATACCCTGATGGTCGCCAGCGGGTGCGTTTTGAAACTGTTCCCGCAGACCAAACGCCTCAGGCTATGAGCGAAATGGTTGAACTCTGGTCTCGTGGGCTTCGAGAACGATGGGTTCACCCTTTTGTCCTCCTTGCCGCCTTGAATCTCGATTTCCTGTGCATTCATCCCTTCCGCGACGGCAATGGCCGCGTCTCCCGGCTTCTTTTGCTGCTGACCTGTTACCACTCAGGGCTTGAAGTCGGCCGCTATATCAGCCTGGAACGGCTGATTGAACAAAACAAGGAACGTTATTACGAAACGCTTGAGCAAAGCTCGCAGGGTTGGCATGAAGGCAGGCATGATCCATGGCCTTATATCAATTACATTCTCTCCATTCTCAAAAACGCTTATCGTGAATTCACCCTTTATGAACTTGAACGTGCGTGCATGGGCGTTAGCCGGGATATGGTTCGAAAAGTGCTTAGGGATTTACAAAAGGCCGGATTCGTGGAATGTCTGGGCCGGGGTCCCGGGGCTGTCTGGCGAAAAAAGGGGTAATACCCTTAAAAAAGGGCAATAAAGAGGGTAGCAAGGATAATCAGGGGGGAACAGGATTCCAGAAGATGCGAAAGGCACTTGAGAAATACCCTGAGGTTGACCTGATCCTCCGGGAAGTTGGGTATGCGTTTTAGATTCAGTGCAGGAAAAAGATGGTGGACCGGACAAGCATTGTGCAAAACGCGGACAAGGTAAGACTCCTCGAATATCGCCCTGAAGCCAGGCTGCTAAAGGAAACGATGAGTTTTATGGAACTAAAGCACCGTGAGACCTTTATGAATAATTATTTGCGTCCGCTCCTTGAGGCAAATTGTATCACCATGACCATACCGGACAAGCCGAAGAGCCCGTCACAACAATATATAACAACACAGGGCGGAGAAGCATTGTTGGGCAAATAGGGAGCGCTTTTTTGATGAATTTCGGGAACATGATACTCAATTGAAAACCTGCAAGAGATGTTCCCGGAAATTGGAGGAATCTGAGGTTGATCTTGTGAATGTGAGCCCCGCGACAGAGCTGGCCGATATTTTTCTTCGGGACATTGGTGTTGAGGATATCAATGATCTTTGTCCCCGGTGAATTTACAGAAGAACTCGGGGCGATGGATCTGCCGGGGTTTGGTCTGCAGAAAGTAAATGATTATAGCGCGGTAAAATGAAGAATACTGGACGTTATGATACATCAGGATTAATCGAGAATCAGTATGAACCCGGTTCTAACAAACAGGTGCTGAAGAACATTCCTGGAATAAAAAGCAGGCAGGGAATCAGTCAGATTGAGGCTAGAGAACTATTGCGTGTAACGAATCAGATGACAGAATATTATGATAGGGATCACGGCTTTACTGCCGCTGACATATGTTACATGCATCATGACTGGTTAGGATCAATATATGAATGGGCTGGACACTATCGTAATGTAACCATGATCAAAGACAACTTTCCCTTTGCAGCCCCATCGCTTATTCCAAAGCTGATGGATGAATTTGAAAAGGAAATTCTGTGCCGGTATACACCTTGTAATTTTGATTCAAGGTATGATGTGGTAACGGCGATTGCTGTTGTTCACACCGAGCTATTATTGATACATCCATTTCGAGAAGGGAACGGCAGAATCGCTCGTCTGCTGGCAATTATTATGGCACTTCAGGCCAGGTTGCCTTTTCTTGACTTTAGCTATCTCAAAGATCAAAAGAAGGACGAATACTTCGCGGCAGTGAGATCTGGTCTGGAACGTGACTACAAGTCAATGGAGAAGATTTTTAACGATGTGATTTACCGGTCTTTGAAGTCTTATGACGAGGAATAGGTTTAGTGTGTTGAGCAGAGCCCAAATCCTTTTCAGTAATTGCTTCGTAAATTCCTTCTATAGCGCACGAGGAAGCAACAGATATTATAAGTCCTTTCCGGCGCTTTATGGGATCTTGAAGATATGGATTTGTTTTGTTTAAATGATCTTTTGACATGTTTGTAATGTAGCATAACACGATTATTAAATCACCATAAAATAAAAAAATGAAGGTGAGAAATCGGGGGACATCCCTTACTAATTTCGGGAATGCGATATTAAAATAACAGGAACGAATATTCCAAGCCGCAGAGGAGTGTCACCATATTGAAGGTATGGTAATGAAGAAAAAGGGTAACTACTCAGGTGGATAGGCTGTAGACTGAAGACTGTCAGGGGAAAAAGGGAATACGACGCATTTTGAAGACATGTTTGGTATGAGAATCTACTGTTTCTCCGCCAAAATGCGGCAATCGCGCTCCGCTGACCCCTTCAGCCTTTCCCGATTTGAATCGGGACTTCAGACTGACTACGTGAGTAGTCACAAACAATAAAAAGGATTTGAGATCTTTATGGGTTCAAACCAGGATGTAATGGGTGAGCAACTACCGCTCTTTGAAGATAGGCATATGCTGTTGAACGGCGGTTTGCAGTACCTGGAAAAGCTCGAGCTGGATGAAGCGAAAAAGGCATTTGAACGTTACAGAGATTTATACAGAGCTGAAGATGACATTAACACAAAACTCGAGATCACGCAGTTCCTGATAGATGGTTTTCTGAATGCGCCGGACACGTGTCCGGATGAGGCCGTCTATTTGTACGGATTGTGGGATTCTTTTGAAAGCTATGTAGAATCCATTGGTTTTGAAGCTGAGAAGGTCATCTCAAAGATCAAAAGCTCTTTTTTCCGGAAGTTGTTCGAATCCGTTGATCGATGTAATCTAACTGATGCGCCTTTTCTTTCTGATAATATTCCGATGGGTTATGTTTATATGCAGGCCGGCCGATATGATATGGCTATAAAGTCCCTTCAGGCCTGTATCCCTGTAACCCGGGATAATGCCGTTATTTATGGTTATCTTGGGGATGCCTATATATTGCGTGGCGAGCCTGATGTTGCCAGGCGGTGTTATCTGGAGGCATGTCTGATCGATCCTGCAGGCATGGATTGGGATCATGTAAAAGATCGGGAACTTGTGGAGTTGAAAGATCACCTCATTGAAACACTCGATATGGATGAATTGTCGGCTGTCAAGTGGATGCCGGGTTACGCCTGTGTCCGCGGTCTGTTTGCAATGAAAACCATAAGACTCAGAGAGGAGATCAAGGGATTCGTGGATGAATACATCGCATTGCAAAAAGTATATTACAGAGAACGGTCTCCCGCCCTGGAAGCCGGTCTGTTTATAAGGGCTATTATTCTCTGTGATAATGAATCCATCATGAAACTCGTTAAGGGGATTAATTTCATAGATGTTCGCAGACAGATGAAGGAGACAAATCCTTCTTTGTTTTCTGAATATTTGAGGTATGTTGAAGGGAAAAAGCATCCCGATTCCCCGAAGCGGTAAAGGGATACTGAAGCCGTCTCTGTTTACCCTTTGATATACACTAGGAGATTTCATACGTTGTTCGCAAGGGGATTGTCGACGTTTTTAAAGGGAGGTGAAGGCCTGTGAAGCTGAAAAGGGGAAAGCCCAAGGTAAAGAAAGTGCTGACAACATGCTGCTGGTGTGACAAGAGAATAGGAGAAAATCAGGAGATGTTTGCGCTGGGGTGCAAGAAAAGGCCGGGGGTTGACATCTCAAAATACGAAGGCGGAGTAATGCCTGTCACAATAGTGACCATTGAAAAAACAATATGGGCGGTTGTGCCTTCATCCGATTCCGATGCTCGAAAGGAGGGAAAAGACTTCATGTTCACGTTGTGTTCAGAAGAATGTGGGTGGGCGCTGAAGGAGGCGCTGGAAGAAGAAAAAGACATCGGTGATCTTCTCTCCTCCGCTGAGCTAATAATAAACTGAGTACGATAACTTGAAACGACCATCAATAGTGGTGATTTATGGCGGGGATAGGCAGAAATGAGTTATGCCCATGCGGTTCAGGGAAGAAATATAAACATTGCTGTCTGGGAAAGGATGAGTCGTCGAGAAGGCAGGGTATGACGCAGGGTATATTCGATGAAATCAAAGAAGAGCTGGCGGGCAGGGATTTTGATTCCATCGACGAGGCCAACGCACTTTTGCAGACCTTTATGGAAAGGAAGAATCGTGAACCGGTGCAGGGATTTCTCGGGATAAGCCCGGAGCAGATGCACCGGATATTCAGACGTTCATATGATGAGACTTCGGATATCCTGGATTTCAATACGGGATTGTCCCCGAGTGAGTTTCAGGCGATTCCGGTAGTTGAACACGTCCTTATATTTCTATCCGCCCTTTCGGAATGTGAACCCGTCAAAGCGACAAAGAAGGGGAATATGTCCCTTGGCTTTTCCAGTGAACTGGCTGAGAAAATATACGGTTATGAAAGATTTCCATTGCAAATGAGAATGAGGTCCGAAGAAGATATGGAAGGGATTTCATCGCTTCGTCATATTCTCACCATGTGCGGCTGGATCAAGAAACGAAAGGGCGCTTTCAGCCTTACGAAAAACGGAAGGGCAATAATTGACGAAGGATTTGGCGGTGAGCATTATCTTAAGCTATTGAAGGTATTCACGACTGAATTCAACTGGGGCTTTCAGGATGGATATTCGGAATTTTATATAATGCAACGATCCTTCCTCTTTTCTCTCTACCTGTTTAAAAAGAGGGCGGCGGATTATATCGATAGGAGAGTCATTGCGGATTGCCTGATTGACGCGTATCCTCAGATGTTGGCGGAGGTTTACGAGACCTACAAGCCTGCCTGCGAAATCGTCGGAGACTGTATTGAGTTGCGTGTGCTGGAACGATTCAGTGTTTACTTCGGCTTTTTGGTTGAGAAGAAGGAAAAGCAGGAAGATATCTACAGAGAACAAATCTTTGTCAAGACAACGGATTTCTTCAGACGCTTCATTTCCTGGCATATCGCATAGAGTTCCATAGATGCGTCGGTGTTTTGTTTCTAATGCCGGGATTTCCGGTAACGCGATGCTTAATGAAAAAATTTGAAAGGATAGCAACAAGTGACAAGACAAAGTAAAGGTGAAAAACGAACAAAGAAAAAGGATCAGAAACTGAAAAAACAGAGGACGAGGAGGGCGGCAATGCCCGCCATCCTGCGCCGTGATCCTCTCCTCGCGGAGTCATTGAGGTATCATCTCCCTCTTCACTCCTGTCTGATTAACAAGAACTGGCAGAGCATGAAAATGGTGGCCATATTCGTCGTCAGAGAAGCTCCGGCAGGGCTCGTGATGGTGACCTTCTTTATCGATCTGACCGGTTTCGGTCTCAAAGAGGTCTGGGGAGATTACGGGTTGACCCCAAGCGATATCGATACGATTAAGTCAAAAAGCGTCGAAGATGATTTGCCGTTGGAATCATGTGACCTGCCGTTTGCATCGTCGATCATATATGGGGGTGTCGAATGGGCGAAAAAATGCGGCGTTAAACTTCCCAAAGATTACAAGGTATGGATGCGTATACTGGAACCCCTCGATGCAGACAGTATCGATCTCGATCTGTTCGGGGTAGACGGAAAACCTCTTTTCTTGGTTGATGATGAGGAGGATCTTTTATTCGGTGAATTTGAGATTGATTTGAATCTGCTGAAAGATCCTATAAAGATAGGGGGAAACGGTCCCTCAAAAAAGCAACTGGAGCGTATAGGGGATATCAAGGGCGCGTTGATAAGATTTTCGACGAATCCCGAATTCAATGAAGAATTCAATGACGCAAAATCTGAGTATTTTGGAGAAGCAAAACATCTCAAAGATATGAAAGCGGCCGACAACATTACATTTCTGGACTGGTATGCCCTGGAGTGGGAATCGGAATGGGGGGATACCTTTCCGGACAGGTTTGTCGCGTCTCATGGTGATCTCATGAGCAGGGACGTACGTGAGATGATACTCGGATGGCGGGACGTGATTGACGGAATTTTTGAGATAAAGGGGAAACGGCCAGACGGATATTATATGAAAAACCTCGTCAACGAGCGGGAATACACGGTCTATTCCACCGCTTCGATGGAGGATGCTCCTTCTTTCGAGATAGGCGATTTCATGGGCGCGCGAATCGTTCCGGTTCAGGATTTTCATACCTTTTCCGGAATTGTCGCCAAGATGCCATGCGACGGAAGCGATAAAGAAAGGGGTGATATATACAGAATCGCCATTGAAACGCAGACCCGATATCCCCGGAAGGCATTTAAAGATAATGAAGATAAACTAAAGAAAAGCATGGAACTGGTCCGAAGAGACTATGATGAGTTTGTCGGCTATTTCGGCTCCGATGAATTGATTGGTTCCGGCCTAGAAATGGTCCAAAGGCATCGGGATTTTTTAAGGTATACGGTATTTGACAAAAAGGATCCCCAAACTGGTCTTTCAAGCGCTGAAAAATATGAGAGGGAACAGGGGAAAGCGTATCAACTTCCCCGGATAAATTATCCCGGGACCTTGCTGAAACAGCCTGATGTGGGGATGTTGTTTGATCCCCTTGAAGGAGTCACGTTCCTGGAGGAATGGAGTTTGTTCGTTGACATATTCAGAAATCCCGATGTGCACATAAGCGGTTGGATAAAAAAGCGTAAAGTGAAAGACGTTATCGAGGGATATCTGGAATCGGATTCCATATCCGACATACCTTTTCGTAAGATGGCAGAGAGATTTCCAGATAATTTTGCGCGTGTAATACGGCATGTCTTGAATTGGGAAGAATTCTCCGTCGATATGATTGATGATCTTATGCGGCATTACAAACCGGAGACCTTTGACAAACTTCCGGCCCATGTTGCCATCCTCGATAGCGAAATAATGAAATTTGCCTATTCTAAGGATGATGAATAAGCTTTCGGATAATCGGATGATCGGGATAATCGGGGGGCCTTACTAATTTCGGGAATGAAACATCACAATTTGGGTGAGGGTGAGCAGAAAAGTCTTTACAATCTTAACAAGAGGCTTCTTGCTGTAAAACAGAGGATAGCAAAAGAGATGGCGAGTGCATGTTAACATATTTGTCAAACAGCGTGTGAGCATCACTGAAGACTATCTGCCATCCCCCAGGCATGATGACATTACTGACGCAACACATAGGGCACCGTGGCGGCGATGCCGACAAAAAAAATGAACTGCCCCGCAGCAAGCTGCGAGGTATCTAAAAAGCAAGGAACGAAGCAAGCTTCGAGGAATTAACCCGAAGTGATTAAATGGTCTTGAGGAAGGGAAAATGGATAAAATGAAAGAGAAAAGGGAACCACTGGTAAGTATCGTGATGGGAAGCGACTCGGATCTTCCCGTAATGAAAGAGGCGGCTTCAATCCTCGAGGAATTTAAGGTTCCGCATGAACTGTTTCTGACGTCCGCCCATCGGTCCCCGGAGAGGACATCGCTGTTTGCTGGCGAGGCCGCCGGGCGGGGCATCAAGGTCATCATCGTCGGGGCGGGCATGGCTGCCCACTTGGCCGGCGTCATCGCGTCACAGACCCCGCTGCCTGTCATCGGCGTCCCCCTCGATTCATCCGCATCTCCTCTCCACGGATTCGACGCGCTCATCTCCACGGTGCAGATGCCGGGAGGAATACCCGTGGCCACGATGGCGATAGGAGGGGCGGGGGCAAAGAATGCCGCCCTGATGGCGATCAGGATACTCGCCCTGGATGACGAAGGTCTGCGCCAAAAGCTGGACGGGTACACCAGAAAGATGGTCGAGAATATCGAAGGAAAACAGCAGAAACTGTGATTTCCTGTCGGCAAAACCGCGGTGGAAGATGATACCTGTCATAAAAACAGATTCCGATGAAGCGTCCGTCACTGAGGCGGCAGCAATTATGAGGGAGGGGGGTGTTATCGCCTACCCTACGGAGACCTTTTACGGTCTCGGCGCGGACATTCGCAACGAAGGAGCCCTGGAGAGACTGTACACCATCAAGGGGAGAGGGTTCAACAAACCCATCTCCATCATTATCGGTAGCCGTGATGATCTAAAATGGTTCGCACGCGAGATCACGCCGGCGGCCGAAAGTCTTATGGACCGATTCTGGCCGGGGGGGGTCACCCTTTTGTTCCAGGCAGCACACGGCCTTTCCGAACGGCTGACGGCTGGGACCGGAAAGATCGGCATCCGCCTGTCCAGCAATCCCGTCGCCACGCTCCTTGCGCAAAATCTGTCCGGCGCCATCACCGCCACGAGCGCGAACCGGTCCGGGGAGGGGGAGTGCATATCGGCCGGGGAGGTGGTCGCCGCCATGGGTGAATCGGTAGATGCCGTCATCGACGGGGGCAAAACGCAGGGAGGAGCAGGTTCCACCATTGTAGATACTACCGTCGATCCGCCGGTCGTCATACGGGAGGGAATTATTTCCTCGTCGGAACTGTACCGAGAGATCAGAGAGGTTCAGAAATCATAGGGGGGAGGACACTGCCTAAGCCTGGCAGACCTTCGAGAATGCAATCAGATTGTCTTCCTCGCCGAGGGCGATCAGTTTATCCCCC
>JAFDAI010000147.1 GCA_019313905.1 Deltaproteobacteria bacterium | reverse complement strand
ATTCGCTCTCGGCATGGTGTGCCTCTTAAATCGCCAATTTAAGGCTCAAAATTGACGTTGTAAGGTTAATGTCAGGCGTTTTTTGATATATTATTCTCTTTATTTCAATTAGTTAGCTTGGTCCGACCCTTACCACCTTTCACATTGTTATGCGACAAAAACTATCGTTTGCCAAGGCCTTCCAGCCAATCTTTGAAAACAGGGTGCACTTCAGGACTAACAACCACGCCCATGTGTGTTAAGTCTGGCAAAAGTTTTACTTGAACTGTTGTGTATTGAGAAATCACGGGTTCAAATTGTTCAGCAATGAAGGCATCGTCTGCCATGCCGGCGACAACCAATACTGGTTGCGTGATGGCGCTGAGATCTTTTTTATAGTTCCGAGGGGCGTAGGCCGTGTTGAGTCGATGAGAGTACAACAGGGTTTCGGTTCCATCACGGGCTTCTTCTGGCATGTTGAACTCAATGGCAGGCAGATAATCAAACCAATGAATTCCCATCATATTCAGAATGGTCAAACCAGCAATTCGCCCAGTGTAGGCGTGCGCCCAGCCGCCCGAGTTGGGACGCATCGTGGGTGCATTATATTTGAGGAAGGGAGAAAGCAGCACGTAGGCGTCGGCTTGCTTACCGTATCGGCTTCCCGCAAAGCGTATAACCAGTCCACCTCCAGATGAATGGCCACCTACAATCAGCATGGCGCTTGGATGATCCTTTCGAATGATGGCAATAAGATCCGCCAAATCATCTTCCAATTGGTCGATGTAGTTCACATCGCCTCGTCTTTCGGGCGTCGGTCCATGCCCCCGTAAATCTGGAGTATATACTTGAGCCAGACCCTCAGAGCTGATGAACTCGGCTAAAGGGAGGAAATACTGGCTATGCCAACCTGAGCCATGTACCAGAATGATCACCGTATCTGCTTGAGCTGAATAGCGCCGATACGTCATTTTTTTTCCATCTCTCGTCTCGAAGGTGTGCAGTTGTGGAAGGTTTGTGTAATCGAAGAACAATTCATTGAAGGCCAGGCCGCCCTCGTCTGGAGTTGGCTTCTTGCCTTTACCAAATAGAATGAGCACAGTGGCAATACTGAATTGAATCAGAACAGAGATGAATATAAAGTAAAGAATCTTCAAGAACATTTCTATCAATTTTCCCCCAATGCTCGATATGTTTTAACCAGGTTGGGTGTGTTTCCTCAACAAGCCTGTGATGGTCAATAGGGCGTATAACGTTGAATTCACTGGTTTTGCGCTGTTTGCGAAATCCAGTGGAATAATTTGTGTACGCTCGGCATGGGCGTGAACTTATGGGGTGACCTGTCTGTCAAAGGTAGGAAGTCCCCTGTATGTGAATCCTGCCAATGTCAAATACATTGGCACAAGTACTAGCCGAAGGCAAGGGCGGAACCGTGAGGGACCGTCCGAAGGAAGCCGGAGTGCAAAGCTATGAGCCGACGAACAGAAACAGCATACAAGGCCGAGTCTCCGGGCAAGTCAGCACAACATGACAAAGCCCTGGATTCGGGAGATACGGTAAATGCTGCGGTTGCATAGTCACAGTTCACGTTCTTATCCGGGGAGACCTGCCCGGTTTGCAACTCCTTTGGGAGTGGCGCCCGTCATGGCAACATGTCGGGGATCGGTCAGGAGTCAGCAGAGGCCATAGTAGGCGAGAGGAAACAAGCTTGGTGAAAAAGACCAAAAACCGGGAAAGACTTACCCCGCCAAAGGGCCAAACACAGAGAAGGGAAGAACCTCTATGAGCTCTCATGACACGATGAATCCGTACGGAGGAGTGCACGTGGGGCGCGTTGTGGAACCGTTCGACCCACATGAACACCTGCTGGAACGAATTCTTTCCAAAGCGAATATGGCAATGGCTTGGAAACGGGTGAAGGCCAATCACGGCGCACCCGGGATCGATGATATATCCATCGAGCAGTTTCCCGACCATACCAGAGCGCTATGGAGAGGAATCCGTGAATCTCTCTTGGCAGGTACGTATCAACCCTTGCCGGTAAGACGGGTAGAGATTCCCAAACCAACAGGGGGCATGCGCCCTCTAGGAATCCCGACTGTCCTCGACCGGCTGATCCAACAGGCCATCGCCCAGGTTCTTACCCCGATCTTTGATCCGACATTTTCGGAATCAAGCTTCGGGTTCCGACCGGGTCGGTCTGCCCATCATGCGGTCTGCAAGGCCCGCGAATATATTCGTGAAGGGCATCGCATTGCCGTCGATATGGACCTGTCGAAGTTCTTCGACACGGTCGACCACGATGTGCTGATGCACCGTGTGGCGCGAAAGATTCGCGACAAACGGGTTCTGTGCCTCATCGGGAAATACTTGCGTGCCGGGGTGATGGTTCAAGGTCGCTTTCAGAAGACCCGG
>JAFDAI010000146.1 GCA_019313905.1 Deltaproteobacteria bacterium | reverse complement strand
AAAGCCCGGCAAGTTGATGTCTTCAATGTTAGTTGCAGTATCCAGAGCAGTCAGGCGCATTCGGATCTTTTGCTTGTGATAAGGCTGAATTCCTGCAACACTGCCGGTATTGTAAAATTTCTCCAAACCTTTATGCTTGAATGATTTAATCACATTATATACTACATTTTATATTGCGCAATACGCAACATGTTTTTATCTCAGCATGGGAAATGCAGGGAATCAGGATAAATACAAGCAATAAAAAGCAGGCTTTTCTCAACATAGGATATCCTCTTACAATCCATCGAATTGCCGAAACCACCAAGCCACCTATTAATCACATTCTAACTCAACATCATATACATTGGCTAAATCCTGGTGAATACTTACTCTGAAGCGATGGGCTAACCCATGAAGCAATAGATATTCAACATAGGCTTGTCATTAAAACTTTATTACACAACATTCGGTATTTGTAAAGTTTCTTGCGTCATTTAACCACACGGCTTTCTTGCAGAAAATCCTTTACAGGAAAAACAGCGCTGGTATATAAATAATAGTTCGGCCACAAAGATACGAATTTAACTGTAGATGGCTAAGTAAAAAGGTTCATATACAAGGCGTCGTAGTTTTTCAGGACTGAAGGCATACATATAGTATGTCGAGGGTTTGAAAAAATACTACAACACAGTAGATGGGACTTTTTACGACGCCATCAAAATTCAAAGGAAATACAATGCACAAACTATTAACCGAAAACCCTAACAAAAAAATGCTGCTTCTTGGCAATGAAGCTATCGCCCGCGGAGCAATTGAGGCTGGAGTAGCTGTTGCAACCACATATCCGGGCACGCCTTCTTCAGAAATTTCTTTGAACCTTTTCCAGATGTCCCTGGAAAGCGATCTTTATTTCGAATACAGCGCCAATGAAAAAGTGGCTCTTGAAGTAGCGGCTGCAACCGCAAATTCCGGAGTTCGCAGTCTGTGCATAATGAAGCATGTAGGTATGAATGTGGCTTCGGATGCCCTGATGACCCTTGCTTATGTCGGAGTAAAAGGGGGCCTGGTAATCATAACGGCGGACGATCCTTTCATGTTTTCCAGCCAGAACGAACAGGACAACCGGTATTATGCCGTTCTTTCAGGTCTTTCCATGCTTGAACCATCTTCGGTTGAAGAAGCAAAAAATATGCTCGGCTATGCGTTTGATCTTTCTGAAGAGCTGCGGGAGCCGGTTATATTCAGAACCACAACCAGAATCAACCATTCCAACGCTGTTGTTGTTTTTGGAGAGATAAAAAAACGCATAACTACAGGTGATTTCCAAAAGGACCCCTTCAATTATGTGACAGTGCCCGCTGTTTCCAGAAAGCTGCACGCAAAACTGCTGAAGAACCTTGAAAAAGCTGAAACAATATCTGAAAAAAGCAAATATAATTTTATTACAGGAGACGGTAATCTGGGCGTTATATGCAATGGAGTCAGTTATAACTATGTATATGACGCATTAAACGACCTGAATTTGAACAACAGGGTTAAAATACTTCGCATAGGGTTTTCGCATCCCATGCCTGGAGTTATGATAAAGAATTTCCTGAAAGGGTGTGAAAAGGTTCTTGTTGTCGAGGAAGGAGAGCCTTATATTGAAGAGAGTGTAAAGGCGCTTGCTCAGGAGGGGGGGCTAACCCTGTTGATAAGAGGAAAAGAAAAAAATCTCTTTTCACCTCTTTACGAATTTAACCCGGGCCTTGTAAGGAGATGTCTATCAGAATACTTTGGCGTTGAATTTACGCCGCCCGCAGTCCCCGATCTTTCCGATATCCCCGAAATTCCGATGCGTCCGCCCAACCTGTGCGCCGGCTGCTCCCACAGGGCCACATATTATGAGGTTAAAAAAGCGGCTGAAGGCATGGAGACAATTTGTCCAATAGATATTGGATGCTATACCCTTGGATTTTTGCCGCCCCTGTCCATGGGAGATTTTCTGATATGTATGGGCTCTTCTGTAGGCACGTCATGCGGGTTTTCA
>JAFDAI010000071.1 GCA_019313905.1 Deltaproteobacteria bacterium | reverse complement strand
GAAGCGTACAAAGGTTGAGATGTAAAGATGTAGTGACCATAAATTTGGCCACTCAGCTTTAACCACATGACATCACTGTAGTTGTGTTCGGAATGGGGTTAAACTTGGGTTAAAAGAGTCGCTGGTGGGTAATGTGCAATTTATAGTCATCTCTGCCTCCTCTTCCCGTAAATCAACAGGAAAAACAGGAAGATGATGACCATTAACCTATATAATGTCAACTATCATTTTGTTACGTATAGCAGGAAGTAACCTTCGATTTTTCCTTCCCAAGATTTTCTCGGCGCATTTATCTTGATAATTGCCGGCTACATTTGCTATTTTTGGTTCTGGCTGGTTTAGAAAATGTAATAACTATAAGTAGAAGGTGTGTCTTTTAATTGACCCCACCTTGAATGGGTGACCTCTTTATCCTTCTTTCCCCTTTTCCCGAGGAGAAACCGAATGAAAACACTGATCATCACGAAAAAAGATACTGCAAAGGTATTAACGCCTGCCGTGGCTAACACTACGGTTGAAAAGGCTTTCAGGGCTTACGGAATGGGACAGACCGACATGCCCGCCAAGAGTTATATAATGTTCCCGAAAGGGGATATGCGCTCCATGCCGGCATACATTCACGGACAGGGCTTTGACGTTGCCGGCATCAAATGTGTGAATGTCCATCCGGAAAACAGCAGGAAGTACGGTCTCCCCACGGTGATGGCGGTTATTGTTCTGACTGACCCGAAGACAGGGTTTCCCCTGGCAATTATGGACGGAACCTATCTGACCGGCATGCGGACCGGTGCCGCCGGAGCGACAGCAGTTAAATTGTTGAGCAGAAAGAACGCAACGTTGGCGGGATTTGTGGGGTATGGTGTGCAGGCACGTACACAGCTTGCATGTTCCATGGAAGTAAGGAAATTGAAAACTATAAAGATATGGACGGGACCTGATGAAACACTCGCCCGGACATTTGCAAAGTGGGCACGGCAAACCTATAATCTGGAAACGATCCTGTCCGAGGTCATTGACGATGTGACAATGAACGTGGATATCCTGATTATGACAACGTCATCGAGAACACCTCTCGTGAACACCATCTCACCGGGTACTCATATCAATGCCATCGGCGCCGATGCTCCGGGAAAGCAGGAACTTAATCCGAAAATTTTCAGAGGGGCAACCGTGGTAATCGACAACTGGGCACAAGCATCTCACAGCGGTGAAATCAATGTTCCGCTGCGGAAACGGTACCTTTCGAAAAAAGATATTTACGGAGAACTGGGAGAGATTGTCGCCAAAAAGAAAAAAGGCAGAACAGCCGCCAAAGAGATTACGATTTTCGATTCCACCGGCCTTGCAATCCAAGATGTTTCCTGCGCCTCTGTCGTGTACAAGGCACTGAGGGATAAGAAAGGTATCAGATCGATTACATTATTCTAGTTGTTTTGAATCAGGGCCGCATGATTATTACTGCATCGACTCCTGATCTGTTGCTGATCATATTAGTTAGGAAATGGCTGACAAATCGTTGGAGAATCGACGAGAAAGCACTCTTTTCTCTGCGGTAGTTTGAAAACTAACAATTTGTTTCTCTGGTATATGTGTCAGAGAAAAACAGGCCCCTTGAGTTAACAGCTTTTAAATCGTTACCGGGAAAGGGAGGTTTTATGAGCACACTGATTAGTTTTTCCATATTTCCCCTGGATAAAGGTGAAAGTGTAAGCATGTATGTGACGAGGGCACTGAAAATTGTCAGAGACAGTGGACTGGCTTATAAGCTCAATCCCATGGGTACCACCATCGAGGGTGAATGGGACGAAGTTATGGACGTTGTCAGCCGTTGCTTTGAGGAGATTAAAAAGGATTGTGACCGTGTGTATATGACGGTTAATGCTGATTACAGAAAGGGTAAATCGGGACGTATTGAGAGTAAGGTAAAATCCGTAGAATCGAAGTTGACAGCTTCGCAAAAAGTCATAAACCGGGTCATTGCGAAGCGTGTGAGCCTTTAGCCGCGAGCGGAGCGTGGCGGGACGAAGCAATCTAATAAATACAGCTAGTTATAATGTGCAAGATTGCTTCGCTCCGCTCGCAATGACATCTTTTTGAACTTTTTACGAGTGCATCAATATTTTGGAACTGTCTCCGTTTGAGACGGTTTTGTCGCCGATTGATGTTCCGCAGTAAACGCACGTATAATCATATCTGTCCTCGCCGGTCAGGACGAGGAGCAGTCTTTTCCTTACCGGTACGGCCCTTTTGCATTTGGGGCAGTACAGCTCTGTAGCATCAAAATCGTTGTAAGATCTTCCCATCATCTTTGATTAATTATCCTTATCTGGTATTTTTTCAGCGTTTTCGAGCCACACGGTGGCTTCGCTGTCACTGGGCGCCCTGTAATCTCCTCTTGGAGAGAGTGATCCTCCTGATCCGACCTTCGGGCTGTTGGGTATGCAGGATCGCTTAAACTGGCTGGTCTTGAAGAAGCGGTACAGATAAACCTGTAGCCAGTGTTTGATCTCGCCTATCGTATACTGCGTTTTTTTGTGTTCAGGAACATCGGGCCAGAGACCCTTTTCCCTGTCTCTCCACGCGCAATATTCCATGAAGGCAATCTTTGTGGGGGCATATCCGAATCGCGTAGTGTAAAAGTTGTTGAAATCCTGCAGCTCGTAAGGGCCTATGGTCTCTTCTGTCACCTGTGCCGGCTGGTCTCCATTTTGTCCGGGAATCAGTTCAGGGCTTATCTCAGTCTCAAGGATATCGATGAGGATATCCGATGTTTCACTGTCGAATTGACCCGATCGGGCCACCCAACGGATCAGGTACTGTATCAATGTTTTGGGGACGCTCGCGTTGACATTATAGTGGGACATGTGATCGCCCACCCCGTATGTACACCAGCCCAGGGCTAGTTCGCTCAGGTCTCCCGTTCCGACGACCAGAGCATTTCTCAGGTTGGCGATGCGGAACAGATGGGACGTGCGTTCTCCGGCCTGTACGTTTTCAAATGTTATGTCGTAGATTTTTTCTTCCTGCGCGAAGGGATGCCCGATATCTTTGAACATCTGCAGGCAACTTGCCCTTATGTCGATCTCGTTGGATTCCACACCCAGGGATTTCATCAGGGCGGTGGCACTGGCATAGGTCTTGTCCGACGTGGCGAAACCGGGCATGGTGTAGGCCTTGATGTTTGTCCGGGGCAATTCCAGAAGGTCCATGGTGCGCGCGGCCACTATCAGGGCGTGTGTCGAATCGAGGCCTCCGGATACGCCTATGACGAGATTCTGTATGCCCGAGGATTTCAGTCTTTTGGCGAGGCCGTTTACCTGTATGTTGTAGGCCTCGTAGCATCTTTGGTCTCTCTTGGTCTGGTCTGCCGGGATGTAGGGATATCGAGGGTATTCTCTATTCAGGTACAGTTTTTTTTTTGGAATATCAATATGGAAAGGTACAGTGCGAAACCTGGAGACGATGTCTCTGTGGGTTCGCGCGTTCTGCCCGAAACTGGTCATCCGCATCCTGTCCTGAACGAGGCGATCCAGATCGATATCGGCGTAGATTATCTGGGACTTTTGCGAAAATCTTTCCGATTCGGCAAGGAGGTTTCCATTCTCACATATCATAGCGTGACCGTCCCAGGCCAGGTCGGTGGTGGATTCCCCGGGGCCTGACGCGGCGTACAGATAAGCGGCTAGTGAGCGGGCTGACTGGTTCATAACGAGGCTGTTTCTGTATTCGGATTTTCCCACTGTAATATTGGAGGCGGAAAGATTGCCTATAACGGTGGCTCCCGCGAGGGCCGCGAAGCTTGACGGAGGTATGGAGACCCATACGTCTTCGCATATCTCAATAAACAGCTTGAAATGTTTTATATTATCCACTTCAAAGATCAGGTCGGCGCCGAAGGGGATATCGCGCTGGCCGCATATATTGACCGTTTCTGATATGGCTTCTTCGGCGGGACTGAACTGGCGCCCCTCGTAGAATTCACGGTAGTTGGGAAGATAGGATTTTACCGCGGCCCCCAGAATTTTCCCTTTGTAGAGTATCAGGCCGCAGTTGAACAGGAGTGAATCAACCCGCAGGGGCACACCGATGGCCATGATCATGTTGAGGTTTTTTGTGGCGCCAAGGATGATTTCCACCGCCGCGAGGGTGCCTTCCAAAAGGGCATCCTGATGAAAGAGATCTTCGTTGGAGTAGGCCGATATGCCCAATTCAGGGAATAATGAAAAAATGGTGTCATTTTCAGCGGCCTTCTGCGCGAGTTCGATGGTGCGCGCTGCGTTGAAAGTGGGGTCTGCCACCCGTACTTCCGGTACACATACGGCGGTTCTTATGAAGCCCTGGTTGTAGAGGTTGAAAAATTGTTCCATCTTTTTTGCCCTTGCGTGTTGTTGCCGCTACAAACTACCAATAATATGTAAGTAAACTTTTGTCAACGCCGTTTATTGTTGAGACATTTTTCGTACATGCGGACAGCAAGCTCCCCGGCGTATTCCATATCCGTGCCCAAAGCTATAAAGCCGTGGTTTCTCATGACGATGAAAAAATTATCATCTAATATTTCCAGAACACGCCGCACAAGGGCGGCTGACCCGAATGGTTCTTCCCTGTGTGTGACCGGGATATGCATCTCTTCCGCCCGCTCCAGGATGGCACCGCAGTGGCCGTGAAAGATTGCGTTGATTTCGTTTCTTTTTCTGTATATCTCAAAGTGGAGCATGCTTTCGGAGGAAGGTTCTCGCGTACCGCTCGCATGGACTATTGTCCTGTCCGGATCACACAAGTGCACTTTTACAAACGCGTTTTCGGTGAGATTGTTTTTCAGTTTTAGTTGAGAGGCGGTTATTATGAAGGCATTTTTGCCCTTTTCCGGTCTGAAACTCAGATTGCCGAGGGAACTTCCCTCATAGACAGGGGTCAGGCCCAGATTGTGGAATCTGACGCACCAGCGTTTCAGGTCTTCAATTGCCGGGTCCACCGGAGGGTGTTTATCTGTAAAACTGGTCTTGAAACTGACTCTCATATTCCCACCCTTACCGGTCCGGGTTCAAGAATTCTTACAAGCTCCGCCGGTTGCATCTCGACGAGAAGACCTCTGCGTCCGGCGTTTATGAATATACTTGAGAGATTCACAATGCTCTCTTCCATGTATATCGGCATATCCCTTCTTATTCCAAAGGGGGAAGTTCCGCCAACCAGATATCCCGTGTGTTTCTGAGCCGTTTTGAAATCGCAGGGAATTACCGATTTTGTTCCGATTGCCCTGGCCAGTTCCTTTGTTGATACCTGCATATCTCCGTGCATGAGTATGATGAAAGGTTTTTTGTGCTCATCTTCCATGACGAGCGTCTTGACCATCTGATGCTCGTCACATTTCAGTTCTCTGGTGGCCACCTTTGTGCCCCCTCGGTCTTCATACCTGTAAGGACGGGGCGTGAAATTGACTCCGTTCTTCCTCAGAACGCGAATGGCCGGGGTTGAAGGTATTTTTTCTTTTGTCATTATTTTCGTTTTTGTTGAGATTAGAGGACAAAGAAATGGAGGAGTCATCTCTTGAATGTTTTTGACAACTTCAGGAACAGCTTTTGGACGTGGCGGTTGCCCCAGAGGCCTCTGGATCTGATTACAGTTTTGCAGATCTGTAATTTTGCCGGATCTTTCATCAACTCTTCCAGAAAGGATTTCTGGCTCTTGACAAAGCTGTCAAACTTCAGCTGGACTGACTGCTCTTCGGAGAAGGGCATATTGCTGAGTTTTTCCACCTCTTCGGGAGACAGTCCGACCCCGCCCAGCATCTTGAGGAAGTACTCACCGGTTATATTTCTGCTCTTCTGTGAGAACTCACTGAACCTCTGGGGAGAGAGACCGGAGTCCACCATGAACTTGCCCTTGCTTATCTTCTTCGACTGGGCGTATTCCCACAGAAAATCAAAATACTCATTAAAATCTGTCTCTTTTTTTCTAGCTGCCATGGTTGGAAATATACCATTATTTTTGTTTTTGTCAAATTGAATCTTGGTTCATCCGGTTGATGTGTAAGAAGAACAGTGGCTTTCATTACGGCATTGGCACAAAAAAATCCACTTCCGGAACAGTATTGGAATTCTTCACACTTGCTCCAATAAACGAATTGACCCAGTGAAAAATGTCATTTTTAGAAATAGCTCTTCTCAGCTTTTTCATTCTTTTTCGTTTCTCATCTAATTCCATTGAAAATGCCTGATAAATTGACTGAGAAACATGTTCTATGTGGTAGGGATTGACCAGGAGCGCGCCATTGTGAAGCTCCGCAGCAGCACCGGCAAATTCGCTCAGGATCAAGACACCATTTCCATCAATGTTGCTTGCACAGTATTCCTTGGCAACAAGGTTCATGCCATCTTTCAATGGCGTGATAAGAGCTATCTCGCATGCTCTATAGTATGCAAGCAATTCTGTGCGGCTGATAGAATGAAACATATAGTGAACTGGCGCCCACCCTCCTTTTGTGTATTGGCCGTTGATTTCACCAACGAGCGCTTCAATTTCCTGTTTGAGTTCCTGGTAGCTGTCCACATTTACTCGGCTTGGTACCACAAGCTGTATGAATTCTGTTTTCCCCCTCATTTCGGGGTAGCGTGCCAATGTTTCTGCAAAAGCACGCAGACGATTAGGAATTCCCTTGGTATAATCAAGACGGTCTACTCCAAGAATTAGTTGTCTATTTTCATGGTTTCGACGTATGTTCCTCGCTTTTTCCGTTACTTCTGCAGTAGCAGCGCTTTTTGCAAACCCCTTGAAATCGATACTGATTGGAAAAGTTCCGACATGAACCTCACCTTTTTTAGTAACGATTTTTTTTATATTTCCTCTTCCAGTAATGTTAAACTTCAGCAGATAGTGCACACATCTGAGGAAATTTCGCTTATCACGTTCCGTCTGAAACCCCAGTAAATCATATTCGAGTATTGCCTCAAGCATTTCGAAGCGCCACGGAAGTTTTA
>JAFDAI010000070.1 GCA_019313905.1 Deltaproteobacteria bacterium | reverse complement strand
ATACAACCCCGTTGCGTTGTTATAGATGCTCTCAGTAACGGTGCGAGTGTCGTAAATGGGAACAGAAACAGTATATGCTACTTCTTCCCACTCGTACATCGAATTAACTTTTAGCCCCTGAGATTCAAAAGAGTGAAAAATGGAGGATACGCTGACTCTAACTTTGCTGTCTCTCGTGTTCGTCACGTTGAAGGCGATTTTGCCCTTGCTTAAAATCTGAAATGAATCCTTTGGCTGGAACGTTTTTGGGTCAACTGGGGTTATGATGATTCCACTATCTTTAGCACTCACGGATGTTGTGAGGGGGGCGAAACTCGACGCTAAGAGCCCGAATAGGACGAGGAGAACGGAGATTTTTCTCAATAATCAAACACCCCCCTGCTTTTCTGGATGTTTTGTGTTGTGCAAATCATCGGTAATACCCCGCCTCGTGATAGATATCGCCCACAAAACCATGCCGAATAAGACGATGATTGGGAACCACTGCCACACATCCATTATCGTGTCCATGGGTTCGACCATCTCTGGCATGATTGCCCCGGTATCTTGAAAGCGATTGTACACCGTTTCTGTAATTGGTCCCATTATACCCCAACATATCACGAGCACGAAGAGCGTCGCTAACACGACAACCCAGGCATACGCTGAGGCTCTATCATCTCTTATGACACTCCCCTCCGCTTGCGAGTTCGGCGTCCCCTCCCCTTTTTCAAGCCTATCAACTTCATCGGATCGCCGAATGGGTTGATCCAGCGAACCGCCCAAGGGCTGTATGATTTGCCCCTACGACCTTTTTGAGATACGTCTTTGAGTGTTGGTATTGGTATGGGCGGTGATTTGGTGATAGTTGGTGTCGTTGGCGGAGCTGTTGTGGTTGTGATAGTTGGTGTCGTCAATAATGGGACGAGTTTTTGTGCTTGTGTAGGGGTAGTTGTGACTCCAACGGCGAGTTCGGGTATTAAAAATGGAGTAGTTATGGGCACCATTTTTGGAATTTGAAATGGTGTTACGATAACCCTTTCTCTCTGCCTCTGTCCCACTTGAGGTGCCAAAACAGGCATCGTTATCTCGGCCATCATTGGTCTTGGGACGAGGGCTTGTCTGGTTTTAATGGCAGCCACGCCCCCAAGAACACCAACACCCAATCCGAGTAATGCCATACCACTTGGTGCACGAGCAACACCCCCTACAGTAGCCATTCCTCGTGAAATCTCGGCTACCATCAGTTTGGGGCTTGGTGGAACGAGATATGCTTCGGCTTTTTCCGCCTTGGCCAACTTCATAATTCCTCTTAGCAATGCCCCTGGCTCATATCTTTCTGTATAGACGATGGCAGACGGTAAAAGCCTCTGTTTTCCAAGTTTGGTCGCCCATAATGTTCTTTCAAATCTGAGTGATGGGGCAGGTTTGAAAGTAATCTGCGCCCCCTTTGGGAATGGTACCCCGTACTTCTTTGGATACACCGTGGTTTGGAGGTATTCGGCTGCCGCCCTCGGCTGCCGCATCTCAGCCCATTTTTGGACAAGCCCTTGCCGGGCTGGTTTCCCTGTGAGCGTCATTTGTCTTGACTTCCGTGCTGTTCCAACAATTCGTCTTGAAACTTTCCATGGGTCAAACCTCCCCCGTGCCATTGCGACTTCTTCTGGTGTAAAATCGCTCCGGATTTTAAGGGGTTTGCCTGCTTTCAATCGCTCTGGATATGCAATCATAGCCGGCTCTTTCACTTTTCGACCAACGAGAAACCTCTTGCCTGAAATTAGCTTGGAACGAAGTTTCGGTGTGACTCGATGTTCAGACCACAATTTCGGGGCAAAATATGATATTGCCATAACTGTAGCAACACCCGACACGAGTCCCGAACGCTCTTCTGGTGTTAACTCTTTAAATCCCTCATAACCGGCCACTACTCCAGCTCCTATGGCTTTTGCGGTTTTTATTGGGGGCCTCCTTGTTGCCATTGTCTCCTCTATTGCCGATGCCCCCACTCGTGGGATTTCTAAGGCAAATAATTTAGTCATGGCTATTGGAGTCATAGCGACGGTGGTTGTATACAATCTTGCTGACGACAAATAACGAGGATCATATTGCGGATATGGGCTTTCTGGAGAGGGTTTTATGCCTGACATTGATATAGCTGGTCTATCGTATGGTGCTAAGAATGGTGGCAACGGCTCTCGGTATGGTGGTATGCCTGCAGCACGTTCTAAGGGTGTTTCTCTAACTCCGCTTGGTCTTGGAGTGTAAAATTCGGGCGTCGGATATACTCTTTCAACACCCCTCAAAACCAATTGCTCGGCTTTTCCAAAACCACTTTCCATTATTCTTAGTTTTGTTTTTGCAAGTTCTCTCTCAGAAATCGTCTTCGCTTCCATCTCGCCCTTTGTAACGGCTTCACCAGGCCCTGTGTGAATCGTGGCCGCCAGTTCTTGTTTTGGAGAGGTTTTTGGTGGTGCTTCGGTCAGGGTTGGCGCAGGACCCACCTTAGGCTCCGGCTCTTTAATATTCAATCCGCCAGGATAATATACCAACCCGGTGGATGGGTCTATTTTTCCGCCTGGTGGTGCTTCGGTTGGAGTTGGACGTGGTGGTGCAGGACCCACCATTTGAATGTCGCCGACAGAACCAGTTGGAGTGGATGAAACTGATGGAGTGGGGGCGGATGGTTTTGATGGTGGCGGTCGATAACTGGGTGCTATGGGCCCAGATACTCCAGATACTTTTGAAGATGGTTTAGGAGGTGGTGCCACATAACCATAACCCGTCGTGCCACCATAGGTTGGTGTGGATGGTTTTGGTGGCGTATAAGTAGTTTTTGGGGCAGTAGTTTTTGGGGCTGGTTTAGGAACTGGTTTAGGAGATGGGGCTACATAGCTCCTGATCTTTTGCTTGGCCTGTTGGTAATAACTCTGAACTCTTGACCACAAACCCATTTATCATCTCTCCTTTTTCTCTTATGTTTCTCTTACTTTTCCCCTATGGAATTATTCCTCCCGGATGGGGCAGGCTCGGCATACTGACTCCCCCACCTTGTGCGGCTGCAAGCGATAAAATGTAAACCGCAATTGCACCAGTTATTAACAACGTGACGATGTACATAATCCACTTGCCGTAATTCTCCATCCCGGCCTTTGCCTTCGCCTTTGTCATCAGTTCGACTTCTTTGAGCGTGCTCGATGGTAGATTCTGCTCCATGATTTTTCGTATGTGGTGGAGACCGACCGTTGCCGTAGATGGAATGGTTATTTCCTCGCTGACAAGTTCGCCGGGGTTGTCCTTGACTTTGATGTTCTCTGCCGCCTTTGGCATGACGAGGTTTATCGCACCGCCGAATCCAGTATATCCGATGATTGTCGGCTCTCCCATGAAGCGATATATGTGATCCGGGATGACGTTGAATGCGTGTTTTTTCGCCTGAAAAATCCCGTTTTCAATCTTGCCTCTTATGAGTCTGAGGCATCCGCTCTCATCGGCCACAATTCCAATAGACTTGCCTCCAACGATGGGGAGCGAATTAACGAATAAAGTCTTGAGGGTTGGTTCCCTGAAAATGAAATACACAAAAGGCAACATTCCCATGAAGAACCCCATAATCACAAGGAGCCACAAGTATGCTGTTGTACTCATTTTTTACCTCCAAATATTCTATCCAAAAAACTCCTCTTCTCGCCAACCCCCTCTGCGATGTGCACCTGCGTGGATTGTGTCTGCATCCGCCTCTCGAAGCCTTCCCTGCCCCTGCTCATCCTTGCAGCCATGTACATCTCGATGAGGTTGCTGATCATCAAAAAGTCCATATCCATTTTTTTCTTGACTTTCCCGCCATTTCCGTCCAATTTGATGTAATTAAAAATCGACTCTGACGGCGGTCTGCTGCGGAGGTCGTATAGTGCCACAAGGTCGAGGGTTGCTTTTATCTCCTCGATGTCGGATTTTGTGAGCTGTCCAAGTGGGATGTCCTGGCTCGTTAAAATTTTGAAATATATACCACTAATCTCGTCCGGGATGTCCGGATGGACGAGCTGTTTGATGAATCTGGCCAAGACATCAGGATTACTGATGCCACTCAGGGGCTGGCTTTCCTGTGCATAAAATTCGTTTTCCGAATATTCTTCTTCTGGCATTTTTACCACTTAAGACCGAGGTCAAGATTGAGGTCGTAATCACCAAGAGCGTAACCGCCAAGAGCGTTTTTGCTCTTCCTTCTTGCTTTTTCTCTACCTCTTTTCTTTGCCTGTCGTTTTTTCTCTTTGAGATACGCTTCTCGCTCTATCCTTGCCAATTCTCGCTCTTCGGCTATTCTCTCTTGGATGGATTGTTTAATTGCCTTTCCTGACTTTTTCATTCCTTTTTTAATTTCAGCACCCAATCGACATCCTATTTTCTTTCCAAAACGTATTATTTTCTTTTTCTTGTTTCTTTTACCCATTTATCATCTCTCCTTTTTCTCTTACTGCGTCAACGTCGAATAAAGCAACATGAGGAAACTGAACGAGAACATCATGATCCCACCGTAGACGCATACGCTGTCGTCAAATACGCCGACCGTTCCATTGCCCAGTGCAATGTCAACGCCGAGTCCGCCGAACACGACCAAGCTCCACAGGAGCATCGATAACAACGGCATCGCTGGTGTTTTGTTGCCCTGTGTGAACTCACGACACGTCAAAATACTGGAGATGACCGCCCCGAACAGCAGGGCGGCCAAGACTGTTGTGTGCATGTTAGCGCCTATTTACCTCGTCCGAATCCGGTCAAGACGGTTAGTATCACTCCCGCCGCCATGACGATAATAACGACTGACATCAAGGTGAATGCATTTCCAATCACCGGAACAACGTCGGTGGCCATCTCGGACACGCCTACCCAATCGTAGTCAATTGAGTAGTCGGTGTTGTTGTACATCTTGGTTGAGGATGCAAGAACACTAATCGCACCATCGGTGTAATTCATTTTATAGTCTGTGTCTCTCGTGAATGTGGTCGTACTATTGTAAACCTTCTCACTACCATTCACGATGTTGGCGTGAGCGAGCTGTACCCAAGGACCTTGTCCTGTCGCATTGGCCTCGTCATACGACCAATCGTTGAATTCACCTGAGTTGAACGTCTCGGCATCGACTGACTGCGTAACATCAGGCATCGTGTCGTAGATGGAACCGAGTACGGTGATGCCGACAATGAGCATTATCGCTACCGTTACGCATACTGCTATTGCGCCTGTGAGATTCTTTGACATGATTGTCGCCTAATGTATGGCTTATTGTCCTCGTCTGCTGAGCCCAGTTACCAAGACCGCCAGGATTGCTGCCGCAGCGATGACGATGAACACGACCGACATCAGCGTGAAACCGCTGGCCACGTTTGATGTGGTGGTGGTTGTTGCATTCTGGAGTTCAGTACTCGTTGGCGTTGGCATTGCATCTTGCACTGTCGAATAGACGTAGATGCCTACCAACAGAAAGATTGCTCCTATAACGATTGCCTGGATACTGTTGATGATTCCGGTGTTGTTCTTTGCGAACTCACGTCGCTTGAACTGGGCGAAATCTATGATTTCTTTCCACATTTTGTTGGCTTACCTCCTTTTTATTTTAATAAGAGATTTTGTAGTGAAGTGATTTATAAACGAGTTGGTAAATATGGTAAATATGGCAAAAATTTTTTAAATAAAGAGATTCATAAGAGATTATTGATGTGTAAGACACGATACCCCCTCATAATCGAGTCGGAGGTTCTGGACGAATTTAAAACCCTCGCAATTAAGAAGGGACTTTTAGAGAATAGGGTGCACGGCAACATACAGAACGAACTCAATGAGGCGGTAAAAAACCACATCAAAGTGATGAGGGAGAGGTGCAAAGATGGTTCTGATAGACCCCGAACTTGAGCACAAAGACGTGTTCGAGGCAAAGGTGGGAGCTGAAATAGCACTCAACAGGATTTACGCTGGAGAAGAATCTTATGAAGAGCTTGTTCTGATGACGGCAGCAATACTCAATTACTGGAGAAAGGTCAGGCCGTACGTGAGAACAAAATTTCCGACTTACTACGATGACTTGAAGTTTCTCGATGAAGTCGAAACAAAAGTTAACGTCATAAAAACGCCAAGGAAATATGGAGAGGGTTATGAAGAAAAAAGACGGAGAGGGGTGCTGAGCTACGAGCAGGGTGTAGTGGCTCTGCAAAAACTCAACGAAGTGTATATTCTGCTTGGTTATGGGAAGGTCAAGCCCGCCGTACCTGAAGTTGATTATTCTTTAGATGTTGAGGAGGAGTATGAGTGATGGCTTCCGGTCCTCTTGATATGCTCGTTGCACAACGTAAAAAACAGCACCGGAACTGCATCATAATCATCGCCGACAGGAGTAGCGAAACTGGTAAGGGCAAATCCACGTTAGCATTGGTGTTGGCACGGCGTTATGACCCTAATTTTTCTGTGGAAAATGTGTTGTTCGACACAAACGAGTTCATTAAACATGTGTCGCAGAAAAGACGGCCTGGCGCATGGTATGTGCTTGATGAAATCGGTGTATATCTCGATACCAGACGTTCTATGAGCAGGGGCAATGTCAGTTTCACCCAATTACTCCAGATATTTAGAGAGGAACAGATGTCCCTTATCGCAACATTGCCAACCACATCGGTTCTGGATCAGAGGATGAAAGAGTTGGCTGATGTTGTAATTCTTACACACGACAGGGGGAGTGCAACCGCATACAGAATCGGGACTAATCCATTTAGCATCAAACGTCCAATCTATATGAATGAATTTGAGCAGATTAGGTGGTCTTCTTTAGATGGTTCTGAGTTGTGGGCTGAATATAAAGCAAAAAAGCGTGCATTTTTGGATAAGAAATATGATACGCTACTTGGCGCCAAAAGAAAGAAAAAGGAAAAGAAGGTTACGAAGAAGGAGAAAATATTGGAACTGCTCGCAAAGGGAATAAATCGTAAGAAAATTGCCGAAGAAGTAGGCACGAAACTTGGTTATGTTAATACAGTCGCTTGGATGTCTAAGCCCAGTAAATAACTGCTTCTTCTCTTTAGTTAGATTGTATATTTATATAAGAGAGAGATTGAATTTAATCAATTGTTGCTGCGACTCTTTTTTCTCCATCCTCTTTTTGCAATTGCAGATACTCCATAGATGGTGATGGTCCAAAATATGAGGGCTCCAGTCAAAACGCCCATAACTTCAAATACTGAGGCATGTGCCCATATCGTTGAAAGAGAGAAGGAATATGTGTTTAAGAGCGATAGGATTGAGAGAGTTAAAACAACCAACTGTTTCTTCAAACTCATAATATCACCTCCATTATTGTGTTGCCGTAAATTATCGAGAGGAACAACCCGACCGCCAAGGCTGGCATGAACGGGGCTTTGTAGTTTTTGATTGCTGCCCACCCTTCTCTACGAATCAAAGGAACAATGAGCAGCACTCCCGCAAGCAGGCAGGCGTACAGGAATGTGCTAAAGACGAACTCCGGGACCAGCACGACGAGGCATATGATGGCTTTGGCATCCGCACCGCCGAATGCACCAAGTTCAAAAAGGATGTACACGAGTATTGAAACAGCGAGGACGAATATCACAAAGATAATCAGCCAATAAAAAGGATTTGCTTCATTCAGGAAGATGTCGGCTACCATAAGGGTTATGCCGA
>JAFDAI010000006.1 GCA_019313905.1 Deltaproteobacteria bacterium | reverse complement strand
TATAATATCAGGGCGCGCCCACACTGTAAGCCAAATGTCAAGTAAAAAAGTGACTTAATATGCTGATTTTATAACTTATTCACATGCAAAAACCTAACCGGAAATTACTGATTATTTCTACCTGATAATCTTGACACACTCGCAAGAAGTTTGCGTATTGGGGTCAGGAACTTTTCCGCATTTTTTTGTGTAATCTTTCGGCCTGCAGCAGAAATGCCTCAAGTTTTGCCGTAATGATCTGAGGAAACCTGCTTCCGTCACCTTCAATCGTCAGAAAAGGCAGATCCTGTATGTCGTCCTGTAGATTTTTTACTTTTTTGGTTATCGCTCCTGCTGACAGTTTCCCTTCCATATTCATTTCACCTGTCAAGACAGCTTCCGCTACCCTGGTGGGCATGCACCCAAAGGGACCGATGGCAATTACACCACAGTAATGATCGACCACTTCATTTATTGCCGCGCCGGTTGTCAGAATGGCTTCACCTGTAAGTTCAGGATTTATAAGATGACGTGTATGCTTTATGACATGGTTTACATCTTCCACCCTGTTCTCGCAGAGGTTGGATTTCGATAATATGTTTTTAACAGTCCTTTCATTTTTTCTCATAAAGATACTTCTGATAGATAGCGACAGCTTATCCTTAAAACTGTGATTATCTGTTGTTAGATTGTTTTGAACCAGCCAGTCTGTGTAGTAAATCCATTCCGCAAGCGTGGAAACTTTTGTGGCAATTCCCCGGCTGGCGAGTTCCTCTATGATATACTGCCTTGAAATATCATCGTGGCGGACAAAAATCTCCCCCGTGAGAAGGATGGTCGGAGTATCTTCCATGGTTCTTCTGACCGGAATCTGTTTCAGGTTGTTTGCTGCTATCTCAAGGATTTCTGTAATCTGTTTCAACTTGTGCCGTTTTTCCAGCACGTTTAATACCCTTTTCCACTCCTCTTCAAGAATGTCCATAGCCGAATCCCGATCAACCGCATTGGTGAGTAGATTGGAATACATCTCCTCAAAGGTATCTGCTATGATGATAGCAAACCAGAGATTAGTCCTGAGACTAAAGCCACTAAAACCCGCGTAGCTGTTTTCCGAAGAGAGAGAAAATACGGCAACATTTTCCAGGTGCAGCTTATTTATGAGCCTCTTTATAAATTCAGAATACTGCCCGAATCTGCATGGACCGGAAGCGGTAGGCATAAAATAGATCAGCGCTTCGTTGCTGCTTTCTCTTTCATTAATATACTTGAGCAGGCTTCCGACGGTCAATAAAAGAGGCAGGCATTCCTTACAGGAAGTATTTCCCCTGCCAAGCTTAAGGGCTGCTTCATCGGCCGGCGGCAGGGCTGACGTATGAATGCCCACACCTCTGAATACAGCGGCGCCTGCTTCGCTGGTATATCTCCCCATTGAGGGAACGATAAGATGAACCTTCCGGTCAGAGATGGGATATTTTTCCCCCGTTGATTCAACAAATACCTGTTGATCGTTTCTTGTTACTACCTTAGCAGGCACAAAATTCCGGGGATCATCAATAATCTCCTCCCTTTTTTCCAGTTCCCGGTATCTTTTGACGATATCGATAAATGCCTCCACCCTTGTTTCCAGACCGGCATCGGCTACATGGCTGTCCAGTTCCAGGGTCAGCGAAGGCTTTCTTTCCATAATATTTCTGAAATATCCGACGAGGAAAGAATCAGGTCCGCAGGAAAAATTTGTTATGTAGCACCCGAAAAGCCGGGGGTGTTTCTTGACAAAGTCCGCGACCCTCAGGATACGTTGCCCCGCGGACCAGTACATATGTTCTACTCCGGTACTTTCTGCCATTGGAAGACAAGAAAATGGGATAACCTTAATGTTTCTGGAGGCAAATTTGTTTGGTATACCCATGTGCCCTTCCCTTACAAGAGCATTGTAGGATCTTCCAAAAATGACAACGGCAAATTCGTCCGGAGCCTCTTCGATTCCCTTTAGCTCTCTTGAACAGATCTCCTCCATTTCGTTAAACAGGTTATCCTGGATTTCCGCCGCCCTTGCATATGCCAGCTGAGCCTTTTCTTTATCGATTTTCAGTGTTTTCACCATTCCTGTAAAAACAGGCTCTGCCGGTTTATATCCGCCGGAAAAATCGATGACAGGGGACAAGATCCTGCCCTTTGCTTTCAGATCTTTATATACTTTATGATCCTTAAATGCCGTATTGAGATAGAATGGTTCACCCTGTGAGAGTGGGCAGGTTACACCCTGTTCCTCTGCTGATTTCACATATTCTCCCTTAAACTGTGGAAGAAAAAGATAATCAGGCCTTTTCTCCAAAAGGTTCAAAAAATATCCATGTGCCATCTCGGCGGGATAACAAAAAGGGGCATTTATCCTGTCCATCCCTTCCTGTTCTGAATGATCAGAAAGTATAACCCTGAAACCGAGTTGAGAAAAAAAGCTGTAATACAGAGGAAAATAAGTATTGACAAGAAAAGATTTATTTATCCCTATTGTTTCGGCATTCTCATGTGGACCCGATATTTCCGGAGACAAACCGTCTTTATCAAATATTAATTTTTCGTAATGGGCAACAAGATTCAGCTCTTCGGTATCTATCTTGATCTTTGATCTTAGATTGTACCATCGGTTACACGCGCCACCAAAAGGAAAGGTTTTCCCCTCTATTTTAATTCTCGCGATTTCACATTTCCTGTCGCATTTCTCTTTTCCGCCATCGCAGATAAAGGGTGCACCATACTCGATTTCCCGATCTCTTAATTTTTTCAGGGAGAATTCCTGCTCTTCTATTAAGCCCGAATCCAGCCTTTGCTTTATCTCCAGGGCCACCCCAAACGCGCCAATAAGCCCAGGATCCGGGGGAACGACAATATGCTTTCCCGTAAGGGCAGCCATGGCAAGCGGAACAGCCCTGTTCAGACAAACCCCTCCCTGCATGAAAACTTTTTTCCCTACCGGCCGGTTTCCCTTGACACGATTGTCGTAATTCATACAGATGGAGTAAACAAGACCTGCCACAATATCGTCCCTGCCAATCCCTTCATTGAATGCGTTTTTAATATCGCTTCCTATAAAGGCCGCACACTGGTCGTTAAAATTGGGTGGATTATTTCCGAGTATGGCAATGTCGGCAATTTCCTCCATCTCAATCTTCAGGGTTTCTTTTGCCGCTTCTTCAAGGAAAGAACCGGTCCCGGCGCTGCAGGCCTCATTCATCGCATAGTCGGACGCAACCCCATTCGTGATATAGGTGTATTTTGCATCCTGACCACCGATCTCAAAAATGGTGTCAACCTCTTTATCAAAGAAAAGCGCGCCGGTTGCGTGGGCAATAATCTCATTGATAATCCCATCTGTTATGGCGTGCAAACCCGCTATCTTTCTACCCGACCCGGTAACACCGAGACCCACAATATGGATACTGTCACTGAGATCGCCAAGCTGGTCAACCAGATCGGCATAACAGTTTCTTGATGCCTGTACCGGATCGCCATTCGTTCTCAGGTAGACTGAGCCCAGAACCTTATTATCCTTCATTCTTAAAATGATTGCTTTGGTGGTTGTAGAACCCGCGTCGAGGCCTATGATACAACAATCACCTTTATGAGCCTTTCCCCGGGATGCTGTCTTAAAATCCACCATGTTCTGAAAGTTTTTCAGGGGCGGAAGGTAAGAAAAAGAACTTTTTCCCTTTTTGAAAAGATTTTCCGTGCCCGGGAAAGGCGCGGTCTCGTGATTTAATGCCCACAGGGCACATCCCAGGGCCTCAAAATAAGGTGCTTCATCCGGAACAACAAGATTTTCTATCTCTTTTTCCAAGTAATTGATCATAACGGAATTCCGGGCACATCCCCCAATAACCATGATATTATTTCTGGGTATCTGCTTTATAATTTCCAGAATTTTCCCCGCCATCATCTTGCAGAGCCCGGCCGCGATTTGTCCCTTTGGAACCCCTTTGTTCATTGCATGGGTGCAATCACTCTTACAGAAAACACTGCATCGGCTTGAGAGCTTGTATGGCGTTTCTGTTTGAGCAAGGGAAATGGCCTCTTCCATGGAGATTCCCATTCTCCCGATCTGCTGCAGAAAAAATTCTCCTGTACCGGACGCACACTTGTTCCCAGCCTGCACCGTGGATATCTTTCCATCCTTTCCGAGGGCATATACCATAAAGGTTTCGCCACCGGCGCTGACAATTGCATTGTAGTGGGTTTTTTGACCATTCAGGTGGGAGAAGGCATTTTCCGTTGCTTCAGGCTCCGGTATGGATGTAAAATTAACAGATTGGCTGAATTTTCTGCCGGTTACGGCAACCTTTGAATCTCCATCCATGTTCAGCTTTTTTATCGTCTCTATAAGAACTTTTTGGGGATTGCCGTGGTGGGATGTTACATTAGTATCTGTTATGGATATTTTTCCGTCTTTATCTTTTCGCAGACGGACGATTGACAGCGTCGAAGCGCCCATGCATATGCCAATTGAATTCAAAAGAACAACTCCTTATAGTTTCCCGCTATGATTCCGTAAGAAATCCTTCAATAGCCGGCTCGCTTTGAACACCAGCCTTTGCCTTTACTATTGTGCCATCGTTAATAAAAGCCATAAAGGGAACTCCCATCACCCCATAGGAAGCAGCCGCTTCACGATTATGTGACGCGTCAATCTTAAATATCGCGTCTGGAAATCGCGCCCTGATACGTTGAATGATTGGTTCCTGCATCCTGCACGCGCCACACGATGGCGTATAAAAATACAGCACCGTCTTTTTTCCTGCCTGAATCCTTTTTCGCGATGCTTTATGAGGGGTAGGCGCATTTTTCCCTTTCATTCTCCAGGTCCTGAATTCCATTAGCAGACGCAAACCTGCAAAAAGAAGTACAAGCGCTACTACGACAATAAGAACTATTTTCATTTCAATTTCCTCTCCAGTTTTGTTCAGACAAGAGATATACCCCTTTATTGTGAAAAACAAGTGGAAATGTGCCTTGAAATCAAGCCTTGCTTTTTGACATTCTTGGCTTTAATGCTCCACAATTCACGCCCCCGCATAGACTCCCCATGACACATTTTTGATCCGACCCTGTTTCTTCAGCCTGTGTACAATACTGTAGATCTTCTTTTCATCAAAACCTGATTTCCGCCTCAACGTCGCTATGCCGACCCCTTTTTTGCTTTTTTTGATAATTTCCGCAATGACTTCAATTGGAGACATATCATCCCGCGCGATCTTGACGGGTTTTTCGGCGGCAGTCTTCTTCTTCCGGATTGTTGATTTTACCTTCCGGGTTTTGACTTTTACCGGAACAGTATCTTCCAGATCGATGCCGAAGACATCCGACAGGCTGGAATCATCAATGACCCTTGAACTCTTTCTCCGGGCCTTTTTGAGAAGTTTTTGTGTCTTGTCTTCAACCGCCCGGGATATAAGATCGCCCATATCAACCTTTCTGAGTTTGAAAAACAGGCTCGGATCTTCGTCAAGTCTGGCACCGATGCCATATAATGTAGCGGCTACATGTTTGCACATATAGGCCCAGTCGGGGCAGCTGCAGGAAAAACTGATCTCTTTAGGAGATGGAAACAGTCCTTTGCCCTGGGCAGTGAATATTTCATTTAAGGCCTTGGGAAATTTCCCTGCAAGGAGTCCCTGCAAGGAATCGAGTTTGCCTTCGCAAGCAACCGTGATCTTTCTCCATATGTTTGAGGGCAGTTCCTTTATATTGACGGTTACCGAGTAAGGTTTTGAGGCGGTACCCTGTACAAGCGACGTCACCAGTCCCGGTTCTATCCTGAGATCCAGGACAGTTCCGTGTCGGACATAGCTCCGTCCGCGCCCGATGCGGTTTTCATAATCCGCATACCGTTCAAGGTTGACATTCCATGATTTGCCCCACCACGTGGTGGCGATGGACCTTCCTTCTATAATAACCGGCCTGATATCCGGATTCTTTTTTCTCAGCTGTTTTATCTTTTTGGCCGCCTTAGCTCTTTTTTCGGCCACAGATACGTAGCGTGGATAACCCCAATATCCCATAATAACCTCTCATAAGTGTATTTCCCCGACCTCTGTATGCATTCCCACGCAGGAGCATGGGAACGAGGAAAGGTAGTAAGGTTGAAGGCTGAAGACTGTTAGGAAAAACCTGCCTTTCCCTGATCCCCCGCCCCCTTCTACCTTCTGACCTCTGACCCCCGACCCCTGTTTTCTCACAGCGTCAGGCGAAAAAGATCCAAAAGATCATCGTTATTCATTTCTGTTATCCATGCCTCTCCCGAGCTGGAAATAATCTCGTCGGATAATCTGGACTTTTCTTCCAGCATCAGATCTATCTTTTCCTCTACCGTGCCCTTCGTCAGAAACTTGTGCACGACAACATTTTTCTTCTGACCTATCCTGAAGGCGCGGTCCGTCGCCTGATTTTCGACTGCGGGATTCCACCACCTGTCAAAATGGATCACGTGGTTTGCCTGTGTCAGATTCAGGCCGACACCGCCTGCCTTTATGGACAGCACCATGAACGGCACATATTCATCACCCTGAAACCGTGCGATAATATTTTTCCTCTGTTTTACGGGAATACTCCCGTGGAATATCAGCCCCTTCCGTTTAAATATGCCTTCGAGAAAATAACCGAGGGGTTCCGTCATTTCCTTAAACTGCGTAAAAACGAGAACTCTTTCACGTTTTTCATATATTGTCTCGCATATTTCACGAAGACGTGTAAACTTCCCGCTGTCTTTCTCCTCGAATTCACTGGCGCCGAGGTATTGATCCGCATGATTGCAGATCTGCTTGAATTTCATCAGGGACGCAAGAATAAGCCCCTTCCTTTGAATCCCCTCTGACTGATCAATCGCCTCCTCAATATCACGGATCAGGTTCTTGTATAAGATTATCTGTTTCTTGCTCAACGGCGCGTAAGTCTTCATTTCTACTTTTTCAGGAAGATCTGATATGACGGATTTATCCGTCTTCAAACGTCTTAAAATGTACGGACTTATGAGTTTGCGCAGCCTTGAATACCCTTCCGGATTTGTTTTCAGGCCCTTTGAAAATTTTCCGAATTCCTTCTTGTTGCCCAAAAGCCCGGGATTCAGAAAATCAAAAAGGGACCAGATGTCTGAAAGGCGGTTTTCGACAGGGGTTCCCGTCATGATAATCCTGTTCATGGCCTTAAATTTTTTTATCGCCCTTGTCTGCTTTGTGCCGGGATTTTTTATGGCCTGGGCCTCGTCCAGGATGATATATGCCCATGTATATGATTGGAGCCATTCATATCTCTGGACAAGAGCGTATGTAGTGATGACAAGATCCAGCTCCCCCAATGCCTTTGCGTCCTTTGCGAAATCCCCATTTTTGGGATGCATATCCGGATGGGCGACGAAATATTCGAGATCCGGGAAGAACCGCCTGATCTCACTTACCCAGTTGGAGATCAGTGATGCAGGTATCACGAGAAGACTGGCTTTTCCGATCTTCTCCGCCTTAACCGTGCTTAAAAACCCAAGGAGCTCGACGGTCTTTCCGAGTCCCATGTCATCGGCAAGGCAGGCGCCAAACCGGAGGGAATGCAGAAAATAAAGCCAGTTCAGTCCCTTTTGCTGATACTCTCTAAGATTGGCTTTAAAACTGCTTTCGGGTTTTATAGAAGGGGTCAATTCCGGCTTACGCAATTTTTGGATAACCGATTCGAGCCACTGGCCCGTAGACACCGTTGTTTCGGTATCTTTTCCATCCGTTCCCAACATTTGTTCAGGATTGAGCTGCATCCGAAGGGCATCTCTTATGCTTAAGCCATCCTCTCCCATCATCTTTCTTGCCTTTTCATATGCCTCAATGGTTTCCCTGAGCTTTTCAGGATCAACAGCCACCCATTTATTTTTGATGAAGGCAAGTCCCTCCGACTCTTCAAGGAGTTTCCTGGCCTCTGCTTCCGAGATCTGTGTATCACCAAGGAGCAACTGGGGATTGAAGTTTAAAATAGCGTCCATTCCGACGAATGAAGGCTGAGAATCGCCTACACTGATATTCATCCTTACGCTTGATTTATTCCCTTTCCACCAGTTTGGTATCCGGCACAGAATGCCGCATTCTTCATAGACAGGAATCTCCTTTAAAAACGTAAAGGCTTCACCTGATGTCCAGGCAAGGGGGTGAAACATCTCACCCGTTTCAATAAGTTCTGATATTAGATCGCTTCGCTCCGCCGCCATGTGAACGGTTGAAAGGAGTTCCAGCAATTTGTCATTATCGCCGCTGAATTCCTGCAGGGCGTGACGCAGCGGCAGATGTTTGGACTGTCCGCGTTTATTCAGCCTTGTTGAATACGTTGCCAGAAACGCGAACGGTTCGTCGCCGTCTTTGTTCTCGACCAGATGGAAAAATACACGTCCCACCAGATGAACGTCGGGGCTGTACCTCCTGATGAATTCCTCAACAGTTCCTTTGTATATCTTGATTGTCCGGGAAAATATCTGATTCAATCCAGACCAGATCCGGCCGAGCATTTCCCTGTTCAGGTATTCCGAACCCGTCATCATAGGGGTGCCGTCCAATGTCTGGTCGAGTTCATCTTGCGTAATCGCGATATCCGCCCTGTGGCGGAGAATCTCCAGATCCGGGGTCTGTTTCAGTTTTTTTGTAAACAGGCCGGTGAATTGTCGAAAATATGCAAGTGAAGGGGAGAGGGGGACATTCTTATCGCAAAATCCCAGGAAAAGCAGCCACGAGGCCGGTTCAAAGACGAAGCGGTTATGTATCTCATCCTGCAGGAGCCCGGCGCTTTTGTTTATTGTCTCTTCCGTATCCGTCCATTCAAGCTGCAAAGAGCCGCCGGGCATTACAACAACAATCAATTCCTGGTTCATTATAAATTCATTCCCTGATAGAAGTCATTACAAAAGTATAACCGCTTCCATATTGAGAAGACGGAGTCTCCAGAGTCCCGCTATTGTATGAGAATACCGCGCAAGCTAACACATCACGGGAATCCTGGCAATGGGTGGATCTTGGATTTGGGGGTTAAATTCCGGAATGTCCAAAAAACTTCCCCCACTCGGAAACATTCTCCGGCTTTACCGGACGTGCTCCCATATCTATAATATTCTTGTTGAAATCGCTGTCGAATGTGTAGAGGGGTTTTTGCCATGATAGGATCTGCCGGCAGAATTCTTCTGTTTTGCCGGAAGGTTCTGCGTAAGTTACAAAAATGACACTGGACAGTGCGGCTGTAAATAAATTCCTGTATTGGGTTGTTTTAATGGTAGGCCGGCGTTGATTTTCTTTGAATGGTGACAGGATAAGAAGGCGTCCATCCTCAAGAGGTTTTTTGAATTCCGCTTTTATTCGCATTCCTTCAATGCCGCGTGCCGGGCAGATGATTACTGGCTGTTTACCGCGTAACAAGATTGTCAGGCATTCATATTCCATCGGCGAGTGAAATCCGCCAATGACGGTCATGCTGGTTTCTCGCAAGATCTGGACCATGTCATAGGTATGCAGTATCAGTGTGCCGGGACATTTCACTGAGCAGAACAATGCCACGGACTGATGATTGAGGATGTCAGGATTTCCAAGCAAGGCAATGCTTTGCGGGGCATCATCGCTTAGATGTTCTTTTAAGGCATGCGGATAATTCGGGTTGTTTTTGTAGAGATTAACCGTTTTCGGCATAAGGCTTCAGATCCTTTTTGGCAGGGGCAGACCATCTTACCATGATTCAATTTCCTTTTGTAATTCCTCAGCGGACACGGTATCACCCTGTTGGACAGCTTCCCTGCCTTTTCTAACTTTGTCGATCACATAAAGCCTGTACATAATATCATCAATTTCCGCCGTATCGGGCATTTTGGAAATAACATTGATGGGTTCCTTTTTTAATGCTTCCATTTGTGTTGTCCCCCCTTTCTCTTTTGCGAGGATGAAATTCCCGCCTTGTCATAATTCATCCCTACCCTAACCAGGTTGTCCGGCAAGTTAATGGATAAAAAAGTTCACTCCTCGTTCATCATTTTACACCCATTCGATACTTAATGTCGTAATTAATGATGAAGCCTAATAATCTTAAGCTAATAATACTGCCTGATATACCCGTAAGCCCTGTCAAAAAGATCCTGCTCCTTGTGCAATTTATATTTCAAGAGGGTTTTTCTCAGCGCCTTCTGGACTTCTCGCTCACCGGCTTTTGTGTCCTGCCATCCGGGAAAACGAACTATACGAACAATTTCATCGATGTCATTGACAATCCGTTCAACCATTATGGGTGTGTTTTCGGTTTTGGCTTCTTCAAATAATTCGGTCAATGAAGCCCTTGCCTTAGTGCGTTCGTCCTCGGGGTCCACTTCTTTCTCTGCTTCGACAACATCTTTTGCCAGGGCAAGTAGTTCTTTCAGAAAGTCGATGCTGGCAATTAATCCTTGCTCGTGCCGTTCTTTCAGCTTTTCAAGGCGTTCGCCGAGTGCAACGAATTTGGGATCATTCTTGTGTTTCCGCAGGCGAGCTATAAGTTTTATTTCGATTTCCTTTGCCTTTTTCGGATCGTTGGATTTTATGATATCATCAAGAACTTCCGGGTTCATAACAAGTGTGTCAAGGTCGTCACGGACTGTCTCGATATGTATGTTTTCGTGAATCAATTCAATGGTCTTCGCACCTAACGTGTGCCACAGCAATTTACCATGACCGCTTGGGGGTTTCACCGATTCGTAAATCTGGGTAAGCCATCTGTAATCACCTTTATATGGAATAAGACTGGGATCCGGTGAGAGCGCTTCCCATAGGCGAGACAGCACGGAATATTCGGCGGCAAACTTATCTCTCGTTTCATTATTGGGCAGGCAATCCTGCGCCGCGATGAGCCCTTCATATCCTCCGACTGTGCGATCAACACCGGGGAAGAAGGCAAGACATGTAGTCATCTGAATGGGCAAATCTTTTTTCAGCTCATCGAGATTGGTAATGACTCGCTGAACGGCCTTTTCATCGAAATCAAGCGCTCTGGCGACATCGTCAAAAATACCCAGGTAATCGACGATCAGTCCATGTGTTTTTCTCGGATAGGGACGATTGGTCCGACAAATGGCCTGGAGCAGGTTGTGGTCCCGCATGGGTTTATCAAGATACATCACATGTAATATGGGGGCATCAAATCCTGTCAAAAGCTTTGCCGTTACGATGAGAAATTTCAACGGATCGCCAGGATCCCGGAATCGATCCAGCAGTTTTTCCTCATCGTCCTTACTGAGATTATACTCCTTAAATTCATCGCTCTTCCCACCGGGTGTAGACATGTCAATGGCACTTGCCTCGGGGCCTACCAATTCGTCCATGACTTTTTTATACAGGACACAGCATTCTCGATCGAAGGTAACTACCTGGGCCTTAAAACCATTCGGCTCCACCTTGTCTTGATAGTGATTGACGATATGCTCGCAGATTGCCTGAATCCGCTCCGGGGCTTTAACCAGAATGGCCATCTTGGCCGCCCTCTTGGCAAGATCATCCCTATCCTGCTCACTGAGTTCGTCAGTGATCTGCTGAAAGGCTTCATCAATAGCCTCTTTTTCAATCCTGAGTTTGACTTCAGCGGCCTCAAAATGAAGTGGCAGCGTAGCCTTGTCTCGGATGGAATCCTGGAATGAATAGCGACTCATGTAGCCATGTTCATCCTCATCAGCGCCGAAAGCCCAGAACGTATTTCGGTCACGTTTATTTATAGGGGTACCGGTCAAGCCGAAGAGAAATGCATTGGGCAAAGCTTCCCGCATACGCTGTCCTAAATCGCCTTCCTGCGTGCGGTGTGCTTCATCGACCATGACAATGATATTGGATCGTTCATTTATTTTCCCTTTAGCCTCACCGAATTTATGAATGGTTGTTATAAAAATTTTACGGATATCCTGTTCCAGAAGTCGCTGCAATGCCTGTCTGGAATCAACACCGAGCATGTTGGGCACATCGGCTGCATTAAATGTGGAAGTTATCTGTGTATCCAGATCAATGCGGTCAACCACAATCATCACCGTCGGGTTCTTCAGCCTCGGGTGCATTCGCATTTTCTGAGCAGCAAAAACCATCAGGAGTGATTTCCCCGATCCCTGGAAATGCCAGATCAACCCCTTCTTGGGGTAGCCCGCGATAACACGATCCACAATCAGATTGGCCGATTCGTATTGCTGATACCTGCAGATAATCTTGATGCGACGGTGTTTCTTGTCAGTGGCAAAAATCGTGAAGTTCTGGAGAATGTCCAGAATCACCTCCGGTCTGAGCATGCTTTTTACTGTGCGCTGTACATCTGCAAGCGAACCTTCAGATTTATCATCCGGGTCATGCCATGGACCCCACATGTCAATCGGCATGCGTATGGACCCATAACGATAGACTTTCCCTTCGGTGGCAAAGGAAAAGACATTGGGAACAAACATCTGTGGCACGCTCTGCTCGTAGCCGTTGTGGATGTCGCTGGCTCCATCCACCCAGGTGACTGCCGGGCGCACCGGCGTTTTAGTCTCTCCGACCACTAAAGGAAAACCATTGACCAACAATACGATGTCGAAACGCTTGCCCCCTTCTTTGGTTGGATAAACCCACTGGTTGGTAGCCGCGTATTCGTTGTTGGCCGGGTTGGCGAAATCAATCAGTCGAATAGATGTGTGTTCGCCTTTTTCACCGAAGGGCATGGCCTTTTCACCCCGTAGCCATTCCGTAAAATGCTCATTGGCGCGGACCAAACCTTCTCCCTGAACAGACATCATTATAGCGCGAAGACGATAGAGAACCTCATCGGCCCGGTCGGGTTGCACTTTGATTTCGGGGTTCAGGCGAACGAGAGCAGTGCGCACCTTTTCCTCGACAAAGACGTCTGAATATTCACGGTTCAGACTTTCGGCAGGCACATATGTCCAGTTTTTCGGAACGCTATAAAATGCAGGTGGTTCGGCCACCATGTGTTCCGACAACTGTCCGCAGAGCGTATCGAGGACCATTTGTTCGACGGTGTTTTCTTCATTAAACATGGGAGACTCCTATTCCGATCAATTCGTTCAACAAAAGCCTTTTGACTTCTCTTAGTCTGGAAATATTCGAATCAAGAGCAGAATCAGCTCTGTCCAACAACTCAAGTTTTTTCTGAATTTGGGTTTTTTCTTCTTCTGAGGAAGGAACAAACACTTTAAATTTACCAATGTCCTTAGCACTGATAGCCGGATAGCTCGTACCGGTGACCCTTGCCTCACAGAAATATGCAAATCGTTTTGAAAAAAATGAATGAAATAAAATGCTCCCAATAACATCACTTTGTGGGGTGATCACAGCAAATCCAGTTGAAGCAACCACAGGTTCTTTAATTTCGGTTATTCTAATAAATGATTGAAGGTTGGGACGTACCGTGGCAAGTAAAATATCCTTCCTATTAACCACTCTCCGTGCCCTACTTGGTGCTTCAGAAAATACATGATTTGTAAGCTCCCCTAACGTTTTGGGAGCAATAACAGTGCCAATGTCAAGGTAGCTAAATCGGTAATCCTTTGGTGTTTTGGATTCGGAAAGAACCGATTTGTTAATGATAGCTAAATCACTAACCTTGGTTTCGATGTTGGTTTCATCGAATACATATTTTTCAATACAAGATAGATAAAGTTCATGGTTGCCGTGCTTTAGATCAACATTCTTTTCCACTGCCTCATCCGCAGCCCAGAGAATATCGGCGATGCGTTTCTGCTCCTCTATCGGCGGCAGTGGGAATTCCTGCTCTTTGAGAGTTTTCCAATTGATTGTCGGCGAGAGGGAACCCACTGATATTTCAATGGCCCGCTCCATAAACATGTCGGATTGAAGAAAGAATGGAAGAAACTCTGGAAGGATCATTCCTGGCTTTGCCCGAACAACCATTGCATGGGCGGAACAGATACCGTCAAACTCAGCCACCGCCAGTTTACGCTGATAGGCACGTCTGCGGCCAAAAATGACGTCACCCTTTTTGAAAGCAAGCTTTTGGCCAATCACATCTGACGGATGACCCCAATGACGTAAATGCAGAGTATCAGGATCGAGGTGCTCCAGGCCGACATAGATGTCAGTTTTGGCTTCAGCCGGATCAACACGGACAGCAACATTTTGTGCGATGTCGCCAAACTTCACCAATTTCCGGCCGGTTTTGAGCTGATTGTTCAAGATTCATTGTCCTCTTGTTTGATTTTACTTTGCCAAGCGAGTACCAAAGCTCGGTTACCTTTCGAAACCTCAGAAATAATAGTCTTAAGGAATTCTGATTCAACTCGATGAGTACCAATATACCCGGAACGGATTAAACTTATAATATCAGTTTCCCGAAGGTACGTGCCTTCAAGAGCTCGATAGCTTACACGAATACCGCCTCTCGGTCCCTTTGCTCGATGTGATTGAAGCAATTGATTCAAATGTTGAAGTGATATCAAGAAGGATTGATGAGAGTCGTTCATGATTTTTCTCTTCACAAACTTGAAGTAGAAGGGATTTTCATTCAGACGATAGTCGTCCGCTTCCACTGCAACAGATGGTATTTTCATTCGCGCGATTTCAGACTCCATTTGCCCATCGGGCCTGAAAATCCAATCATGATCCTCATCTTCTTCACTTTTACTCTCTTCAAGCATCTTATATTGAATCATGACGATATTACCCAATGTATTATTTACATAAATTAGATCGACCCCGAGCATTTCCTCAAGAGACCCCCTATTTGCAGTATACACCTCAAGACGTCCTTCTCTGTTTTCAAATACTGCTTTTCCCGTTACATCCTTTTTGATTAATGAGAATCCAGGTATTACACTTGAATCACAACCGATTACATTGTCCTCCAACAGATGCGCCCCAATGTTACTTAATGTCGAAGAAGTATTCTTTCGGACAACAGCAATCTTAGGGATGGCTGTTTTGCTGAGCCCAAACACTGCCATAGCCGTTTGAATAGCGTTTGTCTGCCCCCATTCAGCATTGGGTATTGTCCGGAATCGCGGAAGATAAAAAGCAGCGACCTCAAGCGCATTCTTATTTGCATTATCGGCAGCCAGCATTTCAATTATGTACGAACTCAGTTTAGATGTTAAAATTGAAATAGTCTGAGCAGTCGAAAGCTTACTCTTAAAAGTGTTTTTAAAGCGTGTCTTGGACATTTGGTCACTAAACGATTCAAAGGAAGAAATATTAATTCCGCGTAGTTTAATGATGGTCACCCGCGAATCGATGGTCGTAACGGCGACCTTGGCTTTGATTACACCGACGTAGCATTCTAAGCGATTCCCTTCGTCCGTTTCAACCAAACATAGAGTTGGCAGGTTGATGCCTTCAAACGCATTGTGGGGTTTTGCAAAAGTAAACCTTTCAAAGCCATGATTTGAGTTTTGCAAGGACTCAGCAAATTCCTTGTCAAATCTCATCAAAACCAAAGGCTTTTTTTCTACCCACCGAGCGAGATCTTCGAGTATGCTCATTCCAGACCCTCCATGTACAGCGCTTCATCGACCCAGCATATTGTCCGTCTGAGATTGTCTGCCAACACTCCATCGCCAGATGCATAGTGCTTATTGAACCACGTTCTCAATGTGTCACAGATGTAATCAGAGAGTCTTTTTACTTCTTCGGGAGTGAGCGTGCGCAGCCCTTTCAGGCAATAATTGATCTCCTGGTTGCCAAGATCTAAAGGAATCCCTTTCTTTTTGGCTTGTTCGACATATGTCCGTCTTTTTACGGCGGCAGGCGTATTTGATAAAGATAGTTTTAAATATTGAGTTTTTTGTTCCTGTAATCGCTCAAGCAATTTATTTTTTGACTGAGAACGGGATATAACTTTTTCGATTAAGCCAATCGTTTTGTCTTTATTAAAACCACTTCTATGCATAAAATAATATACAGGTAGAAACCCTGTACTTTCGAAACAGATTTGTTTGATATACTCGGTTGGATCATCAATCTTCAGGTTATTTAGGAATGCCAAGACTATATCACCGATTCGTATTCCTTTACTTCTGATTATCTGTTTTTGTCCAATTATTGGCAGACCACCTTTAATTGATTTTATGCTTCCAATGAGTTTAAGCGTTGGCCTGCCCTTAGTCTCGAAAAACTCTCCTTCCTTTATAAAAGACAACTGACTCAGCAAAGATTCATCAATAAGAAAGGCTCCTTCTGTTCCGGTAACTTGCCCTGTTTGAAGATCAAAAATTCCAGTGTCCTTAACGCCAATCTTGGCAATCTGTGTAAGGTGTCGCATCCATAGCCGCTGTTCGCTCTCTCTCTTATAATCCAAAATACTTCGCAATTCTGGATATTTAATTCTTTGGGAGCGCCCACGATACCGATAGTAAATATCCCCTTCTTTTAGCTCTTGTTCTGCATTCTTGGTGCAGACAACCGGCTTATCCTGCGATTCGTGTACATATAGAAGACCATAGCTTCTTCCACTGAGTTCATACTCTTGGATATCCCAAATCATCTCGGGTGAAAAATGTTCATTAAAATACATTGCCAATTTCGCAGGATCAATGCCTTCGAACAACTTCAAATTGGCCCCTGTAAGACCAATGAGCTTATGCGGCCGATTTGCTATGCCATATACAATGTATCCTCCTTTTGTATTAGCAAATGAAGCACATGTCTTGAGATACTTTGGCAGACTTTTCCAGCCGAAGGATTCTTTAAATTCTAAATTTCTGCTTTCCCGAGAAATTACTCTTTCGGGGTTCTTAGGCAATATTTTAAATATTTCATTGAGCTTCTCTTGGGAGAAGGGTGTGGCTTTATCCACGGTAATTGCCCTCCAGAGTTTCAAATAATTCATTTAGAGATTCATGTAATTCTTGTGAGCTTTTTTGCCACTCATCTATTGCTTGAGTAAGCGGCGTGAGTCCGTATGGAGGCGCGTGTTCTGCAATGCCGAGCACATGATTTCCATTGTTCATTCGCACGTAGAGTGGGATACTCAAATTATTTCCTTTTTCCCGAACTTCGCTCACATCAGCTACACGAGCAAATCCGTTTGAGTCTTCAAAATCACGATATGCATTCACGATCTTTGAAATATGCTCGTCAGTCAGAAAACTCTGCGCCCGCTCTCGGGTGACTTCGTTTACCGCATTTATGAAGAGAACTTTGTTCCGCCTTTCTCGTGGTTTGGCCATGCGGCAGATAACGACACAGGCCTCCATTGGCGAGTTATAAAATAGATTCGGTCCCAGCCCGAGTACACACTCTATCAAGTCATGAGCGATGAGCTTCTCACGCATACCAAGTTCTTCGTTGCGGAAAAGGACACCATGGGGGAAGAGGATTGCGCAGCGGCCGGTTTTAGGTTTCATGCTGGCGATAATATGCTGCCAGAAGGCATAGTCAGCACGGCCCTGTGGTGGCGTACCGTAAATATTGCGCCCCCACGGATCAGATGACCAGGCTTTACGATCCCACTGTTTGATGGAATATGGTGGATTGGCCAGCACAACGTCGAATTGCATGAGCCGATCGCCCTGCACATATGCCGGGTGCGCAAGTGTATCTCCCCTGACGATCTTAAAGTCGACAATACCGTGCAGGAAGAGATTCATACGACCTATCGCCGAGGTCAACAGGTTGCGTTCCTGGCCGTAAAGTTTGAGATTGCGCCATTCATTGTTTTGCCGTTTTAAATGCGACACAGCGGAGAGCAGCATCCCGGCAGAACCGCATGTGGGATCGTAAATTGATTCACCCGGGCTTGGTTCAAGCATTTCGGTCATAAGATGGACCAGGGTCCGGTTAGTATAGAATTCAGCCGCCGTATGTCCGGAGTCGTCGGCAAACTTCTTTATAAGAAATTCATATCCAAGTCCGAGTTCATCCTCAGGCAAATTTTCTATGGATAGTGTTTTGGAACTGAAATGTTCGATGAGCTCTCTAAGCATGCTGTCCGGCAGTCGTTCCTTGTTGGTCCATTGTGCATCCCCGAATACGCTATAGAGGGTATCGGGATTTGTCTTTTCGATTGAGCGGAGAGCATCCTGAATGGCCTTGCCGATATTTTTGACCTTGGTGCGAATGACTTTCCAGTGCGCTTCCATCGGGATTTGAAACCGATGCTGCTCCGGGAGCCTGGCATATTCTTTATCGCCACTTGATTCTTCCAATGATTGAGTAATTTCCCCATCATAGACGTCGCACAACCTCTTGTAGAAAAGCAGGGGGAAAATAAATTGTTTGTAGTCCCCGGCATCGATGTGGCCGCGCAGCAGGGTTGCCGCACCCCAGAGGTATGATTCAAGTTCAGCTTGTGCAATACGTTTATTCATTTCCCCAAGACCTGTTTAAACCAAAGAATCGCTGCCTCGCCCTCTTTCCTGGTAATATCGTCGACTGTACGGCTATGGCGAATGACATTCCTGAGCCCTACTAGTTGACTGAACTTTGCCATAAGCATTTCTTTATTAGAGAATCTTGATTCGAATTGTGCCCAATATGTCTTGGATGTAATTGCGTCCTGAAGGTCCCGCAGGTCAAAGAACTCAATCATGCCGGGAAGGGTTTGATACCGTTCCGTATCCATAGCGGGATTTTTCTTAGCTGCACCTTGAATTCTTTCACCGACTTTTTGTTGAATGTGTTGAGGAAGTTGTGAGGCATCTTCGCCAAAGGTTTTGACAATTATCTGGCGTAAGCCAAGTTCTGTTTGTTCAATGTTCTCATCCAACTCACGGAGCTGAGGCGAAAGATCCAGACGCTCTTTGATTAGTAGATTCTCTATGGCATCTTGAATAGTGCGCTGGCGCTCAGAAATAAATGCCTCAAAATCATCAGGAGTAAACGGATCGCGCATTAAGATTTCCTGCGCCACTTGCGATATAAAGTGCGACTCGAGGATAGCGCGCACAGCCTTCTCCCCATTGTTTGAGATCAGTTCTGGTAGATATTCATTAGGCAATCTATCGTTAATAATATTCCTATTGGTATCAGCACTCAACGGGGTTCTGTTAAGGATTGTGTGAACAGAGTTGTTTCCCAGATTCCTTGCCCCCCAAGAGGCGGGCACAATATGGTGGTCATCAAGATCATCATATTGCGGAACATTGCCAGTCATCCAGTCCCGAGCGCCCTGAAGAACAAGCAAGTTAAATATGCCGTTGTAAACAGAAGTGCCTTTCTTGTTTTCTTTGCGTAACTCCAGATTCTTGAAATGGATCTTGAACTCCTGTAATAGCACAGGTTCGGCAGCATCATCTTCTAACCATGCCTTTACATCAAGGAAATCACGGGCACTTGTCGACTCAACAGAGCCTGAATAACGGTTTATGAACACCGATGCCCAGTACCAATAACGGATTTTGCGCTGGGCATCAAGCCGCTTGTTGGCGGGCAGGGTTGTGCTTTGCGCCTGCAAGGCTGCAAAAACGGGAAGAACGGAAACATAAGGCAGGTATTGTGACGAAACAGCTCCAAACTCTTGTGGATGTCGTAAGAGCCTGATCGCATTCTCAAGTGCAACTACGGCCTCATCCCATCGCTTCTCGAAATCAACGATGTCCGGTATGAGGACTTCTTTTCTTTTTGTGCCATCGGGGTCTCTTACCTGTTTTTCCTGACCGGGAAGCAAATAATAGAGATATTTTGGAGAGCAGTAAGACTGTCGCAAGATTGACATTACCTGCAAAATATAGACATTCATCTTTTCCGTATCAACAAACTCTAAGCGGGGCGCCGCTTTTCTCCACATGTGTTTGAGCTGAAGTCCCTTTGGCTTAATCAGGGCGTTGACGAGGTCGAAAACATCAAGCCTAATACCACGACTGTTGATCTGGGTAAAAATGTCACAAACCTTATCGACCGCTATGTCTTTATTGAGCTCTATATATGCAATCTGATATTCTTCAGTGATACCTTTCAGGTGCTCGCCGAATGCTTTCGCATTCTGAGCATGTCGTTTTGCACTCTCTGCTTCTGCTGCATTGCCACGACCTTGGGCATCTGACGCCGCTTTTCCCCAGTATTGCTCATAACCTTGCACCCAATTAGGCAAATCCCATCCCCCGGCGCCTACCACTGAGAGAGGAAATATATGTTCATCATACTGCACCTTACGATCATTCAAGATTTTATTAAAGCGCCTCGAAAGCCAATCATATTGAAAGGCTTCATCGTAGTGTTCGTCCATGAACTTATCGACATGTATAAAATAAACCGCACGATTAGCCCTATTGGGCAGTGGTACATCTGGCGCAATGAATGCATAATATAGAGCCGTGAGTCGCTGTTGTCCATCAAGCACGATGTACTCCGGTTTGCCACCATTGTAGTTCCAAGGATGCTGCCCGGTTTTGTTGTCGAATCCATAGAGAATTTCGCAGGATAAGGCATTGAAATTCTCTCTTTTACCTTTCCATAACAACATGCTGCCAATGTAATAATCGAGAAAGATTGATCGCATTAAATCTTTGATATCCCAAGGCCGCCATTCGAACTCTCTCTGAAAATCCGGAATAACGAATCGGCCTTCCTTCAGTCTATTAATGAGTGTGTTCAGACTTATGTGATCTGGTTTTTGTGCATCTTTCATGTCATTAGACCCTCACGCTTCAATAAATCTTTAAGTCGATCTTCCGCTTTATATGCTGCCTCAATCGATTCTTTAAAATTTGCGATAGCCTGATCCAAGGTCATGGTTTCTTCTTCGATAACCGGTTCCACGTAGCGTGGGATGTTCAGGTTGTAGTCATTCTCCCTGACTTCATCGAGCGTGATTACCCGACAAGCACCTTCGACATCTTGAAAATCAGCATACCACCCATGTATATTCTCTATATGTTCCGGTAAAAGCTCGTTCTGTGCTCTACCTGTCTTGAATTCTTTTGATGCGTCGATGAAGAGCACCCTTTCCCGGTGCGACTGTTGTTTCGTTGCTCGAAAGACCAATATACAGGCCGCCAAGCCGGTGCCGTAAAAAAGATTTGGTCCTAATCCAATGACTGCCTCAAGAATATCAATTTCAATGAGTTTGCGCCGAATTTTGCCCTCTTTGGCCATGCGGAAAAGTACGCCGTGTGGTAGAACAACAGCCATGCGACCTGTTTTGGGTGCCATGGATTTGATCATGTGCTGAACCCAGGCGAAATCACCGGTCTTAGCAGGTGGCAAGCCTACAAAATTTCGCCCATACGGATCATTTTGCCAAATTTCATCACCCCACTTCTGGAGTGAAAAAGGTGGATTTGCAATGACGCAATCAAAAGTAGCCAAGCTGTCGCCTGAGTAGAACGCAGGCAGGCGGAGGGTATCTCCTCGTTCAATGCGAAAATCTTCCGCCCCATGAAGAAACAGATTCATTCTTGCAATGGCTGACGTTGTCAGGTTTTTTTCCTGTCCATATAATTTTCCCAGCATCAAATTCTCACTACCACCATGCTCTTTGACATAATGCAGTGCTTCTAAAAGCATTCCACCGGTTCCACAGGCAGGATCATAGATTGTTCCGCCTTCTCTCGGCGCCAGTATTCTCACCATCAACGCAACAACGGAACGAGGCGTATAGAACTCACCGGCCTTTTTATTCGTCAGATCAGCAAACTTTTTGATGAGATATTCATAGGATTGACCGAGGATATCGGCTTTACAGTTTTGGTTCCCAAGGCTCAATTTCGAAAAATGTTCGATCAGGTCTTTCAAGAGTGCGTCTGATAGTCGGTCTTTGTTTGTCCACTGAGCGTCTCCAAATATACTATGCAAAGTGTCGGGATTCGCCTTTTCTATACTGCGCATGGCCTCCTGAAGCGCATAGCCGATATTTTCGCCTTTTTCTCGAATGTCCTCCCAGTGGCAGTCATTCGGGATCTGGAAACGATGGTTTTCTGGAAACTGTGCGTATTCAAGGTCACCATCGGATTCATCCAAAGCAGCTTTCATCTCTTCGTCATAAACATCTGAAATTCTCTTAAAGAATAAAAACGGGAAAATATATGTCTTGAAATCCGCCGCATCGATAGGACCGCGTAATATGCTTGCCGATTCCCAAAGGTGATTCGACAATCCGGAAAGTTCAATATGATTATTATTCGAATTATTATTCTTTTTATTCACACTATGTCCCTCTTGATTCTTTATGCTTGATTATTCTAAACAATTGTCAGAGCAGGATTGGAGCGCGTGTCAGGTGACTTGGAGTTTTGTTTTATCATGGAAGCGCTCCCAGGAACTTGCCGGCCGGCATCACTCTGACTCTGCCGTTAAATGTATCATCGCCCTCTTCAAGTGTTATCTGATACAGGTAGGGGATTTTCAGTCTTTCGCCATAGTAGTTGAGCGCGGGGTTCGGCGTCCGGCTTGCTGTCTTGCATTCTACGGCAAACCAGGGCTTGTTCTCAACGGTAACCAGGAAATCAACCTCTCTTTTTCCGGCATCTCTCAGGTAGTGAAGGCCAATTCTGTAGCCCTCCTGATCTTCAAGGGCGTGTTTCATTTTTAACAGGTGACATGCCACGAGATTTTCAAAGCGGGCCCCCTTATCCGGCACCACAGACCAGTCCCACAAATATACCTTTGCAGCTTTTTTAAGCGATCGTATGGATTTGTGAGTAAATGGTGTCACACTAAAACAGTGATACAAATGTTCAAGTATGGCCATCCAGTGAGATACCGCCCGATGGCTGACTTCAAGATCTTCCCGCAATGACTGGAGGGAAAGAAGACTGCCTATACGATCTTCGAGCATGGACGCCAGGAGTTCCATTGACGAGAGATCCCGAACGTTTTCAAGATCACGAACATCTTCTCTGAAAAAACGATCCAGGCGTTCTCGCTGCCATCTTCTCAAACCGCGCTTATTTTGCTTCAGGAAGGGCTCGGGAAAGGAACCGAACTGGAATAATGCAGGCAACAGATCCTGTTCAATCTTTTCGGGAAACTCAATCTCTTTTCCGGGGACAAGGGTTGCCTTCGTTTTTTGCAGTTCACCAACTGAAAAACCGTGTAAACGATGAGCATGATAACGTCCCTGTAGTGAATCTCCACCCTTGCGGTAAATATCCAATCGGGCGCTACCTGTTATGATAAACTGGATTCGGTCGCCATGAGAATCATATTCGCCCTTGATCCAGCCCTTCCAGTTTTTATATTTATGAAGCTCATCAAATACTATGACGCTTTCAACCGCCGGCCACTGTGCAGCTAATATCTTCTTTCGATCCGCCCGGTTATCCCAGTTATAATACTGATACTCTTTCTTTTCCAGAAAGGTCTTCGCTAGAGTTGTTTTACCTACCTGCCGAGGCCCGGAAATGAAAACCATCTTTTCTTTGAGATCCTGATGGATCGGTTCTGTTAGATACCGTGATATTATCATGTGAGCTTATTTACCATAAAGCAAATAAATACACAACAAATTTTGCTTAAGTGCAAAAATCATCACGCCCGGATAATTGAAAGAGTTTATGGAGGACAGGAAGAAATTGCTTTTCTCCGAAAAACCTTTTCTTTTATTTCAAATAAAGGCACCCGTTTTCTATGTGATAGATGGGTACTAATTGATTTTATTAATGAATAGTATTGTTTGTGTCCTGAAGCGCATAGGCCACAAACCGGCCGTCGTGGCTCATGCTGATGTCGATTGCGGTTCTTTTCTTTCCGGCATAGATTACCGGGGGGCCGAGACCGCGATGCCCCTTTGGACGAATGATCTCTATGGCTTTCGAATCTTTTTTCAGATAGCGCGCTATCTTTTCCCCGGCCATATTCCGGACAAGATCCGATTCATAATCGGGGGAAAACCGGCGCCGGTATATCTTACGGACATCCCACATGATCGAATCCGTATCTCTATCCGGAGTTGTGCCGATACAATGAATATGGTCACTGCTTATGAAAAAACAGACTGATACCTGTCCGCAAGGCGTATAGACAACCCCCGTTTCAGGCAAAGACCCGTCTGCTGAGAACAATTTTACTTCATAATACCCGGGTGCGGAAGAAACGGTGGGATGCAGCTTGCTTATTGCCTTGTACCCCGTTTCTTTTGCCGCCCACAGGCTCCAGAGAACAATATCCGGTTTGCTGCTTTCCAGGATATCCAGTTGTTCAGCCGGTGTGAACACTCTGTTCATGAACCGCATATCCCGGCTTTTCCCTTTTGTCCGGGAATCGGTCAGATCTACAATATCGTTGCCTACCAAAATAATCTTTCTCCATCTGGGCCAGTTGTTCTACGATTTGCTTCGCGCATTCTCTCTGTCCTTTCAATCCTGTACTTTCCGTACGAGGTTGAAATGCTTCTATGCGCATAGTGAACCGTTCACCAAAACGGGGAATATTGCTGTATTTATCCTGTCCATCACCGCGCAGATAGATACACATGACATTGCAATCAGGGTTGTTGTTTATCAAACGCCCGACTCCATAGGAAAAGTTTTCCGTATCCACACGGCTTGTCCGGCTACGTCCCCCTTCCGGAAAAATGAGCAGGCTTTCTTTCTGATTCAAGAGATAGGCGCATTTGTCCATGGTGGCTTTCATTTTTTTTCGATTTCCACCGCGGCTGATCGGTAGGCACTTCGCCAAATAACAGAGAACAGCCAGAAAAATATTGCTCTGGAAATTCGCTCTTTCCGGAAGATTCCAGGGAAGTAACCTGTAATTAAGCATATAGCGATGCAGCGGCGCCATGGCATAGGCCAGCACTGCTGAATCTATCATGGTCAGGTGATTTGGACATATCACCCAGGGACCATTGTGTTTTTCAAACAGGTTCAGGACATTCCCTCTTATTTTTCTCAGATCTCTCACCCTGTACCCTATAAGCTTTATCGCGATAAATATAAGGGGGCCTAAAAGGAAAACCCCCAGGCGCCCAATAAGAAGCTGCAGGTACAGGAAAAATTTTGCCGTCCGTTTCATCATAAATTACCCTGATTCATATCCATCTGAAGACTAACTTAATTTATTCTGAATAATTTCAACAGCGTCTCCGATGGTTCTGATCTTGTCGGCATCGTCATCGTCGATTTCAATGTCAAATACATCTTCACATTTGATAATGATATCCACAAGGCGCGCTGAATTGACCTTGAGGTCATCGAGGATATGTGTCTCTTTTGTCGCATTATCCAGCAAAGCCGGGTCCTTAATGTACGGTTTGAGGATATTTACCATCTCTTGCAAAATTTCTTTTTCTTCCATTATTTCTCTCCTTGTAATTTTTATGTCTTTTAACTTGAAACTCAAAATTGAATTTATGTTTCCCACTTTTTGAAAATAAGGCAACTGTTCACGTCTCCAAAACCGAAAGATGCCTTCGCCATGATTTTTAATTCCGGGTACTCCATAACTTCATGAGGAATGTTTTCCGCGAACGCTTCAATCTCCGGATGTACATCTTCACAATTGACAGACGGGTGCATAAATCCTTTATATAGCTGAAGGGCAACGGCAACAGCTTCGATGGCTCCCGCCGCACCGAGACAGTGACCGATCATTGATTTTGTCGAGTTTATGTACGGAAAATCCCCGGGCCCCCTGTCGAGAGCCAGTGACCAGTTGTTTACTTCAGACGGATCCGCAAATGTCGCCGTCAGGTGTCCATTAATGGCATCTATTTCACGCGAGGTAACACCCGCATCAGCCATGGCACTTCTGATACAGCGCTGAACGCCTTCAGGGTTTGGCGCTGTCATGGAACCACCGTTCCTCTGCCCGCCGCTATTGACGTTTCCTCCGAGGATTTCCGCGTAAATCATAGCCCCCCGTTCAAGCGCTGTTTCCAGATCTTCAAGGACCAGGACTGCCCCTCCCGCACCGGGAACAAATCCGTTTGCGGAAGCGCTCATCGGACGGGAACCCTGCTCCGGATTGTCATTGAACTTGCGGGGAATGACACGCATTGAATCGAATCCCGCCCATATGTAGGGCGATGCTCCTTCAGATCCACCTGCCAGCATCCGTTTTGCCAGTCCCGATTGCACTCTTAACATCGCATTAACAATTGCTTCTGTTCCGGTACTGCAGGCAGCGGAGTTGGAGGTTACCTGGTTGCCCAACCCCAACAAACCGCCTACGCGGGCACTCGTACCACTGTTCATGACCTGTTCAACAATCCTGCTCCCCATGCGTCTTGTCTTGCCCTGGTTAACCATGGGAACAACCCTCTCGGCAATCGTATCCATGCCGCCGATACCGCAACCGAGAATGGCGCCTGTGTCCCAGTCTACCTCATGGTTATCGTCGGACCAGTCAAATCCCGCGTCACGCCAGGCGTCAACAGCAGATACGGATATATATCCGATATTATCGTTCAGAGAGAGAAGCTTTTCATGATCGAAATAGCTCTTGCGAACTTCGTCAAAGCCATGCGGCATCCCCCCGATCTGGCATCCAAATTTGAGTTCTTTCAGTCTGGGGAAAAAACTAATTCCCGACCGCCCATCGCGCAGGGCCTGTTCGAAATCGTTCAACCCGTGTCCATTCGGCGCTACAACGCCCATTCCTGTTATAACTACTCTATTTTTCTTCATTAAGTTCAACTCCTTTACCGGTAAGCACTCCGTAACAGACAATGTCTCCGTTTTCTCTTTCTATACTGACCTTCGTTTTCAGGTTTCCTCTGCGAAGATAGACTTTTTCGCCTCTAATGATAACCTTTTCTCCCGGATTGACGATGCCGTTGAACTCACAACCATCAACCATGGCAAACAGGGTAACCAGTTGTTTAATCTGCCCGGACAATAAACCCTGCCGCATGAGCAGATATATGCCAAAGGCAACAACGCCGGTTTGAGCCATCGTTTCAATCAAAATAACCCCGGGCGTGACCGGCTGTCCGGGAAAATGTCCCTTATAGAAGTATTCGTCGTCCCGGAAGCGGTATGTTCCAACGATATGATCCTCATCCATCTCCAGTATGTCATCAATAAAACGGAACGGATGCTGTTGAGGAACCAGAGAAAGTACGTTTTGCACCATGTTTGCATCAACCCCCATACAGCCCCCCGTTAACATGAATAACCGTTCCGGTAATATAGCTGCCCCGGCTGGCAAGAAAGGTCACGACATCGGCCACTTCTTCAGGCTGGCCCATCCGCCCCAGGGGAATGTTCTCAAGAATCTTGTTCCGAACGTCATCAGGAAGAATTTCCGTCATGGACGTATCGATAAACCCGGGCGCCACGGAATTGATGAGAATATTTCGTCCCCATAATTCTTTGGCCAGAGATTTGGTAAAGGCATCAAGTGCTGCTTTTTCCATAGTGTATGGAATCTGGCCGCCATTACCGGTATGCCCTACTACACTGGAGATATTGATAATTCTTCCACTGCCGCCGCGCAGCATGAAAAGGCGCAATATCCGCTTGGTCAGATACCAGGTGCCGCGAAGCATCGCCCGCTGTGCGTCAAACTCGCCGACCTTCATCGTGTTGATATCACTGTTAATAGATATCCCGGCATTGTTGACCAATACGTCCACACGACCAGCCGCGCTCTTGATGGATTTTGACATTTCTTCCACTTCATCCACATCGGCAAGATCGGCTTTCAGAAGAAATCCATCGTCTATTCGAGAGAGAACGTCCTTTGCCTGATCTTCACTTTTCCGATAATGAATACCCACCCTGAAACCTTCGTCGGCAAGGGCCAGGCAACAGGCCGCGCCTATTCCGGTTCCGCCGCCGGTTACAATTGCAACGGGTTTCAATTCTGAATCTTTAATTTCTAATTTTGACCTATTCATATATCTCTCTTTATAATTCCTCCCCTGGAATTGGGTGACATTTTCGGATAATCCGGATAGACAATTCCCTTGAAGATTCCAGTGCGGGCATTTTTAATAGTCATTATCAATTCGTCATCCACGAATACTCTGCCATTTCCGATGACAATACTTGAACCTGAAGCTTTAAGATGAGAAAAACGCCTTACGTCAATTTCATAACGAACCTTTTGATTATATGGCCGTATCTGTCCGTTGAAGACGATTTCTTCGCAACCGAGCGCTCTGCCGCCACCCAATCCTCCACTCCAGCTACAGTAAAAACCGAGCAATTGCCAGATCGCATCCACGCAAAGACAACCCGGCTGCACAGGATCTCCCGGCATATGGCACTGAAAATACCAAGCGTCTATCCTTATATCCTGCTCGGCAATAATAGATCCCTTCCTTCCGTCATTCTTTATCGAAAGGATGCGATCCGCCATAAGGAAGGGGGGGGCGGGTAGTCGTGCATCGAAATCCTCAGGCGGATCAGCAACCAGTCGTCCGTAAGCAAAGGCAATCAGGTCGTCCAGTTCAAAACTTTCTTTTTTTATAAATTCAGAGTATTTCACTATTTTTCCATATCCGGTTTCTAACTTGAAGCTCGAAGCCTTTATTCCTGAATCTTCAGCATCGTGCGACCCCAGGTAAGCCCCGAGCCAACCATAACTAATGCTATGTGGTTTCCTGGACGGAATCTGTCCCAATGCTGACTCAGGACACAGGGAGCACTCGAGCCTCCCGTATTGCCGTAATTTACAACATTATGCCAGTGATCGTCTTCAGCTAAGCCGCATCTTTCACATACAGTCTTCAGCATTCCATAGTTTGCCTGATGTCCTACAAACTTGAATCTGCCGGAGTTTATAGGGTAAATTTCCTGCAATTTCCTGAGCGATTCAGTGGTCTTACGTATAGCAAAACCCTGAACGGCTCTTCCGTTCTGTCCGAAGTGGGCCATGTGGGGAATACGCACCTTGTCCCACGACAGGGGATTTGAATCACAAAAGAACGCCTCAAATACCATTTTTGAAGGAACGGAAGCGGACACAACCGCGGCACTGCTTCCATCACCAAATAACGGGGCCACCTTCCTGTCAGAATAGTCAACCGAGCGGGTAAAACTCTCCGGATTGACAACCAGGACGTAAGCCGGAAGCGCGTCCGGTTTCATGTCGGACAGAAATTTGAGCTGCATTCCAAAGGTTGAACACGCGGAATTAAGATCAAAACAGAGAACATCCACCCCAAGCTCTGCCGCCACGGTTGCGGCCTCGGCCGGTGTCACATGATCCGGTGTCGAACTCCCGGATATTACCATGCCTATATCTTCAGGCTTCAACCCGGCCCTCTCCAGCGCCACGCGCGCTGCAAAAGCCCCCATCTGCGCGTTAGTGTACATACTTGCCTCGGAAGCCGCTCGAGGGTCTTCATTTTTTGTCGTTTTTATGTAATCCAGAGAAAGGCTAGTGCGGCGGGTACGAACGCCCACGCGCTCCATGATCCATTCCTCATTGCTTCCTATTTCCAGTTCACTCAGAAATCGGTTTGTAATAACATTTTCCGGGTGGAAATGACCTAATCCATGAAGATATAACATAGTTACACCAACTCCCTTCCTATAATCATATCCTGAATTTCCCTCACACCTTCATAAATATCGATGATATGGGCATCCCGCGCCAGTTTCGATATCTCATATTCCGACATGAAACCGTAACCACCGTGAAGGTGTAACCCCTCTTTGGAGCAGTAAAGGGCCGCTTCCGCTGCAACATTTTTTGCCAGGGAAGCATACATCCCCCTGTCTTCGTCCTGTTCCAAGACCTTGAATGCGGCCTTCATCAGGGCCATGTCGGCCAGTTCTACTTTTTTCCACATGTTGACCAGCATGTCTCTCGCTACGGGTATATCGCAGATCCTCTGCCCGAACTGTTTGCGTTCCTTCGTATATTCCAGTGTCAGATCCAGTGCTCTCCTGGCAAGACCGACTCCGATGGCCGCAATCATGGGCCGCGCATAATCGAGAACTTCAATTATATACCGAAAGCCGAGCCTCCTGTTGCCGATAATCTGATTATCTTCGATAACAACATCCTCAAACTTGACCGTTGCCGTATTCGAGAGGCACTGTCCAAGTTTATCTTCCGGTTTTCCTGTTATTACCGTACCTCCTGTGGACAGGGTAATCTCTCTTACACCGGAAGGCTGAGTGACCACTTCTCCATTACGAATCGAATCGTATGGGATAACAACACAGGCCATTAGAAGGCTACCCGGTTTCCCAACCTTGCAGAACACGGTAAACTGAGAGGCGTATGAAGCATTGGTAATGAAAGATTTTTCTCCGTTCAGAATATACTTTCCATCATCTCTTTTTCTAATAAATGCAGTCATGGCCAGGTTATCAGAACCTGCACCCGGTTCAGTCAGACAGAAAGATGAAATGAGGGGAGCTTCTACAAAGGGAAGCAGAAAAGCTTTTTTTTGCTCCTTTGTTCCATGCTGTGCTATTACAACGTTCGCCAGGTCATTACACATGGCTGACGTAGAAATACCCGTATCACCGTAGGACAGTTCCCGGATAATTAAAGCCGCGGAAATATCGTCCACTTCATATCCCTTCACTGATTCGGGAATAGAAAGATTCAATACGCCAACTTCCCATGCCTTTTTAATTATATCGAAGGGGAATTCATGGGTTGCTTCACGTTCCATAACGGTTGGTGTAATTTCGTTCTTAACAAACTTCTGGACCGTCTCTATGTACATTCTCTGATTATCGGTAAGCTTGTAATCCACGTCTCGTTCTCCTTGAAGCTTCGCAGTATTCTATTTTCAATTGTCGGATCTGGGTCTCGTATCGACTAAGCGCACCACTCTGTGCTCTTAATTGTTAGCACCATCCATGCCAAAAGTAGTGATACCGCATAACACTCCGGAATTCTTACTAATTGGCATATGAGCTTTCCCGGGTTTGTATATGAAAGTCCGGTTTTTGGTGCGTAGTTTTGTTCGCAGCCGGAACTGTTGTACGCACAATACACCTGCGTTACCTTGACTTGCAGGTTGTTTGCCGATATCATAACTGCCTGAAAATTGTATATGGTGAAAAATATATGGAAACCTTTGCCCTGGCAGCAATCAGTCTGACAATTGCTATTTCTCTGTTTATCAAAAAAGTTAAGAGCCCTGTCCACCAGGCCTTTGCCCTTTTGTGTTTTGCCCTCTTTCTCCAAAAGACCGGAACATTTTTCTACGAAGTCTTCAACGCCAATGCATGGAAAATAGTTAACTATACCGGAGCCCTGGTAATTCCTCCGCTCCTGCTCTCCTTTTGCCGGACCTTCCTGAACCGGCAAGAATTCCCCTCTAAAAAAATTATACTGGCAACTGTACTCGGTAGTCTTTTCCTCATCATCTTTCTCTTCGCGTCAGGATACAAATGGCCATACATGCATATCGTCCTCTATCTGTACAATGGCTCCGCTATGATTTACTGTTACATAGCGCTTATTGACTCTATCAAAAAAGAGACGCCGGGCGTGGAAAGAAAGGGAATGCTTTACATAGCCATTGCCTGTGCCCTGACTGTAATCTTAAGCATTTCTGATATATTTCATTACTATGGCAGTGCTCTTCCCCCGCTGTCTAATATTGCGATAGCCGCTCTGATCTATTTTATTCTGATAATCATAACGCACCACCGCCTGCCGGAGATTCACGAGATCATGGTAAGGGCGCTCATCATCTTTGCCCTTGTACTATTTGCCACTATTACTTTCTGCTTCGTTATTGCCCTTTTCGGAAAGAATTCAAGCAGTTGGTTAAACAGTGTTTTAATGGCATCCTTTATCATCGTTATCTTTATAGATCCGGTTAAAGTGATCTTAAAAAAGGTTGCGGGGCATATTTTCTTTGAAGGCAGGAGTGATGTATCCATATCGCTCTATGCCATCGATGAAGAGGTAGAGAAAGAAAAGTCGATGCTCTTGGAAGAAATGGCAACCGGTCTTGCTCATGAAATACGAAATCCCCTGGGGGCCATCAAGGGTGCCGCGCAATACCTTAAATCAGAAACGGAATTTCCCCAGAACCAGAAGCTTCTTGATGTGATAGTAGAGGAAACAGACAGACTGAACGGTGTTATGTCACAATTTCTTAACTACGCACGACCTCATTCAATAGATGCGAGCAATCAGGATGTAAACCGCATCGTAACCAAAGTGGTATCGCTTCTCAAGACCGCCGGTCTACCGGAAAATGTAGTCATTGAGGAAAATCTGGATTCCGAACTTCCAAGCATGAAGGTGGACGGAGAACAGATGACACAAGTTATCCTGAATATGGCACTTAACGGAATTGAAGCAATGCCGGAAGGAGGTTCTTTAAGCTTTATAACAGCCGGAATTAAAAATAACGGAAATATGACTGTGGAAATTACTATTCGCGATACAGGTTCCGGGATAGAAGGGAAAGATTTGAAGAATATCTTTAAACCCTTTTTTACAACTAAGAAGAAGGGGACTGGACTTGGTCTTCCCGTGTGTCAGCGGATTATGAGAAGTCATGGTGGCAGCATCGATCTTGAATCCGTTCCCGGCGAGGGAACAGCTTTTTTTATAAGGATCTGATCAACCCGTGTATTAGATTGCCTTGACAGGAATTAAATCTCATAAAAGTTATTTCAGGCATTAACAGGCATTAAAATGTTACACTCGTAAAAAAATTAAAGAACCGGATATACATAAACCATGGGAAAAATACTGATAGTTGATGATGAACTGAACATGCTTCTTGTCTTAGAGGCCATGCTTAAAAAGGAGAAGTATAAAGTTGTTACGGCATCTGACGGTCTTGAAGCGCTTAATATCCTCAAAGCCGGTGATGTGGCTGTGGTCGTTACAGATCTGAAAATGCCCAGGCTTGATGGTCTCGGGCTTCTTAGCAGAATAGAAGCGCATTATCCTTCAATACCTGTAATTATGATCACCGCTCATGGCACCGTCGAAACAGCGGTGGAAGCCCTGAAGAACGGAGCATTTGATTACATCACAAAACCCTTTGATCAGGATGACCTGAAAAATATTATAGAAAAGGCCTTTAAGACAAGCGCACTGAATGAAAGTGAACTGGTTTCATCTCCCGGAAAAACAGGCCAGAGTGAAATTATAGGCTCCAGTAAACGCATGGTAAAGATATACAGGCTTGTCGAGAAAGTGGCTCCGACTACAACGACAGTCCTGATTACCGGTGAAACAGGTACTGGAAAGGAGCTTCTGGCCCGTGCAATCCATATGAACAGCCCTCGCATGAACAACCCTTTCATCAAAATCAATTGTGTGGCTATCGCGGAAAATTTGATGGAGAGCGAGCTTTTCGGTTTTGAAAAAGGTGCTTTTACGGGCGCTGTAAACAAAAAACCGGGAAGGTTTGAACTGGCCCACACAGGCACTCTCTTCCTTGATGAGATTGGGGATTTGCCAAAAGATATGCAGGCAAAAATCCTCAGGGTGATTCAGGAGCAGGAATTTGAAAGAGTAGGTGGTCTTCAGACAATAAAAATCGATGTAAGGCTCATTACGGCAACAAACAAGAACCTCCTGCAGGAAGTACAAGAGGGACGATTCAGGGAGGATTTGTATTACAGGTTGAATGTGTTGCCTTTAAATCTCCCTCCTCTCAGAGAGAGAAAGGGTGATATAGAGCGTCTTACCGATTATTTTCTCGATACTTTTAATAAAAAGCTCAGCCGCAGGATAGAACATGTTGACCCCGAGGTGAGGAAGCTTTTTGCGCACTACAACTGGCCCGGAAATATCAGGGAATTGGAAAATCTCATGGAAAGACTTGTGCTGCTGGCTACGGGTAACACGATAACCCTTGAGGATGTTCCACCGGAGATGCATGTCTCCGCTGTGGCTGAAACGACCATTGGCACTGCGAAATCGGAAGGGACTCCCTGGAATATCCTTAAAAGCAAAACGGAACAATTAGAAAAGGGCGTGATCGTAAAGATCCTGGAAGAGTGTAACAGGAATATCAGCAAGGCAGCCCTGAAGCTCGGCCTCAGCAGAAAAGGACTCCAACTGAAAATGATAAAATATAATCTTCGAAAGAAAGACACCAAATGAAGATAAAATATCTGGGGTCGCTGGTTGAGGCAGGTTAGAAACTGTCTCGTAGCTTATTAAGATACTCTGACCAATTTCCATTTCTCCCTTGGTATATGCATCCGGAACGAATCTAAACTTTGGGCAGATCTACGAGGAAAATGAATATTATCTGGCACCACAGCAATATAAAGTAGCAAAGAAGGACTTTGAATGCTTCATATGGTGTTCTTGTTGTTGTCTTCACCTTGTGTTTTAAAAGGATATCAGAAGTTGTAAGATACCCTGGGACGCCGGGGTAAATGGGGAGAGAGAATCTGTGATTCACCTGATGCCCGTGAGCATGGCTCGTATATTAGATCCTCTTCCCAATGCTTTGTTCAGTAACTTGTACGGTATCAGAAACCGTCCCACATGGGAATGAGTTTGTACTTGCAAGGTTGATTCGAACAGGGCTTTTACCGATCAGGCGGCACTTATAATTGAGAGGAGGGATTCATATGTCAACACCAATTCTCGGGATCGACATCGCCAAACAGAGGGTAGAGGTGGTATTGCTTGTCGATGGCAAGGTCAAGAACAGATCATTCAAGAACGCACCATTCGTACAAAGATCGACAAGGTTGATGCAGGTATTATTGCGTGTTTTTGTATGGCCGTGAGACCGGAATCATGGACTCCGCCTTCACACGAAATCAGATCCCTGCGAGCCCTGGTCAGAAGGACCGACAGCCTGATAGGTATGCTTACCCAGGAGAAGAACCGGCTCGGTAGTGCCCATGAATCCGTCACCCCATTGATCAAAGGACACATTGACTATCTTGACAAGGAAATCGAAAATATTAGAGATCAGATCAGGGTTACATTCCCTGCCCCTTGGGACGTTCAATGTTTTTGATGATACCCCGCTGCTTGCGGCGGGGTAATACATTTGAGTATCTATAGAGTTGAAAGTGAAAATACGCGCTCCGAGAGCGAAAATGTAAAATTTACATAAAACTCTCGGATCTCTTTACAGCTTTAAAATGCTGTATGGTATTATAATTATTATAGAATATTGGAATACGTCTATTCTTCCATTATGAGTGTCGGAATTTTTTACAATCTTAAAATAAGTTAATTTTTCTAAAAGATCAAATAATTCGATAAGATAAAGAAACTGAGCCTAAATTTGCCACCTTTTAGTGTCGGATAAATTTACATATTGTGATGGCGTTAAAAAAAGAGCCTTCTTCTTGATAAATATTATCTAACATTTAATCAATTATATTAAACAGATAATGCATAAATGAAACTTATAAATGTTATTGGGCATATAAATTGCGTTGGTTTACCAATAATAATAGAAGAATAAAACAGTCTCTTATGAGGTGTCATATGAAAAAGATTAAGATATTAATGACAATATTGTGTGTGACGTTTGTGACGTTTGGCATGGTGGCCAGCGCAAGCGCCCTCACAATTACGCCGGATACTCTTCCCCAGTGGATTGTATCGCATTCGGACAATTCTAACCCCCAAGCGGCTGACATCCCTGGTATAGTTGGCTACGGCGGGACTTTGTTTGAGTTGTACAAGCAAGACGTCGATGGCGGTGAATCCGGGTCGTTCGCCTCATCTTACGAAACTACCTTCTATAACACACCGACTGATCCCGAGGACGCGACAATAAGTTATGGATCGGGACCCTATATTACGGGAGATCCTCTTTATCTTTTGGTTAAGGATGGCATTCAGGGATCGTACATCTTTGATTTGCATTCTGTGTCCCCGCCGACCCCGTCTGTTAGTTGGGACGGCACCGATACCATCTACATGGAGAATTTCTGGCCAAACCAGGGAGCCATTTCCCACGTATCCATTTACGGCTCCACCAGCGTCCCCGAGCCTGTCACCCTCCTCTTTCTCGGCTTTGGTTTGGTCGGCTTAGCGGGAATCCGGCGAAGGATAAAAAAATAAAATTTATAGAATTGACAATCTTAACTAAAGGAGGCAAGGTCATCAAGGCGTTGCCTTTTTTATCACCACATTCAGGTTCTTGTAGTGAGATAGAGGCAAAAAGGCTGAAATTAGAGCCGAGGGTTGGAAATCTAAAATCAGGCAAAAACAAAGGGATTACGAATCTCTCGTAACCCCTTGTTTTTATTTGGGGTGAATGAGGGGACTTGAACCCCCGACCTCCTGGGCCACAACCAGGCACTCTAACCAACTGAGCTACATCCACCACATATATTTGCGTGCCCGGACAGCCCCATGTATCGGAACCGGATAGACACCATTTATGGTACGCCAGCAGGGATTCGAACCCGGGACCTACGGATTAGAAGTCCGTTGCTCTATCCAGCTGAGCTACTGGCGCATTGTTCGAAAATGAAAGGTTCTTTTAGTCACTTTGCTTATATTTGTCAAGACAAAACACTACTCGTCCAGATACCTCGTCTTCATCCGGGAAATGGCCAATTATGGATGGAAACTACCTGACATATCCCGCCACTCCGTCGTATATGTATCCCATTTTCTCGCGACTTTCACCCTTCGGGTCTGTCGTATAGAAATATGCTCTCGTTTCAGGATTGAACCATCTGTACAGATCTCTGGTGTGGGGCAATTTCAGGGTTGCGATATTTCCTATAGACCCGTCAAAAACATATCCCTTTAGAGAATGTTTTCCACCTGACCGGATGTAGGAATAAAAATGGGTTGCCTCCGAAGGATTATGCCACTGGAAGAATTCTGTGGTTCCCGGCGTATCCTTGTGAAAGAGTCTGAATGCCGGCCCACTTTTTTTGTATCCTTCAAGCGAGAAGTCCCCGCGCGCGACATCTGGAGACAGCAAGCTGTCCGTTCCTTTTGTATACCTGTAGATATCAATTAATTCTGACACCTTGTCGCTCCTGATATCAAGTGACACTTCAACTGTTTCGGCCCCCTCGCTGGAATAAAAAAGTATATTCTCACTATACGAACCGGGGGATAAGTCCCCGGTGTTGACCATTACATTAATGTAATCCACTTCATTCGTGGTGGTTCCCTTTTCAGGAGATATCCTTATCCAGCCCTTCTTACCCTTCATGAGCCCCGAAGTATAAATCCTCACGCCTTCAATTTCTACACTTCCCCCTCTTGCCGCCAGGACGAGCAAATGCGGCTCCCCCTCCGCCAGGTTTTCCACCACCGGAAATTCAATCCTTTTTTTCTTCTCGGATGCGCAATCTATCTGACCCACCATCTGGTTATCAACAAAAAGATCAAGAATTCCCCCATAAACGTCCTTCCATAAAAAGAGGACTATTCCTTTCCCAAAGAATGTATATTTCAGTAGTTTATTGTCACCTGTGCCATATGGATAGCCACCCTTCTCGGACCATTCACCGGAGATATCAAGCTCGCTTTCCAAACGGCCCGGCACGCTATAGCTACCCTTCCCCAAAACGGCCTCATTAGCAAACGAAACATACCTGCCCCTTTCAAGAACCACGCCCCGGAAAGTCTTCCTGTTTCTCTGCAGTATCGCCTTCCATTTCAGGACATTCCCCCCCGCGTTTCTCAGTTCAACCCTTTTCATCAATTTTATGCCGGCATCAACACTGCCAAAGTCTATTCCGAGAGGCTTTACATCCATAGAGGAACGAGAGCCCTCCTTCTCTGCCACAACAAATTTTAGAAATACAGTTCGCTCTCCTCCATTAAAGGATACCTTTAGCTCTTCTCTGTAGCTCCCGGTAGACAGAAGCTTTCTATAATACACTGTTTTATGTCTCGTTTCGAATTTCATCCGAATGTCAGACAGCCCATCCACTAAAGCTCCATCATCTGCCATAGACTCAACTGAAATACGAAGGTAACGCGCGGACATCCCGGCCGTTCCTGAAAGCGTGTCATCAAATGGCGATATCCAGTCTCCCATCCTGTTCACCTGCCACGTCAGGTTTCCGCCTCCAACATTTTTAAGGGAAATTACACCCTTTGAACTCTCGCCGGGGCCTATTGCGCCAAAATCCACTTCGCGGGGAGATACCAGCAGAACAGGACCTGCAACATCCTCTTCAACATCAACAACCGCGACATTGCTGCTTACATCCCCTCTCACTCTTCTGATCTCCACAGGACCGGTGTTTTGGGCCACAAAGACAGATCTGCCGCGCGGGAAGAACCCGATGGAAGAATCAGATATTATCCATCTTCCATCCGAACCCCCTGAAAGATCGGTTCTGCTCCCGTCGGACCACATACCGGTCGCCCTGAACATTGTTTTATGGTTGACAGCCATTCTTACAGAAACCGGCGTGAGGGAGATGGATTCGAGTGAACGAATCTTTACGGGAACAGTTATTTTCTGATCGCCTCCGTTTGATCTTACCAGAATGATCCCCTCGTGCCTTCCATCCGGAAGTTCTGTGGTATCCACAACAATTTTTACCTTCTTTTTACCTCTGCCATGCAGGCTGCTGTATACAGATTTCCATTCGTCCGGCAGATCTTCTTTCGCGCCATCTGAAGATATGCCTCCATTCAATACCAGCCATGGCGTCATGCTTATGATTTCCCACTCCAATTCTCCCTTGCCTGCATTTCGCAGAGTCATGGGAATATCTTCAACCGACCCCCTTTCCATATGATCCAGCTTGATCTTCGGCAGAGACACCTTCAGGACGGGTCCATCGAGGGCATCTATATGGATTGTAATTACAGGGCTTTTAATTCCATCCTTCTTCGCGAAGACAGATACATCCCCCGTCTGTTTTCCGATAAAAAGTCCCTTATCGATAAAATATCCAACCCTCCTGTTCTTTGATACCCATTTTATCTCTTTTGTAATATCTTTTTTGGAACCATCCGAATATACACCGACAGCGCCCAGGTAAATTTTTCTGCCGACCTGAGTGGCAGTAGCCACCACATCCAGATTGATTTCCTCCAATTCCGGTATGAATGTATCATCATTATCCGGGAGAACGGTAATGGAAACCGGTACGGTTCTGGTCCCGCAGGACGATGTTATGGCAATTTCAGCCTGGTGATGTCCCGGGGAAAGATCACTCGGATCTGCTGTAATTGGTACGACATTAACACCGTCACCCACAACCCCGAAATACACATCCAGCGTCAGCCAGGGTTCTGTCCTTTTAACTATCCATTTTATCTTCCCCTGCCCTTTGTTGCTTATCTCAATAAACTCGACCCCCGTCGCTGTTCCCTCCAGAACGCCAAAATCTATCACCTCGGGCATTACAGAAAGGATAGGTCCTTCTTCAACAGGCTGATTGACCTGCGCGAACAGAGCGGGCAACTCCACAAACATCAAAAGCGCGGCAAAGACCGCGGCAATTATAGATTTTGATTTAAACAATGCTATACCTTTCTTCAGGGTTCAGGGTTAAAGTCTTTATTCTTAACAAGTGGTTATCATCCTGTTTAATGAGAGGCTGGAGTTTCCCCCTGCCCTCTGAGTAATTGTGAAATTATTACAACTTCAGGGTGATGTCAAGCGGCAGACAGGCCAAAAAAGCTTGACATCTCTCGAAGATACCATATATAGTGCCGGGCTTGATATTGATAATCATCTATAACCATTACAACTTTAACCTTTATCGACAAGACAATGACTCATAATGATATAAAATACTGGCTTGCCCTGAAGTTTGTGGAAAAAGTGGGAAATGTCGGGTTCAACAATCTTGTAGAAACCTTTGGTTCTCCACGGGCGGTCTTTGACGCACCGGCATCCTCTCTACAAAAGATACACCGCATTACACAAAAGACAGCCCGCGACATAAAAAACTTTGACAACTGGGCAAGGGTCGAAAAGGAACTGGAACTGGCTGATAAGTCGAATGTTTCAATAATCACGTCCGATTCCCCACTGTATCCCAGACTGCTTCTGAATATATACGATTTTCCACCCATTCTGTACATCAGGGGGACACTCTCCAATCAGGATATCAATATTGCCGTGGTAGGCTCCAGGATGGCAAGCACTTATGGCAGATTTACGACGGAAAGACTGTGCCGCGAGCTTGTCATGAAGGGAATAACTGTCGTAAGCGGTATGGCAAGGGGAATTGATTCCGCTGCCCATGCCGGCGCGATCGCGGGAAAGGGAAGGACAATCGCTGTGCTCGGATCCGGCATTGATGTTATCTATCCCCCGGAAAACAGGAAGCTCTTTGAAAAGATCGCGGAACATGGCGCCGTTATTACCGAATTCCCCTTTTCCACCCAGCCGCTGGCTTCCAACTTTCCCGCCAGAAACAGGATAATAAGCGGTCTTTCACTGGGAGTTGTCGTGGTTGAAGCCAACGAGAAAAGCGGTTCCTTGATAACCGCACGGGTTGCACTGGAACAGGGAAGAGAAGTCTTCGCCGTGCCGGGGAGCATCGACTCCACGGGAACAAAAGGAACCCACAGGCTTATAAGAGAAGGCGCAAAACTTGTTGAAAATACATATGATATATTGGAAGAAATATTACCACAGTTAAATCTTAATCATACAACTGCCAAATCATCAGACGAAAAACCTGTGCAGGGTCATTCGGGCAGATCCGAAGAGTTAAATGCTGATGAAAGAGCAATCCTGAAGTTAATAGGCAAAAAACCTGTTCATATAGACAGCCTGGCGACTGATTCCAGCTATCAAATACATGATATCCTAAGTATTCTCATGTCACTTGAACTCGGTGACTATGTCGAACAGCTTCCAGGCAAAAATTTTGTTGTTAAGGAGTAAATATGCCCAGTTCTCTTATTATCGTTGAATCGCCGGCAAAAATAAAAACGATAAAGAAATATCTCGGCCCGGAATTTGAGGTGAAGGCCTCTGTTGGACACGTAAAAGACCTTCCCAAAAGCAAACTGGGTATTGATCTTGAAAACAATTTTGAACCAACTTACGAAGTTATCAGTGAAAAGAAAAAAGTCATCTCTGAGCTGAAGAAATCCGCGAAGAACGTGGATAATATCTTTCTGGCGCCTGACCCTGACAGAGAAGGAGAAGCCATAGCATGGCACGTGGCGAGCGAAATAGGCGGAAATAAAAATATCTACAGGGTACTCTTCAACGATCTTACAAAGAAAACCGTTATCGCGGCCATCAATAATCCTTCGAAGCTTAACATCAATAAATATGAGGCCCAACAGACCAGGCGGATTCTTGACAGGCTTGTAGGATATCAAATCAGTCCGATACTCTGGGAAAAGGTACAGCGTGGACTGAGCGCGGGCCGGGTCCAGTCGGTTGCGGTAAGAATAATATGCGACAGAGAGGCCGAGATCCAGGCGTTTGTATCGGAGGAATACTGGAACATTACAGCTGTGCTGGAGGGAGACAATCCTCCTCCCCTTGAAGCGCGACTGACAAAAATAGACTCCAAAAAGCTGAAACTTACAAATGAAACTCAGACAAAAGAACTGCTCGAAGAGCTGAAAGACGCTTCCTTTATTGTGAAGAAAGTGGAGGAAAAGGAGGTAAAGCGTTCTCCGGCTCCCCCATTCACTACAAGCAAACTCCAGCAGGAGGCATCAAGAAAGCTTCGTTTCACGGCAAAAAGAACGATGAGTGTGGCCCAGAGGCTTTATGAGGGAATAGAACTGGGGGAAGAAGGTTCCGTTGGTCTTATCACGTACATGAGAACCGATTCGGTCCGTGTAGCGTCGGAAGCCCTGGAAGACGCGAGAGGGTACATAGAAAAGAATTATGGAAAAGAATTCCTTCCCGCAAAAGCCAGATTCTTCAAATCCCCAAAATCTTCACAGGACGCGCATGAGGCAATAAGACCGACCGCGACAGCATACACGCCACAAAATATCAAACAGTATCTCAAGAATGACGAATTTCGTCTGTATCAACTGATATGGAACCGCTTCATAGCGAGCCAGATGAATCCGGCTGTATTCGACCAGACAGGCATTGATATAGAGGCGGGTCGCTGTCTTCTCCACGCGCAGGGTTCTATAATGAAATTCCCCGGGTTCAGCATTGTTTACACAGAAACCACAGATAAAGAAGTCAATGACAGAGATAACCAGTCGGGCAAGCCGGACACGTCGGAACTCCCAGAGGTTTCCAAAGGGGATGAGCTTACCCTGATCTCACTGGAACCGCAGCAAAGTTTCACGCAGCCGCCGGCAAGGTTTTCCGAAGCGACTCTCGTGAAAGAGCTGGAAGAAAAAGGGATCGGCAGACCCAGCACATATGCCGCTATCATAAGCACTATACAGAACAGAAAGTATGCAGAACTTGAAAAGGGCAGATTCCACCCCACGGAACTCGGAACCATTGTCAATGGGCTTCTTGTAGAGAATTTTCCCAACATCATGGATGTCCAGTTCACCGCTTCGATGGAAAACAACCTGGATATGATCGAGGAGGGGAATCTCACAAGACATAAGACATTAGAGGATTTCTATACCCCCTTTAAGTCGGAGCTGGAAAAGGCCGGTAAAGAAATGAAAAATGTCAAGAGAGAAGAAATCCCCACCGATCTTGCATGCGATAAGTGTGGAAGCCCAATGGTAATAAAGTGGGGAAAGAACGGGAAATTCCTGGCCTGTTCCAACTATCCTGAATGCAAGAATACAGGCAATATCGCGCAGGATGAAAATGGCGCAATCAGCAAAATGGAGGCGGAGACAACCGATATTATCTGCGACGTGTGTGGCAAGAGTATGATTATCAAGGAAGGCAAATTCGGAAGATTTCTGGGATGCTCGGGGTACCCGGAATGCAAGAATACAAAACCGATCGATACAGGGGTAGAATGCCCGCAGGAGGGGTGTGGCGGCAGCCTCTGTGAGAGACGTTCAAAAAAAGGCAAGACGTTCTTTGGATGTTCAAACTACCCGAACTGCACCTATGCCCTGTGGGACAGGCCGATACCGGAGAAATGTCCATTATGCGGCCATCCATTTCTGGTCGAAAAGTATTACCGTGGGAAAGGTCTCATAAAAACGTGTCCCAACAAGGAATGCGGGTATAAAGAGAGAGATGAAGAGTAAAAGGTGTAGGGTATGGGATATAGGGAGTGAATCAAAATTTGAAATCAGATACTCGAAACTTGAAACCCCCAAAAGGGGACACACCCGAAACCCCCGGAATGGGACGCATCCGAAACACCCAAAAGGAGGCTCTCTCTAAACCTGTTATAATCATAGGTGGCGGACTTGCAGGGTGTGAGGCCGCGTGGCAAATTTCAAGAAGGGGATTTGACACTCTACTTTACGAAATGAAACCCACCCTCTTCTCTCCGGCTCACAAATCCCCTCTCCTCGCGGAACTCGTATGCAGTAACTCTTTCCGCTCCAACGCGATAGAAAATGCGATTGGTCTTCTCAAGGAAGAGATGCGCACGATGGGATCATTGGTAATGGAAGCCGCCGATGCCACAGCCGTTCCGGCAGGCAAGGCCCTGGCCGTGGATAGAACCCTTTTTTCAAACTATATTGAAGACAGGCTCGCATCCACCAGGCTCCGGATAATCAGGGAAGAGGTCGTCGGAATCCCTGAAGATTCCATAGTCATTATAGCTACTGGTCCTCTCACATCCGAATCTCTGGCAAAAACCATTTCTTCCGTTACAGGAAATGAATACCTCTATTTCTATGACGCCATTTCACCCATCGTGGAAGCACGCTCTATTGACTACAACAGGGCTTTCAGGGCATCGAGATACGACAACAGCGGTGAAGGAGACTATTTGAACTGCCCCATGACAAGGGAGGAATATGAAAGGTTCTGGACGGAAATATCGGGCGGGGATGAGGTACCCCTCAGAGATTTTGAAGACAGGCGTTTTTTTGAAGGATGCCTTCCTGTTGAGATCCTCGCAAGAAGGGGGCCGAAAACCCTGCTTTTCGGCCCGATGAAACCGGTGGGACTTACAGATCCGAAAACAGGAAAGCGACCCCATGCCGTAGTCCAACTCAGACAGGAAAACAGTGAGGGCACTCTTTACAATCTGGTGGGATTTCAAACAAAACTGACATGGCCTGAACAGAAACGCATTTTCAGGATGATACCGGGACTGGAAAAGGCCGAGTTCGCCAGATACGGCAGCATACACCGCAACACATTCATAAATTCCCCTGCCCTGCTTAAAAGATCACTTCAGTTTCACTCCGATGATAACCTCTTCTTTGCGGGACAGCTTACCGGTGTTGAAGGATATGTGGAATCGGCAGCCATGGGATTGATGGCTGGAATAAACGTCTGCCGGTATATAGAGGGAAGGGATATGGAGGAACCTCCGGGAACAACCGCTCTGGGTGCGCTTTTACGTCACATTACAAACGCTGATTATAAAACCTTTCAGCCGATGAATGTGAATTTCGGTCTCTTTGCTCCGCTTGAAAACCGGGCGCCAAAGAAAGAAAGAGGCGGGATTTATGCCGGGCGCTCCATCGATGCGCTGAGAAAATGGATGGGATTATATGTTTCTTGAATGGATTATCTTAAGTCCTTCCAGTGTAAGCATTTCATCGACAAGATCAATGCTACTGGCTTCCGCGGTCATAACTTTCGCCAGCCCGCCTGTTGCGATAACGGTGGATTCCGTCTTTGTTTCCTTCTTTATACGATCCACTATCCCGTCTACAAGACCTGCATACCCAAACATGATGCCAGCCTGTATACTGCTCACGGTATCCCTGGCAACTACGGATTTAGGTCTGCTGAATTCAACCGGCGGCAACTTGGAGGCCTTCTCAAAGAGCGCCTCGCTTGATATAACAACCCCCGGAGCTATGCATCCGCCCATATACTCTCCCTTTTTCGTAATATAATCAAAGGTAGTCGCTGTGCCAAAATCCACAATGATGAGATTCCCTTCATATTTCTCATGGGCGGCAACGGCGTTGACAACCCTGTCAGCACCCACGTCTTTCGGATTGTCATAGTATATTGGCATACTCGTCTTTATACCCGGGCCCACGATGAGCGGAGTAAGATGAAAATATTTCCTGCAAAGAGGTTCCAGTATATTCAGCATGGATGGCACTACGCATGATATAATGACAGCATCAATGGAGTCTGAACCCATTTTACTTGTCTTGTAGAGATTCAAAAGAAGCATTCCGTATTCATCAACGGTGTGGTCCGCTACTGTACGAACTCTCCAGTGGTTTAAAAGTTTATCCCCATCATAAAGACCAATAACGGTATTTGAATTTCCCACATCGATAACCAGAAGCATAATAGATCACCTGTTCTTCGTCACATTTACATCTCCGGACAGAACGCGTCTTGTCCTGTTTTTCTCATCAATGAGCAGAAGCGCACCTTCGCTGTCTATTCCCCGGCATATCCCCCCCCTCTGCACAACACCTCTGTCTGTCACCTCAATGGTTTTCCCGATTATATCCGAATATTCTATCCACTGGTCTCTCACAGAGATAAACCCCTCATCAATAAATATCCTGTACCATTTCTCAAACAACCTGTACAAATCGACGGTAAGGTCAAGACGTGAAATGCTGCTTGATGTCTGCTCCTTCAGCGATGTGGATATATTGCGAAGTTCCTCCTGAAAATCGGTTGGTTCCATATTTACATTAATGCCGATTCCCACAACAACAGAATCAAGATTCTGTCCTTTGATCCTCATTTCCGTCAGGATACCGGAAATTTTCCTGTCCCCTGCTAGTATGTCGTTGGGCCACTTGAGCGCAACAGGACAATAACCGGAAAGCAATTCAGTCACCGCAACTCCGGCGACAAGGGTCAAACCCTGAGCGGAAGCGGGTTGTATATCAGGCCTTAATATGATGGATGTGTACAGGTTCCTGCCCGGGGGTGAGTGCCAGACCCTGTCTCTCAATCTTCCCCTTCCCGCTGTCTGGCAATCGGCTATTACCACTTCACCTTCGCCGGCTCCATCCCCGGCAAGCGAAACCGCATGGTTATTCGTTGAATCAAGCTCGTCAAAAAAGTGGATTCTGTTTCCTATGAGGCCATCGGAAACGAGTTTCTCCAGGTTGGTTTTATTAAATTTCAGGTCCATGGTTTCGAGTTCCGGGTTGTTGTACCTTACTCCTCACCCCTTATTCTTGAACACAAGCGATATATCGGCGGCGGGTGCGGAATGAGTAAGCGCCCCGACAGATATAAAGTCCACACCGGTTCCCGCGATCTCCTTCACATTCGACAGGGTGACATTTCCCGAGGCCTCGACCAGCGCCTTTCTATCGATGAGAGAAACCGCTTTTTTCATCTCCCCTGTCACCATATTGTCCAGCATGATTATATCAGCTCCCGTGGCAAGGGCCTCTTCAACTTCCTGAAGGTTTTTCACCTCTACTTCGATCTTTACAGTGGGTGGAATATTTCCAATCACTTTTCTTACCGCATCCGAGATACTCCCCGCAGCGGTTATGTGGTTATCCTTGATCATCACACCATCATACAGGCCGAATCTGTGATTAAGTCCCCCTCCTGTTTTTACCGCGTATTTCTCAAGACTTCTCAGGTTTGGCGTCGTCTTTCTAGTATCCAGTATTTTGACTCCAATGCCTCTTACTTCTTCAACATATTGGTGTGTCATCGTGGCAATCCCGCACATTCTCTGAAAAAAATTCAACGCCACGCGTTCTGCAAGGAGAATACTTTTCAGGCTGCCCGAAACACAGGCAAGAATCTCTCCTTCCCCCGCCGATTGGCCGTCGCAGAAATACGTCTCAAAGTCCAGAGATGAATCCAGAACATGGAATACCTCTCTGAAAACATTGATACCCGCAACTATGATTTCTCCCTTCGAAATCACCTGCGCAACACCGGTTTCGTCACCGGTAAGGATAGATGACGTGGTAAGGTCACCCGACCCCATGTCTTCATCAAACGCTGTCCGGATAAGTTCCTTCAACCTGATATCTGAAATCATGATAATCCTCACGCTATATTACGGAGCCTGCCCAGAGCGTCTTCCAGCACCCCGCTTTTTTCCTTCAGGTCTCTGAATTTATTTTCTTCTTTTTCAACTATATTCTTGGACGCCTTTTCCAGAAAATCCTGATTTCCCAGTTTTTTGGAGATGAAACCGAGGTCTTTATCAAGCTTTTTCATTTCCTTTTCCAGCCTTGTCTTCTCGGCCGCGACATCCACAGCACCTTCAAGGAATATATACACCTTGACAGGACCCACTACCCCTGTCGCAGACCCCTTCGGCTCTATGGCATTTTTCTCTATCATCAGGTCTTCCAGCTTCGCGATGTCCCTTATATAGTCTCTGCCTGCCTCTATAATGGACAGCATATCACTATCGGGAGCGGAAACAAGTGCCTTCAACTTTTTTGAAGGACTGATATTCATTACACCCCTTATATTTCTGATACTGTTTATAATATTCTTAATAAGATCCATCCGTTGCCTTGCATCTTCATCCCTGAGAGAATCATCCTGGTCGGGAAATTCGCTCACCATTATATATCCCTCGTCTGTTGTTAATTTCTGCCATATTTCCTCTGTGACAAAGGGCATGAAGGGATGAAGGAGTTGAAGGGTTGTCTTTAATACTGAGAGCAATGTCTGTTGGGCGGCAAGTTTTCCCTGCCGTGATTGTTGTTTGTCATACAGTGCCGGTTTTATCAGCTCAAGGTACCAGTCACAGAACTCATGCCAGATAAACTGATATATCCTGCCCGCGGCATCGTTAAACCGATATTCGTCAAGCGCTTTCCTGACATCCGCCACCGTACTGTTAAGACTGTCTTTGATCCACCGGTCACAGAGCGAATATTCTTCCCGTTTTAATACGGTTTCCCCAGGATAATCCTCAAGATTCATCAGAGAAAATCTGGCCGAGTTCCATATCTTATTTACAAAATGTCTGTATCCCTTAATGCGCTCCTCAGACATCTTCACATCCCGCCCCTGCGCGGTAAAGGCCGCCAGGGTGAAGCGAAGGGCGTCTGCACCGTATTTGTCAATCATTTCCAGTGGATTTACACTGTTTCCACTTGATTTACTCATCTTGTCGCCCTTTTCATCCCGAACAAGGGCATGCAGATAAACATCTGAGAAGGGAACCTTTCCCATAACGTAAAGCCCCATCATCATCATCCTGGCTACCCAGAAAAATATGATATCAAACCCGGTTACAAGGAGCGAAGTGGGATAAAATGTCTCAAGCGCCTGCGTTTTATCCGGCCATCCCATGGTTGAGAACGGCCATAGAGAGGAACTGAACCATGTATCCAGGACATCCTCATCCTGCCTGAGAGAAGTCCCCCCACATTCGGGGCAACTGTCAGGGTCTTTAACTGCCGCTATGGTGTTACCACAATCATTACAATACCATACCGGTATTCTGTGTCCCCACCATATCTGCCTGGAAATACACCAGTCCCTTATATTATCCATCCAGTCAAAATATGTGGCCTCCCACGTGGAAGGAATAATCTTTGTCTCACCTTTCACAACTGCAGCGATCGCCGGCCTTGCCAGGGGTTTCACCTTGACAAACCACTGTTTGGATACCGCTGGCTCCACAACAGTCTTGCATCTGTAACAGCGCCCCACGTTGTGTGAATAGGGCTCTGTTTTCACAAGATAGCCGCCCTTCTTAAGATCCTCAACGATATTTTCCCGGCATGTGTAACAATCCTGCCCCTGATATATTCCGCCGTTTTCATTTATAATAGCACTCTTGTCTATAATAGTAACCACATCAAGATCATGTCTTTGCGCCATGGCAAAGTCGTTGGGATCCGCTGAAGGTGTTATCTTCACCGCGCCTGTACCGAATTCCCTGGACACGTAATCATCCGCGATAATCGGTATCCTCTTGTTCACAATCGGAAGAATTACTTCCTTCCCTATAACATCCGCGTATCTTTCGTCGTCGGGGTTGACCGCAACGGCAGTATCGCCCAGCATGGTCTCCGGACGTGTCGTAGCCACAACTATTTCGCCCTCTCCTTCGGCATATGGATATCGTATATGCCAGAGGCTGGTCTCTTCTTCCTCATATTCAACCTCAAGGTCGGATATGGCCGTATGACACCTTGGACACCAGTTAATGATATAATCACCCTGATATATAAGATCATCATTATAGAGCCGGACAAAAACCTCCCTGACCGCGCGGGAAAGTCCATCATCCATGGTAAACCGTTCCCGGGACCAGTCGCAGGAACAGCCCATCTTATGCAGCTGGTTTATGATGGCGCCGCCATATTCTTTCTTCCATTCCCACACCTTCTCTATAAATCTTTCTCTTCCTATATCGTGCCTGGTCGTTCCCTCTCTGGCAAGTTCCTGCTCCACCACGTTCTGAGTGGCAATTCCCGCGTGATCAGTTCCGGGCATCCAGAGCGTATTGCAGCCATCCATCCTCTTATATCTCACGATAATATCCTGCAGGGTATTGTTCAGCGCGTGTCCTATGTGAAGTATCCCGGTAACATTCGGCGGGGGAATAACTATCGAGAAAGGTTTTTTGTCACTCTTATCTTCCGCCCGGAACAGGCCTTCATCAAGCCAGCTCCGATACCACTTTTCTTCAACATCACGAGACTCATAAGATTTGTTCAATTCTTCTTTTTCCATAACACGTCCTTCTTGATTTACTATAGCGAGCATAAACTGCTCACACAAATTTTTCAATCGTGCCACTTATCATATTTTCATCCTGAGGGGCAAACCATTTGATGTCCGGATCCCTCTTGAACCAGGTCAGTTGTCTGCGAGCATAGTGCCTCGTATCACGCTTGATCAATCTCACCATATCCTGCTCGCTCTGTTTTCCCCTGATGAAGGAAATAACGTTCCTGTAGGTCATCGATTGCATCGGCCTGACTGATTCGTCATAACCCCTGTCCATAAGTCTTTCCACTTCCTCCACAAGTCCGGTCTCTATCATCTTCTCAACTCTGTCATTTATCCTGTCATACAAGAGATTCCTGTCGATATTAAGGCCTATCTTCACGAAATCATAAGCATTATTGCTGAATTTGTGTTCTCCCTGTATCTCGGTGATGGACTGTCCGGTATGCTCCAGCACCTCAAGCGCCCTGATTGTCCTGACAAGGTCATTCGGGTGTATTTTCTCGGCGGCTATCGCATCTATCTCCTTTAACCGTTTGTAAAGATGTTCTTTTCCATATTGCGAGGCATCCCTTCTATAGGAATCGCGGAGTCTCCCGTCAGCGCCGGGGGCACTCAAAAGCCCGCCGAGCAGGGCGTCCAGATACAATCCTGTGCCTCCCACCACAAACACCTTTTTATGCCTGCTGTGAAGAAGCGCAATTGCCTCATCGGCCTTTTTCACAAACATTGAGGCATTGAATTCTTCATCCGGATTTACAACATCAATCAGGTGATGGGGTACACGAAGCCTCTCTTCAGAAGAAGGTTTTGCAGTGCCTATATCCATGTACCTGTAAATCTGCATTGAGTCGGCACTGATAATTTCTCCGTTGTATCTTTCGGCAAGTTTGATCGCCAGGCTGGTCTTTCCCACACCGGTGGGACCCATGATAACAATAAGCGGGGGTTTCGGGCGTGTCCCCTTTTGGGGGTTTCGAGTTTCGGGTCTTGAGTTTTGCATTCCGGTTATTCCTTACTCCCTACTCTCCTGGTTATCCGTCATCTTCGCTTGAACATCCTCTCCAAATCCCTTATGCGAAGCACTGCATAGGTAGGTCTCCCATGCGGGCAGGTCGCCGCGAATGGTATTGAATCAAGGTCTGGTAAGGATTTTGTCTCTTGTTTCATCGATATTCGCAGTCTTCCCTGTATCCCCGATTTCTTCTATTATATCGGAAATAAGCTCTTCCAGATTGCACCCAGTCAGGAAGGCGGGAATCTGTTTTACCAGTATCGTATTCTCGCCATACCGCTCCACGCCAAGTCCCGCATCTTTCAGCACGTCAATATTATTCATAAGCAGATCAAAGCGTCCGGGTTGAAGGCTCACAATCTCCGGTATCAGCAAGCCCTGAATATGTGTCATCTCTTTCGTGGACACCTTCAGCTTTTCAAAAAGCACCCTCTCGTGGGCCGCATGCTGATCCATGAGAATAAATGCGCCGTCCGATGAAAACGCGAGGTATGTGCCCGCAATTTGTCCCAAGTATTTGAGAGACGAGAAGGTTACCGTGTCTTCCGGCACATCATGCTCATTGAAAAGGGTTGGCAGCTCTTCCTCGCCTCCTTTCCAGCCGGAAGAATCCCACGCCTTTCTCATTCCCCCCTCAGAAACATTCATATTAAAGGTTTTCTTTTCAGCACCTGACAGAACGGTGTACTTTTTTAAAACATCTCCAACCCTTTCTCTGTACGCACCCGCACTCACTCCGAAAGAGGGCTCGGGGAAGTCAGTTCTGGCAGTGGACATACCGGACAGCGCCCTGGAAAGGGTGTCTGTAACAAGACTGTATACATCTCCAGAGCTTCTGAAGCGCACCTCCATCTTGGCCGGATGGACATTTATATCCACATCGGACGCGGGCATATCTATAAACAGGACGACGTAAGGAAATCTCCTAGGTTCTATCAATCTTCTGTAAGAGGTTATAACCGAATGATTCAGGAGTCTGTCCCTTATAAATCTGTTGTTGATAAAATAGAATTGCCCCTTCGTGTTTGCCCTTGTGCGGTCGGGCATGGAGATGATCCCTCGAATGGTTGCATTTCCCCTTTGTCCTTCAACCTCAAGTGTGTGTCTCCCGAAGTCTTCGCCAAATACAAGTGCAATTCTGTCTGACAGATTTTTTGTTCTCGGTACATTAAGGACAGCTTTGCCTTTTGCGACAACCCTCATTTTCACTTCCGGGTTGGAAAGCGCCAGCCTCATTATGGCGTCTATGCAGTGGGTCTGTTCGGTGGAATCCCCCTTCATAAACTTCATCCGGGCTGGCGTGGAATAAAAGATATCACTGACAGTTACCGATGTGCCGACAGGGCAGCCGGCATCAATAATCTCTTCGACTCTTCCTCCCTTTACCACCGCCCGGGTACCTGACAGAGAATTTTCCTTTCTTGTCAGCATTTCAATCCTGGATATGGAAGCTATGCTCGCGATGGCCTCGCCGCGAAACCCGAAAGATTCTATCTCATGGATGTCTTCAAATGTATATATCTTGCTCGTGGCGTGTCTCTCAAAGGCCAGGGCCACGTCATCCCTGTCGATCCCCCTGCCGTTATCCACAACCTTTACAGATTGCTTTCCTCCGCTCTCAAGTTCAACAAGGATGTCAGTCGCGCCGGCATCAAGGGAATTCTCGACAAGCTCCTTGACTATGGAGGCGGGCCTTTCAATTACCTCGCCCGCGGCTATCCTGTTGGACAGCTCTTCAGACATGACAACTATTTTTCCCTGCACCACAAGCTCCTCATCACTCTCTAAAAAGTCTTAACTTTCGCGAGCATATCAACGTTCCCGGCTATCACCTCACCGTGACCGGGATAGATAACCACAGGTTTTATTGTGCCGCGCAGATAATCGCAGGATTCTTTTATGACATTTCTGCTCCAGTGAAACCTGTTCAGCTCTCCCCTGCCATCTTTGGAAATATTTATGATCAGGTCCCCCGATATCAGTTCTCCTGTTGCCCTGTTGAAAAAGCACACAGAGTCTTCCGTATGGCCGGGCGTTTTTATTGCCTCCCATTCTTCAAAACCTGGATCGTCGAGGGGATATATTTTCCTTCCCTCGCTTCCGAAATAATCGATCCTGTCGTGGCTGAAGGGAAGTCTTACGATATTCCTCAGTCCCGGGATGGGAATCCCCGTCAGGCTCTCAATACCAAGATGCGAAAATCTCCTGAGATAGCGGGCGCTCACCACTGTTGCGGGAGGAAGGCCCACAAACCAGTTTTTTATCAGGGATATCTTTTTTCTTCCCATGATGTAATCCTTCACCATATAATGAAAAAGCACCCTCGTTTGCGGCGGACACATGTCAAGCAGGTGGCCGATTCCACCTATGTGATCTATATGAAAATGCGTGGCTGTTATATATTTCAGATCATCCAGAGTCCGACCCAGCACACGGGTTATGTACCCGGCTATATCTTTCGCGCATCCGGGACTCCCTACATCAACAGCCATGAGTCCTCCACTGCCTTCGATAAGGTAAGCCCTGGCAAAACCTGTGTTCAAAACTGGATACACTTTCCGGAGGTTGTCTCTGTCTGTGGTGATCATTCGTCAATTCTCCTCAGATTATGCGCCGGCCATATAATCCTTCAGCGCTATCTGCCAGAATCTCATCGTCCTGTGTGTGGCATCGGCGAACTTTTTACAACTGAGAACCGAATATTCGGGACGGGGCGCGCCTTTGCCAAGTTTTGCAGATTTTATCGGAACAATCCTGACATTCTCCACACCCTTGTATTCCAGTATCTTCAGGGCAAACTGATACCAGCTACACGTTCCCCTGTTCGTTACATGAAAAACGCCCCTGTAATCGCCCTCAACAAGAACCTTCACTGCTGCCGCCAGATCCACTGTACAGGTGGGCGAGCCCGTCTGGTCATCAACCACCTCCAGTTTTCCAGTTTTCTCCGCCTTTTCCACTATTGCCCCGACAAAATTCCTTCCATTCTTCCCATAAAGCCAGGACGTTCTCAACAATATGTAATTATCGGAAAATTTCCTGAGATACTCCTCCCCCTTCAGCTTGGATCTCCCATAGACGTTGATAGGATTACATGCATCCTCTTCCACATAGGGAGCGGCTTTCGTACCATCAAACACATAATCGGTGCTGAAGTGGACCAGCTTGGTGCCGGGCTCTCTGCACGCCAGAGCTACGTTTTTCATTCCATCGGCATTCACGGAAAAACATCCTGCCTCATCCGTTTCACAACCGTCCACATTCGTATAGGCGGCCGCATTTATAACCATATCCGCACCGGATTCTTCAACCACACGTCTGCAATGGGTGGCAGACGCAATATCAAAATCTTCAACATCTTTTCCGATTACATCATGGACTCCGCCAAGAGTTGTTACAAGGTCAGTTCCGAGCATACCATTATGTCCCAGCACCAGTATCTTCATCAGTATCTGACCTCCCTGAGAAAAAGCCCCTGCGGAGGGGCAGTAATACCGGCCGCCGTCCTGTTCCTGGCATCCATTATTTCCTCGAATCCGGCAGGCGTAACGATTCCCCTCCCCACATCGACAAGCAGACCGACAATGTTTCTCACCATATAACGCAAAAAACCGTCTGCCGCTATGGTGAATGAAATCATGTCGCCCTTCACATCAATAGAAGTATCAATAACCGTCCTTACATGGTTTTCGGAATCGCACCCGGAGGCGCAGAAAGATGAAAAATCGCGTCTCCCCTTCAGCAGTATCGCCGCTTCTCTCATTGCACCCACATCAAGAGAAACGCGCACATGCCAGGAATAGTTTCTGTAGAGGGCTGTTCTCACCGGACTGTTTAATATTTTGTACAGATATATCTTGTTCTTCGCGTTGTAGCGCGCGTGAAAATCCTCATCCGTATCCCGCAGGTCTTTTATGACAATGTCTCCGGGCAGAAGGCTGTTGATCCCTTTCAGAAGGTTCTCACACCCTATGGCCGACCCTGTTCTGAAGTTTGCCACCTGATTTAAGGCATGAACGCCGGCGTCCGTTCTACCCGAAGCCGTCAATTTTATCTTTTCCTGCGTGATTATCCCTATCTTTTTCTCAAGCACCTCTTGAATACTGATACCGTTGGGTTGTATCTGCCACCCATGATAGGAGGTGCCGTCATATTCGCAAACAATCCTTACATTTCTCATAGGGTCCGGTCCACGGTCAATTCATGATGCTGTTGATTAATGGTTTTTTCGCCCAATCTCTGTGTTATGCTCAAAAAATAATCCTCGGAATATTAACTATATACCTGCGGTTATTTTTTTCGCATGCCTTGACCTTGAACTAAAATCCTCATAAATCAATAGAATCATCTATGATGTAGCAGCAAAAAGTCAACTCATTCTCTTTTTACATTCATCAAGCGCTTTAACCGCCGGCAATTTCTTGCCCTCCAGAAGTTCAAGGGATGCGCCACCTCCGGTGGATATATAGGTAATATAATCGCTCTGTCCCGCTCTGTGGACAGCGACATCCGTATCACCTCCTCCCACAATCGTAAGGGCATGGGATTGCGCAACGGTATGAACCATGGAAAAGGTGCCCATGCTGAACGCGTCAATCTCAAACACGCCCATAGGACCGTTCCATATAATTGTTTTCGCGTCTCCGAGCACCTCACGAAAGAGGGCAATAGAGGCGGGTCCAATATCCAGACCCATCCAGTCGGGGTCTATTTCCTGGACGGGTACGATCTTTGTCACCGCCTTCGAATCGGCCTCTTCGGCGATAACGCAATCAACGGGAAGGTATAATTTTACGCCCCTTTCCTTTGCTATCTTGATGCCCCGGCGCGCCATATTGATAAGGTTATCCTCTATCAGGGATGTGCCCACCTCGTGCCCCATCGCCTTCAGAAAGGTAAAAGCCATCCCCCCCCCTATTATCATCTTGTCAACTCTTCTGATGAGATTCGCAAGGGCTTCCAGCTTGTCTGATACCTTTGAACCACCGATTATAGCCACAAAAGGGCGTAAGGGGTTTTTAAGGGTAGCGCTAAAATAGTTTAATTCCTTTTTCATCAGAAGACCGGCGCAACACTCCTTTGCAAATTTTGTTATTCCAACATTGGAAGCATGGGTCCTGTGGGCGTTTCCAAAGGCATCATCCACGTACACATCGGCATAACCGGCCAGTTCCCGTGCAAACTCATCATTATTCTCTGTTTCTTCTATGTGAAATCTCAGGTTTTCCAGCATGAGTACGCAACCGGGTTTCATATCCTGAATCAGCGTTTTTACATCGTCGCCAATACAGTCCTTTGTCAGCACAACCTCTTTGCCAAGAAGGCGTGACAATCTTTTGGCCACTGGCCTGAGACTGAGGCTATCTATTACTTTCCCCTCTGGTCTGCCCAAATGAGCCATCACTATCACCCGCGCATCCTCATCCAGCGCATAGTTGATTGTCGGAAGCGCCGTCTTTATTCTCCTGTCATCGGCAATATGCAGATCCTCATCCAACGAAACGTTAAAATCAAACCGGCAAAGCACCGTTTTACCTTTAATGTCAACCTGATTTATGTACTTCACAAATTCCTCCTTATTTAGTATACGTTCAGAATGGAGATTGTGTGTCTATATAATACTGACGCGGAGCGGTCAAGATACAACTCCCCAATACTGGGGTGTATTAAGGCAGGAGAGGGCTCTGAGCTTCCATCGTAACCACCGCAAAGGCCGCTATACCTTCACGCCGTCCGGTAAAGCCCATACCTTCGTTGGTTGAAGCCTTGACGTTTACCCGGCCCGGCTCCATATCAAGGAAACCGGTTATATTCGCAATCATTTCGTCTATATACTCTCTTAATTTCGGCTCTTCCAGTATAAGAGTTGAATCAACATTATTCACCCGGTACCCCTTCCGGATTGCCAGTTTATTAACCCTGATCAACAGCTCTCTGCTGGATATATCTTTGTAGGCGGGATCGCTGTTCGGAAAGTGTTTTCCAATGTCACCTTCTCCAATAGCGCCCAGAATGGCGTCACACAGGGCATGAAGCAGGGCATCCGCATCGGAATGACCAAGAAGTCCCCTTTCACAGGGAATCTCCACGCCCCCCAAAATCAGTTTCCTCCCTTTCACCAGCCTGTGGCTGTCATATCCAAAACCGATTCTCATACGCCTGTTCCAATTTTCTTCAGGAGAAGGTTACCAAGGGTAATATCTTCCGGCGTGGTAATCTTGATATTGTCATGCGAACCCGGGATTGTTTTCACAGGCACGCCCATGCGTTCCACAAGGGATGCGTCGTCTGTGCCGTAAAATCCCTCTCTGTACGCATTTCTGTATGCCTCCAGGATGATTTCCCTTCTAAATGCCTGGGGCGTCTGAGCGAACCACAGATCGTTCCTGCCGGGGGTATCTCTTATAATTCCGTCTTCACCAACTATCTTAACCGTATCCGTCAAGGGAATTACCGGAACCACTGCCCCGTTTCGGACAGCTTCCCGAATGGAAAGGTCTATCAATTCTTCCGAGAGAAAGGGCCTGACACCATCGTGAATAACTATAATGTCGTCTCCGTCATCAACCATCTCCAAGCCTTTTCTGACGGAATCCTGTCTTGTCTTCCCCCCGGCCTGGATATGCTCTACCTTAAGGATTCGGTGTTTGCCAACGATTTCATCCTTCGCATAATTCATATCCTCTTTCGGAACCACAAGTACGATGCGGATAACGGACAGAGCCTTTTCAAATTTGCTAAGGGTTCGGGCTAATACAGGTATGCCATCCAGCGATAGAAACTGTTTTGGAAGATCACGCAACATTCGTTTTCCGGAACCGCCGGCAACGATAATCGCAATTGATTGCACCATCATTATTGCTTTTCTATTTGCTATTTAGTGCCCCTCCAGAGTGAAAAATAGCCATTTCTGGAGGGGCACTATTCAGGCTATCAGTCTCATTGAAGAGTTTTTCAACTCAAACCCTTTTTCTTATGTCTGCGCGGATGCGCTGTCATGTTCATCATTTTTCATGCCGGAAAAGATCATCCTTCCCGCCGTTGTTTGAAGAACACTGGTTACAACCACCCCTACGTTTTCTCCCATGTGTTTGCCCCCATTATCCACAACCACCATGGTGCCATCATCAAGATATGCTACGCCCTGCCCCGCTTCTGTTCCTTCTTTTATAACCCTGACTGTCATTGTCTCTCCGGGTAGAACCAGAGGTTTCAGGGCATTCCCAAGTTCATTGACATTCAGAATCTTTATACCCTGCAATTCAGCAACTTTGTTCAGATTGTAGTCATTGGTTACGATTTTGCCCCCCTTTTGTTTGGCAAGGGCGACAAGCTTCGCGTCGACACCCCTTATCTCCGGGAAATCGACATCCACGACATCAATCCTTATATCGGCACTTTTCTGCATCCGGTTGAGTATATCCAGCCCCCTCCTGCCCCTTGAACGTTTCATATGGTCGGATGAATCGGCTATCTGTTGCAATTCATCCAATACGAAACGAGGAACTATCAGACTGCCCTCAATAAAGCCCGTATCGCATATATCAGCCATTCTGCCGTCAATAATAACGCTGGTATCAAGTATCCTGTAATCCGGATTTTTTTCATCTTTTGAAGATTTGGATCTGGGAAAGGAGATTTCTTCAACCTTTTTTGAGCCAAGAACCAAGCCGAGGTATGCCAGAATGCAGGTAACTATGAAATAGAGATATCCCCACGGTATTATCTCCTGTTTCTCCAGCCCTGGCATAAACTTCAGACCATAGGTAAAGAGAAAGGCAATCAGAAGCCCGGAAACTGTTCCGATAACACCGCCAGCTATAACCCTCAGGGAAAGTTTTCTTATGGTCTGTTCGATCTGTATTACAAAAATTGAAAGAAAAAATCCTGCTACCAAACCTATTAATGAAAACGGAAATGTATGATATTGTAAAGCAATAAAATAACCACCTATGGAACAGCCCACTATCAGTAAAAACCTTAGAATCAAATTTCACCTCCTAATGCTGATGGACCCGTAAAAAAGATAATATGAAATATATATTATGATCGTAACTTTATACAACTAACTGACAACACCTGATTTTTGCTTCCAGAAAAATGACAAAACAGCAAAAAGTCAAGTGCTTATATGATATCATCAATATTCAAGAACTTATCATTATTTCAAAGAACAAAACATAAGATATTATATCGTAAATATTACTTTAAGGTTTTCTTCTACTTCTGCTTCATCGCAGTCGCCGGCTATCGATATTTCTCTTATCAACAGACTTTTCGCGGTGTCCATCATCTTCCTCTCGCCAAATGACAGATCCTTGTCAACCTTTAACGTAAAAAGATCGCGCAATACCCCCGCTATTTCATAAACAGATCCTGTTTTTATCTTTTCCCAGTACTCCTTATATCTCTTATTCCATGTCTGCTTGTCTACCACCACATTCTTCTCTTTTAATATCTTATAGACCATGGGTATCTCTTCTTCTGAAATTACTTCCCTGAGACCAACAAATTCAGCGCCATTCCTAGGTATCATGATAGTCGCATTATTACCCAATATCTTCATTACGTAGAAGGCTTGTTCGCTTCCCATAACGTTTCTGGTTTCTATAGCCTCAATAACGCCTACTCCATGTGCTGGATAAACAGCCATATCTCCCACATTAAACATCTCTTTCCACACACCTCTCTCGATCTGAATCAATCTATATTCATAAAAAAGTATATATATCACAATCCTGTATTGCGGTCAATCAAATCCTCCAAGAAACTCGCTGAATGTAGAAATTTGTCTTGACTTTGCAAGATGGAATGGGCTAAGCAAATTCGGTTATAACACCACCAACAACTACAAGGAAGGGAGCATCATGGCAAAATACGATTCTAATTCACTCAGGAATATTGCAATCGCTGGACATGGAGGAACGGGGAAGACCTCCCTCTGCGAATCTTTCCTGTTTCTAAGCGGAAAATCCGACAAGCTTGGGCGGGTCGACGATGGAAGTTCTTCCCTGGATTTTGAACCGGAAGAGCAGAAAAGACATATTTCCATTGGCTCGGCAATAAACTTTTTTGAATGGAAGAAATGCAAGATAAACATTATTGATACTCCCGGCGATTCCAATTTTCTCATGGACACCAAATACAGTCTGCGCATCACCGACAGCGTGATAGTCGTAGTGGATGCCGTGGGCGGGGTCGAATTCCAGACGGAAAGGGTATGGAGATACGCTGACGAGCTATCGCTTCCACGTATGATATATATCAGCAGGATGGACAGGGAGCGTGCCGATTTTTCCAAAACATTGAACGATATAAATACTAAATTCGGCAAGAAAGTAACTGTTTGCTATCTTCCGATAGGTTCCGAAGAATCCTTTAAAGGTCTGATAGACCTTATGAACATGAAGGCACTTATCTTTGATGATCCCAAGGGAAAATCCAGGAAAGAAGATATTCCTGAAGACCTCGTAAAAGATGCCAGGGCATACCGGGAAACTATGGTGGAAGATATAGCCGAATGTGATGAGGTCTTAATGGATAAATACCTGGAGGAGGGAGACCTTTCTATCGACGACATTCAAAATGGACTCCGAAAGGGAGTAATCTCAGGAGACTTGATCCCTGTTATATGTGGATCGGCTCTGAATAACACAGGAATTGTCCCTCTTATGGATATTATTGTAACCTCTCTCCCTTCCCCCATAGATCAAGGGGCTATCACAGGCAAAGAACCGAATACAGAGGAAAAGAATGAAAGAACACCGGATGAAAATGCACCCTTTTCGGCAATGGTATTCAAAACGATCGCCGACCCATATGCGGGAAAGCTTACACTGTTCAGGGTATTTTCAGGAACATTAACGTCGGATTTTGTTTTTTATAACGCATCAAAGGATCTTAGTGAGAAATGCGGAAATATTTTCTACCTGGAGGGAAAAACTCAGGTTCCGGTGGAATCATTAATTCCCGGGGATATTGCCTCTCTTGCTAAACTAAAAGAGACGTCCACCGGCGATACCATATGTGATCCAAAAGCGCCTATTGTCTATGATAAGGTTCCTTTGATAAATCCGATCGTTCACTACGCGGTAAAACCCAAGTCCAAAGGTGATGAGGAAAAGATACATTCGTCCCTGAACAGGCTGATCGACGAAGATCAAACACTCTCGATCCATAGAAACCCCCAGACAGGAGAAACCATCCTTTCCGGTGTCGGGCAGGTACACATCGATGTAACCTTGGAAAAGCTCAAGAGAAAATTTGGTGTTGACGTAAATCTTCGACAACCGAAGGTTCCGTACAGGGAAACCATCAAGGGCAAAACAAGAATCCAGGGCAAATATAAAAAACAATCAGGGGGCAAAGGACAGTACGGTGATACCTGGCTCGAAATAGAATCCCTTCCTAAGGGCAGCGGGTTTGAGTTTGTCGATAAGATTGTAGGCGGAGTCATACCGAAAACATACATACCGGCAGTGGAAAAAGGCATTGTAGAGGCAATGGCTGAAGGTCTTCTGGCCGGCTATCCTATTGTCGATATCAAAGTCTCCCTTGTCGATGGCTCGTACCATACCGTGGATTCATCCGAAATGGCCTTTAAGATAGCGGGTTCCATGGGCTTTAAGAAGGGAGTTCAGGAGTGTCAACCAACGCTCCTGGAGCCGATAGCCGACATCAGCATTGAAATGCCCGATGAATATATGGGAGATGTAATCGGCGATCTCAACAGCAGACGGGGACGTGTGCTGGGTATGGATAAAGAGGGATCGAACCAGGTCATCAAAGGACAGGTTCCACTGGCTGAAATTCTTTCATACGCGCCTGATCTTACGTCGATTACCAGCGGCAGAGGCACTTTCTCTTACGAGATCTCTCACTACGAAGAACTCCCCGCGCACTTACAGGAAAAGGTCATCGCCGAATCGAAAAAGGAAGAGTCTTAAGAGAAGGATTCGAGGATTCAAGGGTTCAAGGGGTCAGTCTTGAACCCTGAACCTGAGCAGTTACGAGATGGACATCTATATGATTACTGGTGGAGTCATAACAGTAAGTGACAGGGGTTCCCGCGGTGAGAGGGAAGATATCAGTGGCAGGGAGGTTATTCGCATGCTGGGTGGTATCGGTATCCAGATTACCGATTACGAAATAATCCCCGATGAAAAAAAAATCATAAAAGACAGGATAGTAGAGTATACCGATAAAAAAAATCTGGATCTGGTTATAACAACCGGCGGAACCGGCGTAAGTCCGCGGGACGTTACACCCGATGCGACCTTGGAAGTAATAGAAAAAGAACTCCCCGGTATGGGAGAAGCCATGCGGAGGGAAAGCATGGACAAAACACCTCACGCGATGATATCAAGGGCCGTGGCAGGAATAAGAGGACAATCTCTGATCGTCAATTTACCAGGAAGCCCGAGAGGCGCCAGGGAAAACCTGGCAGTTCTTCTACCGGCTCTGAAACACACAATAGAAAAGCTAAAGGGGGACACGTCGGACTGCGGCGGGTAATTCCCCTGATCCTCTTATGAATTCCACCTGCCTGTCGTCTCTTCAGCTTTGGTCTCCTGAACAGCAGGTATGCTCTCGATCGGTATTTTTTTCTCCAGCGCCTTAATCTTTTTTTTCAGCTTTTTAACTTCCCCGGAAAGTCTCAGCCTCTCCACTATTCCCATAAAGCCGGCGAATATTATACCCACGCCAAAAGATATGAAGATCAGCATATAAGCAGCCATGCTAACGTCTATAAAGCCATAATATTTGAGCTGAACAGGGCTGGTATTTACCAGCGAAAAGGTAATGATAAACAGCATAACTAACGTTATAATGATTGTATAAAGAAGCTTCATTCTACGTCTCCTCTCTTCCTATGAAATAAGGTAATAAAGTATTCCAGGTCTTTGCAATATCCTCTGGAATGACCCTGACTTCTCCCAGTACCGTAGCGAAATTGGTGTCACCCAGCCACCTGGGAACAATGTGTATATGCAGATGATCATCAACACCGGCACCTGCTACCTTTCCGAGATTCATCCCTATATTGAAACCTTCCGGATCAAGCGCTTTTTTCAGGATTCTCACGCACATGTCGGTGAGTTCCATCATTTCCAGCTTTTCTTCGGCGTTCGTTTCTTCTATAGCACATATATGCCTGAAAGGAATTACCAGCAGATGTCCGGAAGAATAGGGATATTTATTCATCATGACATAACAGGATTTCTCCTCGTACAATACAAGATCTTCTTCCCTGGCAGATCCTCGGCAAAAGATACACCCATCCGGCTTTATACCCTTAATATACTCCATCCTCCCGGGAGCCATTATGTTATCCATTAATCGATATCCTGTCCTAAGGGTCTGTCATGAAATAAGTATCACATTTATGCATCTCATCTTCAGGCCATTTTTAGCCGATTCTCAATCGCAAAATCCTCAAAAGAGCCCTGCTATTCTTACGGTTTTACTCACTCGTATCGACTAAACCTAACCTAAATCTGAGCGCCTAACTGCAACACTTATTTCATGACAGACCCTAATCTTCCAGATATATAATCCTTCCGGTTATCCCTTCTCCGACATCCAGTATCCCTACTGAATTGTGTCTGGTAAATTTCCGATCTGTAGGTGATCCGGGATTGAAGAGCAGCACACCGTTTCTCGTCTCGTTCATGACCCGGTGTGTATGACCATACACTATGCACTCAACATTCTCAAATTCCTGCATTATCTTATCTTCCAAACCAAATGGAGACCCCCAGCCATGTATCAAGCCTATTTTTCGCCCTTCGATCTCCAATATCTGTTTTTCGGGAAACACTTCCCTAACCGAATCGCGATCCATATTTCCACTAACGGCGTACACGTCTATGCCTTTGAAAACATTGAGGACATCCAACTCAATTATATCTCCCGCATGCAGGATTAAGTCAACATCACGAAAATAATCCTCTACGATCTTTTCAAGTCTGTCGTCGGAAACATTAAGATGAGTGTCGGAAATAACGCCTATTTTCATAATCATCAATAGCGAATTTTCTATTATATCTATAATAAAAAGACAAGTGTTATTTTACAGCTTTTGGTTTGACATTTTACCAGTGTATAGCTAATATCTTCCTGAAATCTATTGTTGAGAGTTCGATAATGATTGAAAAAGCACTGAAGAATATAGCCGAAAGAATACTTGCTCTTGACGAAGCATCGCTCAGCGGTCTGTGGGAAAAATACAAGGCCAGGCTGGAAGATTTCGACGCAACAGAGGAGTGGGAAAAGGCGGCTATTATTTTTTTCATCATAAACTCGGTGAAGGTAAAGAACAACATCTTCAATAAAGAGATCATCAACCGCCAAAATAAAGCCTCTCAAAACAAAAAGGCATCCTCGGATACACCACCATATCTCAAGCGAATAAAATAATGGAAGAAAAGACAGCGATAAAGATAAAAAGGATAGAAGAACTTCGGGATCTGATCGACTATCATAACAAACGTTATTATCAGTTAGATGATCCGGAGATATCCGACTTTGAATATGATCACCTGATGCGCGAATTGATCGCGCTTGAAAACCAGTATGCCGAGCATATTGATATAAACGTGTCGCCTACCCAGCGCGTGGGAGCCGCCCCTCTTGAAAAGTTTGACAGCATCCCACATTTGTCTCCCATGTTGAGCCTTTCCAATGCCTTCTCCGAAGAGGAGATTATATCATTTGATGAACGTATTAAACGACTTCTGAACACACAGGAAGACATCTCCTTTGTGGTTGAACCAAAGCTTGATGGTATAGGGGTTAACCTTTTGTATGAAAAGGGTGTTTTTAAATCAGGCTCAACAAGGGGTGATGGGGCCATCGGAGAGGATATCACGCAGAATCTCAGGACGATACATTCAATACCCCTGAAGATGGACTCCGTCCCGGCAATCGCCGGGGCAATCCCCGACCTGATCGAGATAAGGGGAGAAGTCTACATCGGAACCGACACCTTCAAAGAACTTAACAGGCAGAGAATAGCGGGCGGCGACACCGCCTTCGCGAATCCAAGAAATGCCGCAGCCGGTTCGCTTCGCCAGCTTGATTCAAGGATTACCGCAAAGAGGCCCCTCGACATATTCTGCTACGCTATGGGATTCGCCGAGGGAATATCCTTTCGGACCCACTGGGATTTTTTGCAAGGTCTTGCAGACTGGGGCTTTTCCGTAAATCCTCACATAAGAAAAGCGGAAGATATACATGAATGCATAGCTTATTACCGCGAAATGATCGCCAGACGTGAAACCCTTCCCTACGAGATAGATGGCACCGTTATCAAGGTTGATTCAACAGATATCCGCAGGCATCTCGGCTCTGTTTCGAGAAGTCCCCGGTGGGCCATTGCCTGCAAGTTCGCGGCGACACAAGCCACAACAGTCATTGAAGATATCGTTATTCAGATCGGCAGGACAGGCGTCCTGACTCCCGTCGCACTGATGAAACCTGTTCGCGTCGGAGGTGTGATGGTCAGTCGCGCAACGCTGCATAATCAAGATGAAATAGACAGGAAAAATATCCATATCGGAGATACTGTAATAGTGCAGAGGGCCGGCGACGTCATACCGGAAATAGTAAAAACCGTAGAACCTTCCGAAAAAGACAGTGAGGACCCCTTCAGAATACCAGACACCTGTCCGATATGCGGCTCAAGGATAGTGCGTCTCGAAGGTGAGTCCGCGCACAGATGCATCAATCTTGATTGTCCTGCACAGATCAGGGAAAATATCACGCATTTTGTCTCCAGGGGCGGCATGGATATAGACGGTCTTGGAGAGAAACTGATATCACAGATGTCTGAACGTGGAATCATCGGTGATCCCGCCGATCTCTACTACCTTACTGAAGACAACCTGACTGGCCTTGAGAGGATGGGCAATGTATCCGCCCGCAACCTGCTGTCGTCATTAGAAAAATCCAAGACCCCTCCCCTGGAAAAATTTATATTCTCCTTGGGTATCAGACATACAGGCGAGCATATCTCGAAAATACTGGCACGCAGGTTTGCGACACTGGATAACATAATGAGCGCAAGCGAGGAAACTCTCTTATCCATAAAAGAGATCGGGCCTGAAATTGCCGGCAGTATCACAACATTCTTCCGGGAACCATCCAATCTCAAGACCATGGAAAGGCTCAAAAAAGCCGGGGTCAAACCGGTAGAAGGCCATATAGCATCCGGGGGTCTTTCGGGAAAGACCTTCGTTCTTACAGGAACGCTCGAGAAATTCTCGAGAAACAGGGCAAAGGAAATTATAGAATCCCTGGGAGGAAATGTCTCATCGTCTGTAACAAAGAACACTGATTATGTGGTCGTCGGCATATCCCCCGGCTCCAAGCTGGACAAGGCCAGTCGTCTGGAGATACCTGTTATTGATGAAGAGGAATTTCTGGAAATTACAGGGCAAGGAGTGAGGGGCAAGGAGTGATGAAAAGCTGTCGGGATTCAAATGGATTGCAGGATTCCTGCGAATCAGCCACACGAAGGGTTCACGTCTTCATTACGGGAAAAGTCCAAGGGGTATTCTTCAGGGCAGAAACAAAGAAACAAGCGTTAGAATTAGGTCTCAAGGGCTGGGTGAAGAATTTATATGACAGGAGGGTCGAGGCCGTATTCGAAGGCAACGAAAATGATGTCGGGAAGATGATAGACTGGTGTAGAAAGGGGCCGGGTCCCGCCCATGTGAAAGGGGTGGAGATTGTGGAAGAACCACCTGCAAACAGATTTGAAGATTTCGAAATCAGGTATTAAGGCAGGCCTGCGTAGAACCTACTAACACATAGCATTCATTCCCCTATTTTGAACCTATTAATCTATGAGGATACGATAAAATGGAATTTGACATCTTTAAAAGGAAACCCGGAATAGAGACACAGCTCGACGAATTTCTGAACAGGATAAGCGAGGCGGGACTGATTTTCAAGGGTGCCATCGTCGATTATCTGAAGGGCGATCTGGAAACCTTCGAGCATAAGAGAGACAGGCTCCATGAAAGCGAGCGACAGGGCGATGTCCTTCGTCGTGAACTTGAGCGCATGCTCTACACGAAAACGCTCATTCCCGAATCAAGGGGCGATGTGCTGGAACTCATCGAAAACATGGACACACTCCTGGATCATTACAAGGGCGCAATGTGGAGAATCGACATCGAGAGGCCCCAGATCTGCGATGAATTCCATGAGGACTTCAAGGAACTGGTGGACTATGGCGTAGAGGCGGTAGAATCCACGGTCTGCGCGTGCAGGGCCTTTTTCAGAAATATCGATACGGCCTCGGCCCACATGGATAAGGTAATCTATTGGGAAAAGAAATCCGACGTCGTTTCGACGCGCCTCCAGCGTGCCATTTTCAGACACGAAGACCTGCGATTGAGTCACAAGCGACATATTCGCGATTTCGTCAGATTTATGGAAAAAATAGCCGATGAAGCCGAAGACGTAATAGACCGGCTCAGTATCTATATCATCAAACGGGCGTTATAGGAGCAATAATAATGTTTCTTTTTTTCCTCTCGAGCGGATTGTTTCTAGGGTGGTCATTAGGGGCCAACGACGCCGCCAATGTTTTCGGAACCGCAGTTGGCTCGCGAATGATATCCTTTAAAAAGGCCGCAATTCTCTGCGGTATTTTTCTAGTACTCGGGGCGGTTATTAGTGGTGCCGGCCCCTCCGGAACTCTTGAAAAGTTAGGTACCGTGAATGCCATAGCCGGTGCATTCATCGTCGCCCTGGCCGCGGGAATAAGCGTCTATATAATGACCGTCATGGGATATCCCGTATCGACCTCTCAGGGTATTGTCGGGGCTATCATAGGCTGGAATCTTTTCACCGGCTCCCTGATTGATTACACCTCTCTCACAAAGATTGTCTCCAGCTGGATTGCATGCCCGATTCTGTCGGCAATTTTTTCCATTATACTGTACAAGCTGGTTGTCATCTACATTAAAACTTTTAATGTACGGATGTTCAAACTCGATATTCTCATTCGATACGGCTTGGTAATCGTCGGCATATTCGGGGCCTACTCCCTCGGAGCAAATAATATTGCAAACGTTATGGGTGTATTTGTTCCCGTCTCGCCATTCCGCGACATCTCCTTTATGGGAATTTTTTCGTTTACCTCCGCGCAACAGCTCTTCTTCATCGGAGGCATTGCCATAGCAATCGGGGTTATCACCTATTCAAAGCGTGTCATGATGACTGTGGGAACGGGTATAATGAAAATTTCACCCGTTTCTGCGTTTGTGGCGGTGTGGGCCCATTCTATTGTTCTTTTTCTCTTCGCCTCCCAGGGCCTGGAGCGTTTCCTGATAAACCATGGTCTCCCCTCTATTCCTCTGGTTCCTGTCTCCAGTTCACAGGCCATCGTCGGCGCGGTTATCGGCATAGGTCTCCTCAAGGGAGGAAAGGGTATCAGATGGAAAACTGTGGGTGGGATTTCCGTCGGGTGGGTAGTAACGCCTCTCCTCGCCGCCCTGATAAGTTTCATTTCTCTCTTCATTTTTCAGAACGTATTCCAGCAGCAGACATACAAACCGGTTGAGTATATAGTTTCCACAGAGGCGATAGAAAGGATTGAGAATCAGGGCATACCAACAAATGAACTCAAGGGCATGCTTGACAACAAATTCCCCTCAGCCCTTCGATTCAACAATGCCCTGAAGGAAAGCACAAACATCAGGCATAAAGACTTAAATTTTATTATGGAATCAACTGAGTATCATAAAATGGAAATAACGGATGCTGGTATCCGTTCCCTGGATACGGAGTGGCTTACAGAAGAACAGCTAAGGGCTCTGGAAAAACTTGACGGACAGATTTTTATTCATAAATGGATGATGGACAAGACCATCTCCAGGGCATCTCCATCGTGGAGAATAAAGAAAGGCGACAAGCTATTCAACAGGACTCTGAGAAGCAAGTTCGCCTATATCCATAATCTGTTCCGTACCCGTGAAGTTTTTATGAGATAGTCTCTCCCGGTACTTCGAAGGCCCGGCGGATATGCGAGGCGACAGGTTTTTCCATAATATTTATTCCCTCAACCCAAAGAGGACCAAAAAGTCATGAAATCCAGTATACTTAAAACGAGCGAGGAAACAGAGCGGCAATTCGGCAATTTCCTTGACAATGTCAGTGTGGCAGGAGTGCTCTTCCGTGAGGCCACTGACAACTATTTTGAAGGCAATCTCGAAGCCTTTGAAAAGAAACGGGACAAAATGGGCGACATCGAACATCAGGGCGACGCCCTGCGTCGAAGTCTTGAACATCTTTTATATACAAAGACGCTGGTTCCTGAGTCTCGCGGAGACGTAATGGAGCTTCTCGAAAATATGGACGCTTTGCTTGACCACTACAAGTCCATCATATGGAGGTTTGACATAGAGCATCCGGATATTCTGCCCGAATTTCACGATGACTTTAGAGAGTTGATTGTCTCCGGCGTGAACGCTGTTGAATCTACCGTCCTGTCCTGCAAGGCCTTTTTCCGGGAAATCGATGAGACATGCAATCATATGCACAAGGTCATATTCTGGGAAACTGAAGGAGATATCGTGTCTACCAGGCTCCAGAAGCGCATCTTCAGAAACGAGAGCTTGAGATTAAGTCACAAAAGGCATCTCCGCGACTTCGTGAGGTTCATCGAAAAGATAGGAGATGAGGCCGAAGACGTAATAGACCGTCTCAGCATCTATATTATCAAAAGAACGGCTTAGAAGGATGTCTGGATTAATAAACCATCACTGGAAGGAAATGATTCTGTGATACAGTAAATTATTGGCGGAGATGTCTCATTTTCATTGACACGCAGTCTTTGCTACCCTATAGTCACACAATACTTTCAAATTAAAAGGGGGGTTTGAAATGAAAAAGATATTTTTTACAGTTTTGCTGGTGTTGTTATGGACAGTTTCAGGCGCGATCGCGGGTGATTTAAAGGTGGGAGACAAGGCTTCGGACTGGTCATTCCCGGACGCGGACGGCAAGGTGTATACGATGCAAAGCTGGGCAGGTAAGGTGCTTCTGGTTAATTATAATGATCCGGATGAGAAAGACATGAATGAGCATTTCACCGAGGCCATGAAAAAGGCAAAAGATGACGGGCTTCTCAAAAATGCGACTTATAAAGGGATAGGAATTGCCGATTGCAAGGCATCATGGAAGCCGGATTTTCTTATTAAGTCATTCGGCGCCGCAAAGGCAGAGAAATATAAGACCGTTATCCTTTTTGATTATGACGCGTCGTTAAGGAATGCGTGGGGTCTCAAGACAAACAGCGCAAACGCGATACTTCTGGACAAGGATGGTGTATGCCGTGCCATCGTGCGTGGTCGTGTGCCGGATGATCAGGTTGCGGTTCTTGTACAGTTAGCTGCTGACCTTCAGAACGAGTAAATATTCCCGGGTATTACAAATACATAAAAGGCGTCTCCTGCAGGATGGGACGCCTTTTTTACATTGTTTGCGCAAACCTTTCATCTTGACAAACAGGATTACCTGTTATTATGTCCCTTAGAAAAAACGTCCGGGTGCAAATCATGAAAATCAAATTTTTCACAGTCGGAGGCACAATAGACAAGGTGTATTTCGACAGGAAAAACAACTATCAGGTAGGAGATTCCCGTCTCCACGAGATATTGAAGGAAGTAAATGTCGTTTTCGAATACGAATGCGAATCCATCCTCAGGAAAGACAGCCTGGACATCACAGATGAGGAACGTCAAATAATCCTGGGCAGGGTAGCAGAAGAAAAACACCGGCACATTGTGATAACGCACGGAACCGATACCATGGTGCAAACCGCAGAAATACTACGATCAGTGCCGGACAAAGTGATAGTTCTTACCGGCTCGATGGAACCGGCAAGATTCAGATCGAGTGACGCGGAATTCAATATCGGATGCGCCATAGCCGCGGTCCAATTGTTGCCGCCGGGTGTATACATCGTGATGAACGGACGGATTTTTGATTCCGGCAGGGTCAGGAAAAACGTTGAACTTGGCCAGTTTGAAGATATCTGAATTGCATACTGCTATTACAGGGTCACGCCAGTATCTCCGTCACAGCCGTGAGGCCTTACAGCCAACCGGAGGTCTTTGCAGAATATTCAATTTTGTTCAAGTTCAAGGAAGGCGAAGATTTTAACCACAGGAATATATTGGATATTTCGAGGATTAAAATTTGAGCCTGACGCAGAAATTGGGCAAAAGGGGACGTTATGCAAAGGTCTCAACCGTTCGTGCCTCGTTCACGAAGGGGCTATGAGATCGTAATAATCCCCAGAGAGTCGGTTCCCCCCGTCGTGCCTGAGAACTTGCCCTCCGTCAGGATGACCCTGTCTCCCCTTCGGATAAGTCCTGAATTCTTGAGAAGGTTTATCAGCTTCCGGTACCATTTCCGGATGCCGGTGTCCATGAGTATGGGAAAGACACCGTATGAAAACCGGAGAAAATCGCAGATCCGTTCATCGTTATTGCAGGCTATAATCCAGCTGTCAGGCTTGAGCCTCGACACGCGGCGCGCCGTCATCCCCCCTGAAGTAGCCGTCAGGACAAAGGGGCAACCCAGCGCCCGGACCGCCTCGGAAACATTCAGTGAAACGGTGTCCGGAACGGTTATCTGGCGGTTGACCAGTTCTTCTTTCAGCTGCTCCTGAAGGAAAATGGATGACCGTATCATGTGCCGCTGCCGTTCCAGGGCGATGGCAATCCGTGCCATTACCTCCACGGCTTCGACGGGGTACTGGCCGATTGCCGTCTCCTCAGACATCATAACGGCATCGGTGCCGTCCAGAATGGCATTGGCGACATCGGTCGCCTCCGCCCTGGTGGGACGGGTGTTGTCGATCATGGATTCCAGCATCTGCGTCGCCGTGATAATGGGACGGCAGGAGAGGTTGGCCTTTCGAATCAACTGCTTCTGAACAATGGGAACCTCTTCGATGGGGATTTCGACCCCCAGATCACCACGGGCGATCATAATGGCATCCGCGACTTCAAGGATTTCATCAATATTCTCGACGGCGGCTGCTCGCTCGATCTTCGCTACAACATAGATTTCCCTGCCCTTCTCCCGGGCAAACATTTTTGCCCGGATGATATCATCCGCCGTTTCGACGAAAGATGTACTGAAGGTGGTGATACCCTCCCCGAGGGTGAAGTCCATCAGTTCGAGGTCCCGGTCGGTAACGGGATTCATGAAGATCTTTGCCCCGGGAAGATTGAGACCCTTCCCAGAGAGGAGCTGTCCTCCCATCGTCACCGTGCACAAAACCTCATCGTCCAGGACCGTTATCACCTCCATGGCGATGAAACCATCATTAAGATAGATAACACTCCCCGGTGAAACGCTTTCTGGAAGTCTCCGGTAAGTCACGGGGATAATGGCCGGTGTACCCAAAACGTTCCTGGTGGTTAACGTAACCTCTGTTCCCTTCGTGAGAAACAGCGGTTCCTTCTCCAGTTTACCGATCCGCATCTTCGGACCAGGTAGATCGACAAGGATGGGACAGCGCCTGCCAAGTTTCTCCGCCACCATTCGTATGGAGGCGATGGTCTGTTGGTGCTCTTCCAGGGTACCGTGGGAGAAGTTGATTCGGGCGATGGTCATCCCCCTGCGCATCATATCAGATAGAACCGTTTCCGACTGCGAGGCGGGACCGATCGTGCAGATTATTTTGGTCTTATGTAACGGCAGTTGCATCTTCATCACAGTTCACTCCGGTGCATGCATTGATCCGGCGCCACTTCTTCTTTTACCCCTTCAATGGTTATAAGGTAACACATCCCCTTATTCCAAGAGGGTGAGGTGTCCCTCCGCGATCTCAATCCGCATAAGATCCTCGGCACACACAAGCCTGCCACCATATGTTTTTCGACATTGTGCCTCGATATCAACCCCTTCGCACTCAGGATAAAAGTGCGTGAGGACAAGGTTCTTCACGCGGGCCTCAGAGGCAATCCTGCCCGCGAGCGAGGGAGTCAGATGACCGTCAACCTTCAGCTCATCCGGAAACGCGGATTCACATATAAGCAAATCGGCATCCATGGCGAGCTTTACCGCGTTTTCACAGTAACCAGTGTCCCCTGTATAAACAATGGATATATTGTCAGGTGTCGTCACGCGGTAACCAATACTGCTTTCTATATGTGCCATGGGAAGGGTATTTATAGCCGCAAAATCGAGTTGAATGGAATCCGGCCCTGAATTGCTCATCTCAACAATATCCACGATTCCTTCTTCCAGCTCCACCCACTGTCCATACACATCCCTCAACCCTTCATAAAAATCCATAAATCCCGCGGCGGCTGTAATTCTGAGCCTGTCGCGTCTCCGGCTCCCCTCCGGATACTTGCTCGCGAAGAGAAAATTGACCAGCTCGCCGGTATGATCAGGATGAAGGTGACTGAAAAAGATATGGGATACCTCACCTATCGTGACGCCCGATTCGAGGAGACGTCTCATCGTGCCGATACCCATGTCAAACACGAGTCTCGCGCCGCCCATCTCCATAAGCACAGAGCAGGAACTGCGCACAAGAGATGGAACACATGTCCCCGATCCAAGTATGGTAATCTTTACAACTTCCATATCAGCCACTCGATTTAGACCCGTCCATAATCATCCTCAACCCGCTCGATATCGTCTTCACCAAAGTAATCGCCCGTCTGGACTTCTATAAACATTACAGGCCCTGTCCCGGAATTCATCATACGATGCAGCGCGCCTCTTGGAATATCCACCGATTGTCCTCTTTTTACATGCAGATCTTCACTGCCGATGGTGACAATGCCCTCCCCGGTCAGCAGATACCAGTGTTCATCACGACGACGGTGTCTCTGGAGGCTCAAACGTTTGCCGGGATAAACAACAATCCTCTTTACTTTGTGATCAGCTTCATCAGAAAGTACCTGATAATATCCCCATGGCCGGTGTTCTTCCATTGAAACTCTCCTAACCCCGATAAACGGGATAAGCCCCCCAAAGGGGATAAGTGCGATAATGAAGTCGCTTTCCACGAGAAAGCAACTTCTATCTTACTAATGCGTTAACAAAATTATTTTCTGCCAAAAAACGCAGAAAATAATTTCTAACTTACTAACTCTTTCTGTACTTTTTCATAACGGCTTCAAAGCCATCCATAGAGTTTATAATCGTGGAATCGTCAGGGGACAACAAGGATATTTTTCTCCTGCAGCGCGCGGACAAATTCTACATCATCGTCTATCGGTGTTCTGGGAAAGAGATAGAAGGCGCCTTCAGGCTTTTCAAACTCGAATCCTGCTTTCCACAGGCCGTCACACAACAGATCCCGTTTTCTTCTGTAGTGCTCAATATCGACATATATTCCCTGCATCCGCTCCACGATCCTCTGCATAAACGCCGGAGCATTCACAAAACCGAGTATTCTATTGCACAGGGCAATTCCCCCGATAAGCTTATCAATATCCGATATCCCGGGGCTGAGAGCTATATAACCAATCCTTTCACCCGGAATGGACAGGCTCTTTGAATATGACGTGACTATTATGCTGTTCTTGCAGGCGCCAAGAATGCCTGGAACTTTTATTCCATCGTAAGCTATCGCGCTGTAAGGTTCATCAGAAACAAGATATATCTCTTTACCATATTCCCTTTCCTTCTTCTCGATAAGCAGCGAAAGGCCCCTTATGGACTCCTCGTCATATATCTTTCCGGTTGGATTGTTAGGAGAATTTATTAAGATAATCTTTGTTTTCTCTGTCACCACCCTCTCTATGGCATCCAGATTCAGGGAAAAGTCCTCATTTGTCTCTACAAATACGGAAGTTCCGCCATGATTATCCACATAAAAGGTGTATTCGGCAAAAAACGGCTTCAGTATGATGACCTCTTCCCCAGGATCAAGAAGCGTTTTAAATACAACATTCAGCGCTCCTCCCGCTCCGCAGGTCATAATAACATGTTCCGGAGACAGGGCCACCGAATGCTCACCGGAAAGATGTGCCGCGATCTCAGCCCTGGTCCGCGCGTAACCGACATTCGGCATGTACTTGTGGGCACCCGGCACGCTCTCACCCGCAATCTCCGACAACAGTTCTCTGAACCTGTCGGGGGGAGCAACATTGGGATTTCCGAGACTGAAGTCGAACACGTTTTCCGCGCCATATTTTTCCTTCAGCTTTATCCCATCCTCAAACATCCTCCTTATCCAGGAAGACTTTGACATAAAACCTTCGACTTTTCGCGAGATTGTCATGATTATTAAACTCCTGTGATACTGATTTAATGACCTGATTTACCTCGGTTATGTAATACATTTTCGTTGAAACCACAAGATACAACCCGGACATTATAAAAGACTATACAATAACCATCCTCCGAAAGAATGGTCAAAAGCTTGACGTCATATATATATTTAATGTACGCTTAAAGAACGTATTTATTGGAATCTGGCACATAACTCAATTTTTTATCGCACTTTTGGGTGACTGAACAAGGAGAAACTCGTGGATATAAAAGTTCTTTCTATCGTATTTTCCGCTGTCTTTATCGCGGAACTCGGTGACAAAACGCAGCTGGCCACCATGCTCTTCGCGACGGACAAGGGCGTGAGCAAGCTGACCGTGTTCTTGGGTGCGTCTCTGGCTCTCATTGTCGCATCGGCAATCGGTGTCCTTGCAGGCAGTTTTATTTCCAATTATATTAGTGAGAAACATCTCTCCGTAATTGCAGGTATCGGTTTTATCGCTATTGGCGCTCTGACTATTTTTAGGGCCTGAAAAAACGTTTTATTATTATGATATGAGCATAGTGGAAACCCTCTGTATTTCAAACAGCAGCCACCTGTTCTTAATAAAGTGAGCGGTCATTATATGGAAATTTTTCGCTGGCTATGGGACGCAACTGTCCTTCACAATCTGATGGCGGGGGCCCCTGCCCTTCTCCTCCTGCTCTTAATCGTCATCTGCATTGCTCTCCTGTCCATAGGCGCGAATTGGATGATAGACGGCGTTGTCGCGCTGGCAAAACGAACCGGTCTTCCCAAGATCGTAATCGGCGCGACCATTATCTCTCTCGGCACTACAATGCCGGAGGCGTTCGTGTCAGTAATGGCGGCATGGATGGGAAATCCGGGTCTCGCCCTGGGAAATGGCGTCGGTTCTATAATCGCCGACACAGGTCTGATCTTCGGTCTTGCCTGCATATTGGCGCCGATTCCGGTCAATCGCTTCATCCTCAACAGGACGGGCTGGGTGCAGGTGGGAGTTGCCACACTGCTGGTCATTATTTCCATCCACGCTTTCGTTTCAATGTCCGGCCAACCAGTGCTGAACAGGTGGGTGGGAATCTTTTTCCTGACACTCCTCGCGGGTTATATGTACCTGACTTATAGATGGTCCAGACAGGACACAGGCCCAAATGAAGAGAATCACAGCGACGCCGAGATCATCAATATGGGCAGGTGTTGGGCAATGGTTGTGGGGGGATTGTTTATGGTAGTCGCCGGGGCGCGTATACTCGTTCCCGCGGCGGCGGAAATCGCGCTGCGAATCGGTGTACCTGAGGATGTCATAGCCGCCACCATGGTGGCCCTCGGCACTTCACTGCCGGAACTCATGACCGCCTTTGCATCCATCCGGAAGGGTCACCCGGATATCATCGTCGGAAATATCGTGGGAGCCGACGTGCTCAATTGCCTCTTTGTCATAGGAGCCGCGGCAGCTGCAAGGCCACTGTACATATCGCCAAACTTTTTCATCTTTCACTTTCCCGTCATGCTCATTATCCTATACTCATTCAGGACATTCGTCTTTATGAACAGGGACGGGGGGTTTAGAAAGTGGCAGGGGGTGTGGCTGCTGGGTATCTACCTGATCTACGTGATACTTCAGTATACTATCAATATCGACCTCTCCGTATAGTCTTCGGCTTCATATCACAGTCACCCCCTCATATCTCCCGCGAAGGGCATCATCCAGGCCTTCACGATCCATCTTTACCGCGAGAGGAAGATAATCCATAATATCTTGAGCTGTCATGCCATCTTCCCCTTCACATTCCGCGGCGAGGTCGCCGGAGACTCCATGCATGAACACACCCTTTCTGACCGCTTCCCCGATGGGCAATCCCAGTCCGAACATGGCGGCAATTGTGCCGGTGAGCACATCACCCGATCCGGCCGTTGCCATCCCCGGATTTCCGCTGAGATTTATAAAAATTCTTCCATCGGGATATCCTGTAAGCGAGTGAGCGCCCTTCATTACAATAATCGCGTTCAGGTCCCGGGCTGCGTTCTGCAGTATATTTATCCTGTCCGCCTGTATCTCTTCCACATCAACGCCCGTGATTCTGGACATCTCGCCCAGATGAGGCGTCAGGATGGTAGGCGCCGTTCTTTTTCTGATAATCTGAAGATCCGCGCACAGAGCGGTAATCCCATCCCCATCTATCAGCAGGGGCTTTGTGATCCCGCGTGCGAGTTCCCTCACGAGCATCTGCGTTTCTTCATCAAGCGACAGACCCGGCCCCAGCACAACCATATCCATCTTCTCTGAAAGTTTCAGCAGATCATCTTTATTTTTGGAAGCGATACTGCCGGAAGCTGTCTCTTCCTGGGGGATAAAGACAATCTCACTTCCCTTGTCGGCTATGAAGGACGTAATAGACTGCGGGGATGCCAGTCGCGAATATCCGCCCCCGGCTTTCATAAATGAAAAAGCTGCGAAATAAGGGGCTCCGAAATAACCGGCGGCGCCTGCAATAAAGAGTGCATTGCCTAAATCTCCCTTATGGACGTCAGCACCTCTCGGTGGAATCTCCGGCGTAGTATTGATTTCGACATTTATGGAATCATCGTTGTAGTGTGAAGGGGGAAACGAAATATGGGTCACGTACAGTTTTCCACACAGATCATATCCCGGAAAGAGCATATTCCCTGCCTTGGGCAGTCCGAATGTAACGGTGTAATCCGCCTTCACCGCTGCACCCATAATCATTCCCGTGTCGCCGTTGACACCCGATGGTATGTCAACACTGAAGACCGGTTTCCCGCCGGCATTTATCATTTCTATAACATCCCGGTACAGTCCCTCGACGTCCCGCGCAAGGCCTGTCCCGAAGATCGCGTCTATAATCGCGTCGGAATCGAGCACATATGCCTTCACGGAGTCCGCATCAACAATCTCTATGATCTCTACGGGAAGCTTTTTGATAATATTAAAATTCATCTTAGCGGAATCCGCGAACCGATCCGGATTACCAACAATAAAAACCTTTACGTCTCCGCCGTTTGAGTGCAGTTTTCTCGCGACAACACACCCGTCGCCTCCATTGTTTCCAACACCGCAGAATACAGCAAACTTCCTGCCCCCTACACCCAATTTACTCTGGATAACGCCGAACGTGGCAAGACCCGCGTTTTCCATCAACAGCTTGTCTTCTATCCCGAACTTCTCTATGGCTGTCCTGTCCAGATTTCTCATCTGTGCTACACTGCTTATCTTCATTTTATGTTCCCCTGGTCTGGTTGAAGAAATCGTTTGACATTGTAATGGGATATATATACTTCATCTGTTTCGTGTCTGCAATAGACTAAAAGTTCACCATCAGGTTTTTCTATGAATAGATACATCAATTTTGTCCTGCGAAGACCCGTACCCATACTGATCATGCTTGTCATTTTCACAGCGGTACTGGTCCCCGGAATAACCATGTTGAAATTCGATAACTCTGTCGAGTCCTTTATGCCCAAAGATGACAGTGAGTATATTTATTACACCAAGTTGAAAGACATCTACGGTGATAACGGCAGATTTATCATCATGGCCGTGTCCGGTGATGATCTGTGGAACACTGAAACTTTCCGAGAACTCGATGCCCTCCTTGCCGACCTGGAGGGATATAAAGACTTCGATAAGGACAGAGAAAATTCCCGGTTGAAGAAATTTGATTCGATAATATCAGATAAAAACGTTCGATATGATGATCTTATGGCAGCCTTCCGCGATGATCCCGGCTTCCAGAGACTGCTTGAAAGAAAAGCAGACAGGGCCTTCGGCAAAACCGGCATATTAAGCAGGAGCGACCTGAAAAAGCTGCGAGGACAGATACTTTATTCCATGGACTTCAAGAGAAAGGAAGTCATAGATTCGATTATTTCTCCACTGACGTCGCAAGATATAACCGGCGAAAACGACACCCTCGAAACATACGATCTTATCGAAAAAGATGACGACGGAAAACGCATACTCCCTTCGTCCGAAAAAGAGATCGGTGAATTCAGACAGAGACTGGAGCGTAATCCTTCCTTCGAAAAAGGTCTATACAGCAGAGACCCTCAGACAGGGAAAATAACTGATTTTTGCGTTGTCGTTAAGTTTATCAATCTCGATGATCAGGACCCGGTTGTTCGCGAAATGACGGAAGTTATCGACAGCCACCGTGACGACCTTGATATAATATCCTCGGGCGTCCCGGTCGTAAATATGCAGATGAACAATTACATGCACGATGATATATTCAAAAATGTTTCCCTTGTTCTGCTGGTTGTTGTTATTGTGTTCTATTTCAATTTCCGATCAATTCGGGGCGTGCTGCTGCCCTTCGTTACGCTCGGACTGGCAGAGCTGTGGATTCTGGGTCTTATGGGATATGTCGGATACAAGATAACCCCGGTCGGTGTATCCATTCCACCGCTGATAATAGCAGTGGGAAGCTCTTACGCTATTCATATACTCAATCAGTATTACTCCGATTTCAATACCATTATGAAAACGGACAAGAAGACGGGCCTCTATGAGTCTATGTCTCACATATCGCTGACAGTGCTTCTGGCCGGGCTGACAACCTTTATGGCTTTTATGACGCTGGCAACCAGCCAGGTTTCGGCTGTGCGTGAGTGGGGCATAGCTTCCGCCGTCGGCGTAATGTTCGCCGTGTTTATTTCCTCTTCCCTGATTCCCGCGTGTCTTGTGCTTATGCCGGGAAGGAGACCTTCCATACTGTTCCAAAAGGACAAAAGTAGAAAAACAGTGGTTGATAAAATCATCGCACTGATGGCCAGCGGCTCTATTGTTCATTACAGGAAAGTGCTTATCGTTGTCGGCATTCTCATCGCCGTATCAGCGGTGGGAATTCTCAGGATCAACATAGAAACCGCGTTCCTGAACTATTTCAAGGAAACCGACCAGATAAGAGTGAATGCACGTGCCATCGGCAACAAATTCGGCGGGGGATGGTGTTACGATATCCTTATTGATTCAGGGAAAACCGATGGCATAAAGGATCCTGATTTTCTTGTCACGATTGAAAATCTGAGAAAATGGCTGGTATCCGATAAGAATCCCGACCTCAATATCGGCCGGACAGAATCCTTCTCAGACTTCATCAAGACCATGCACATGGCCATGAATAATGATGATATATCCTTCTATAAAATTCCTGAAGACCGCCTCGATATCATCGATTATCTGGAAATATATTCCGGAGATGACGACAACTCAGACGGCAGATTCGACGAGTTCGAACCCTTCGTCGATATTGATTTCAGAACATGCAACCTGCTCGCCAGGTTGTGCAAGAAAGAAGACTATAGCGTGGGTACGACGGAGATAAAAAAAATTGCCGGTAAGATATCGAATTACCTGGATAAAAATTTGCCAGAAGGCGTCTCTTACACCATCAGCGGATTCCCGATGATGAACGTCAAATCGGTCTATTATATAATCAGGGGACAGATGCAGAGCCTTTTTCTCTCACTCCTGATAGTGGGAATCATCGTCATGCTGCTGTTCCAGCAGATCAAAGCGGGACCTCTGGCGCTGATACCCATGAGTGTCGCCGTTATTGTCAACTTCGGTATTATGGGGTGGCTGCAGATCGACCTGGATATGGCCACATCCGTTATCGCCGCGATCACCATAGGAATCGGCGTGGATGATACCATACACTTTCTCAACACATTCAGACAAAACAGGGCACGGGGACTGGATATTGATGAAACGATAAGGCGCACCCTTGCTGTCTCCGGAAAAGCGATACTATTTACGTCGCTCGCGCTGATCCTTGGATTCTCGGTTCTTATAACTTCCAATTTTCTGCCGATAATCTTATTCGGCATACTCACCGCCACCACAATGATAAACACAACAATAGGGGCGCTTCTTATACTCCCCTCCGTTATCAAGGCCACCGGAATCAATCTTGACAGACCGCCGTCCGATTCATGGGTAAGCAGACATTTGGATATTGACAAATTTCTTGGAATGAAACAGGATGACTGACATGATTACGAAAAGGAGTCGCAGGTGAAAACAAAATTCTTTCTGACAATCTTTCTTGTATTTTTTCTGGCTCAGCCCCTGTTCGCGCTAACCGGAAGAGATGTTATGGAGAAAAACGACGCCCTTCCTGAGTCAAAAACCGTTGTGAGCAGTGTATTGATGCAGATACATAAAGGCGGAAGGGTTATGGAGAAAGAATTCGAGAGCAGGACAAAGAAATTTAAAGATGATGAAGACAAGAGCCTTATATCCTTCACAAAACCGACAAAGATAAAACTCCTGACTCACACACACATGGGAAGAGATGATGACCAGTGGTTAAGATTATCTTCGGGAAAAATAAAGAGAATAGCCGCGTCCGACAAAGGAAAACCCTTCGTCAATTCCCATTTCTATTATGATGATATCAGCTCCCGGAATATCGATGATTATACATACCTGCTCCTGGGAGACGGAGAGGCCGCCGGTTCTGATTGTTATAGAGTGGAGGCAACAAGACAAAACGGCACAAAAGTGTACAGCAAGCTGATACTCTATGTGCGCAAATCGGATTATTTCATTGTAAAGATCGACTTCTATAGAAAAGGTAAATTCCATAAATATCTCGAAAATCATGACATAAGAACGGTCAAGGGCATCCTGACACCCTTCAGCTCCATCATGACGCCGGCAAACAAAAAGGGGAAGACAGAACTCAGGATTGAAAAGCTGGAATATAGCAGGAATCTGAGAAATTCGACTTTTAACAAAGAAGCCCTGCGATAAAGATCTTCGAAATACTGTTCGTTTAATCCCATTGCAATTACATATCAAGAAAAAATATATAGGAAAGACAAGGGTTTCTTCCTGTAAGCGTTGGGATTACTTCTTTTTAGGCATACAAGACTTCAAATACAAAGCTTCACTGCGGATGATCGGGCCAAATCATTGAATGCGGTTAGAAACGCTCATTTTCCGGGGAGTCATCTTTTGGATATTCGGGGATGCTTGCAACTTCCTGTTAGCCTTTTTCGTTCGCCCATCTAATCCGTTTCGATTCAAAATCATATCCACGAATATTTATTATATCTTCTGGAAGTTGTATTTTAAGAGGATCATGTTGATGTTCAATCTCATATGATTGGGAGGGATTTTTGCTTATTCTTCCAATAGGAATTTGCCGAGAGCGCGGAATTTTCGACTCAAGTACTTCTACATTCGCCTCCTTGGAATATAATTCTATTAAACCTTTAATTAAAATTCCCTCCATTTCTCTTCTTTCGTTCTTATCCTTAAAATTCCCTTTGGCAAAGGCAAAATCCAAGTTTTCCAAATAGTTTCTGTGCATTTTGAGTAGATTTTCCTCGAAGTATGTATTCTTAAATCTAAAGTCTGGACTTGGCTTGCCCGGTATATAAAATTTATTTTTATCTATTTCATCAAAAGATTTATCATGACAATATTCGTTTAGGTAATTTACAAAATCGTCTTCTGGAGTCATCGCATATGTATTGAACCTACCCGTTAGTATATTTGAAAAGTGTTGGACAAATCGATCGATATAACACTCTGTTTCTCCCACATATGTAATGCGTGGTGGAGTTCCATTGAATATCCAGATATAAATACCTCCGTTTTTGCTTAAAAAATCTATTTCGTCATCAAGTTGTGTGGCATGTATTCTTTTTTGCCAATTCAATTTAATTTCTCTACCTGATGGTACCATTTTTAATTACCTCCTAGTCTTTTAGATAATATAATTAACCCTTTATCGCTTTCATTAGAGGTATAATGGCTTCGACTGAGTCGAATGGAAAATTCCCCCAGAGTGAATCCTCAATAAAATCGTCATACTCGGTATCCCAAAGCAACGAAAACCGTGATGCGATATCAGAAAAATAGTCAGTTCTTATCACGGACCATTCTGTAGCATGACGATCAAAAATAGCATTTATGGCATCTCTCTCAACCTCATCTTCCAATATTGTAATGTAATACAATGAGAGCTGAAAATGGATCTGTTCTCTTACAGATATTGAAACTACAGCAAGATCAAAAGGTACAACCTTTGGTATTGGGAGATCACATATATAAAAAGTGTTTCCCGGTTCGCTTTGAAGTTCCTTCATCTTTGCATCTTCAGGGTGCATCCACGCAAAAAACGGATCATACCAGCATGTTTTAAAACCTTCTTTCTCCAGGTCTCTTTTTAATTTGAGTATCAATTTTTTGTTCCTTTGCAATATGTTTCACATCCTCCATGATTCATCCCCCTGCCTTTGTTCCTAAGAGTGCCGATTAGATGCCATAAAAATCTATACTCTTTCTTCTTATAAATATCCATATTATTTTAAAATCCTATCTTTTCCCCTCCATATTTAGGAAAGTTTTTTGCTTTGACCTCTGCTTCAAGAGCATCTATCAGAATCGGATGACTTACCTGCTCCTTTGCGTAAAAAGAAAACCTGTCGCGAACAATCCTGAAATCTCCGGGGGCAAGATCGGTAATATTCATCAATAGTCTCTCGTTCTGTTCGTCCATACGAGTATTCGTCAGCGGTGCCAGGAGTTTTTGGTAAAATATGACGTTTCCTTCAGGTGTGAGAAATTTGAATCCAATCTTATGATTAAATCGTCGAGTGGACGCCTCATCAAGCCCTTTCAGCCGGTTTGTCGTACATATCAGAATCCCCCGGTATCGCTCCATTTGTGTTAGGAACTCGTTGGTTTGGCTAATTTCCCAAGACCTCTGTGCGTTGTTTCTGCTGAATAACATCGTATCCACTTCATCAACAATCAGGACTGCCTCTTCGTTTTCAGCTTCTTCAAAGGCCTTTCTGATATTATGTTCGGTCTCGCCGACATACTTGTCGAGCAGGTCACTTGCCCGCTTTGTGATAATCTCCCTGTCAAGGTGGTTAGCAATATATCGCGCCAGCTCGCTTTTGCCTGTGCCGGGGGGTCCGTAAAAGAGAAGGTTCATGTTTTTAATGCTGTCGTTGTCCGGCTTCCTGAGATAATGATCAAAAGATTCGAGCTGAGCCATGGTTGTTTCGAGGTCTCCTTCGATATTCAGGCCGTCGATGGAATAATTTTCTTCGATTCTGTCTTTGTGAATCTTTTTCTTTCCCCCGTTAATGAGAATGCCATGGGCTTCGAGGGTCATCACAAAGGCTTCCTTAAATCCGTCCTTTGATAGATTCCCCGATTCTTTAGCTTTCTTGATCGCAAGGTCTATGGCTCCTGCACTGACTTTGTATCGTTTTGCCAGATCATCAATGTCCAATTCGCTGAAATAACGCTTGATCCTGTTGACGCGAATAACCGATTTCCAGAGTCCTATCCTCTGCCTTCGGTTGAAAGGCTTGAAGTAGAGGCTGAAGGCAAAACGCCTGAGTACCGACTCTTCAATGTTATCGATGGAGTTAGTTATCCATATTGTCCTCGCACCTGGTTCTTCCAGAATCCGGTTGAGCCATCCCTTGTCCTGGGTTTCTCCTCTGGAAAAGAAAGAGAGTCGTGTATTGAGCATGTTGTCCGCCTCATCAACGACAATCAGTGATCCCTCCCCGTGATTTGTCATGTTCAGAGAGGCGGTAACGGCAGCCCGTCGTTTTATGGTGGTGTTTTCCTCGTCGCGGACTACTTCGTAAGCGGGAAGCCCGAGCTTCTGTACAAGGCCGTGCGCATAACTGGTTTTCCCCGTCCCGGGAGGGCCGTAAAAAACAATATGGGTCGAGGTCTCAGGTTTTTTTCCGAGGAGTTTCAGGATATGCTCTGTATGCCTCCAGTCAATCAGATGGCTTTCAAGTGGGATTGCCTTTTGTAAAATCCTGGTGAAGAAGTTCTTTGAAAATGTCTCGCCGGAGGGATTCTGAAAGATACTGCGGTACTCGCTGCTCAATTTGATGAACTGGTCCATCTCGAAAAAATCTATTCTGGAAAGTGTTCCGTTGAGGATTTGATTGAGCTCTCTCTGGCTTGACTGGAGCAGGGTCGCAAGGTATTTGCGTCCTATGAACATGTCACAGTGCAGATAGAGGTCGAAGAAGTTTGTAGAGGGATCGCAAACATCTATGACAAAGAAGAAAAGAGCAAATTCTGTCTCCTGCTCTGTCAGGTTGAACATTTTCTTGAATAAAGACAGATTTTTTTCGATGCCGGATGCTCCCTTATATGTCAGTTTCCTGATCCTTGACCGCAGAACGCTTTGAATAAAACCATTCAGCTCGGAGAAGCCTTTTTTCTTCGGGCTTTGCATGATTTTTTTTGCCGCGCTGGAATAGGATCGCTCATCAAACTTGGAATCGAGAAGTTCTTCTTCAAATTTCTCCCTTTGTGTTTCATCGAGGCGCGATAAGATATAGCCTCTTATTTTTTCCATGTTTGGCCCAAGAACCCAGTTCAGCAAATCAAATGTTTCGGAATCAATCAGATTGTAGCTTTCAAGAAGAAGATTGAGGTATGTCGCGCATTTTCTCATCATGAATTTTTCATCCCTGTCGCAATTAATCATGCTGACGCAGTTATCCGACCTGAGTTTTCTGCCGTAAGGAATTTTTTTCATATAAATGCTCCCCCCCTTTTTTCTTGATTGTGTATACCTATCATGGTAGCGTTCCATACTACGGAACGGTTAATAGTTTTTTTCAGGAGGCATATTATGGCTGAAAAAAGAAGTATCTACAGAAGTTATGGCGAGAAGCTGATCAGTCTTTTTGTGCGGCTTCTTTTTTCCGGAGAGAGCTATTCGCTTACGGAACTCTCACGGATGCTCGGCTGTTCTAAACAAACGGTGCTGAGGCTGGTAAATGATATCAGAATGGCTTACAAGGTTAATATAGACGAGAGGATGGAAGGGAACAGAAAGTACTTCCGGATACAAAGACCGACCAGGTTGCCGGTTACATACTCTCTTACGGAAATGGAACTAAACATCCTTGAAATGTGCAGGGACTTCACGGCTCATCTCTTGGGAAACAAACTGTTTGAAGAAGCGACTCAGGCACTTTTAAAAAGCCGGGTTCTGCTTCCCGAGAAGGAAGAGAAGTCATCCCTGGTTTTTGGATCCTTTCGTCCCGGGACCATAGATTACACGCCCCACTACGATACAATTTATACGATCATAGAAGGAATGAAAGCGAAGAAGGTCTGTAAAGTTAGTTACCAAGCTATTATGGAGAAAAAGGGAAAGACCTTTTACATTAAACCCCTTAAACTGTTCTCGCACAATGACACGGTTTATCTTCATGCTCAAATGGCAAGATATCCCGGTAAAAGATATCAGGAACCGGATTATGACCCTCTCCTTGCTGTTCACAGGATAAATGAGATCAAGATGACTGACAGGGGTTATGAGTTTCCGGATAACTATGATTTTGAGAAAACATTTAACCAGAATTTCGGAATCGCTAAAGAAATCGCTTTTGAGGTAGAAGTCGAATGTACCGGATGGGCTGCACGGTTTGTTTCTGAGAGAATATGGAGTCCCGATCAGAAAATCACACACAAGGGTAAGGGGAAAATCATACTGACATTCAGCGCTTCGTCTGAATCGGAAGTGATAAGCAGGCTTCTATTTTTTGGAGAGGAAGCTCAATTGATAAAACCAGAGTGTTTGGTCGAAGAGGTAAAAAAGAAAATAAAAAAGATGGGCTCTATGTACGCAGAAATTTGATCTTCTGAAATTCGGTATATCAATTGATATATAGTCCTTCCTTGAAATAACTGGCACGCGATCGATCTGCCGTAGATGGTTTTCTAAGATCAACCGAAAAACATCCTTAGTGATGAATGCTTCCTGTCTTCATTAAAGTTGCCTTCATCGAAGGTATCCAACACTTCAAATACAAAGCTTCACTGTGGTTGATCGAACTAGATCATTGAATATGGTTTGAAATGTGGAAGTTGGTACACAGATTCTCATGTTCTATCAAATCTATGTGAGCTCCCCCATTGGCTCATGTCACAATTCTTCATGCATCTGGTCCACCTGAGACATATAATTTCCGAGAACCCCAAAGATCTCAGAAAACAAAGAATGTGGAGGTGAACCATGACAACACAAGAAGCGATCAGGCTGTTCAATAATTATCTCCAGTCAGACCATAAACAGCGGACCATCGACAGTTACGATCATCTGCTTATCAGGTTCGAAAGGATTTACGCTGAAAGAACCTTGGATTCCGTTGGTTCCGATGAAATCTACACCTTTTTGGAGACACTAACACAGGATCTTGCCAAATCAACTCGAAGGTTACGATATGCCCAGTTAAAAGCCTTTTACAATTTTATCATCGACCGTTGTTCATTGAACATGACAAATCCTTGTAATACTTCACTGCTTAGGAAATCCTATCGAACGCCAAAGCAAGTGTTGCGCAAAATTCTCGACCGAGAAACGGTGGATGAAATGATCTACAACACAAAAAGGGCTAGAGATCGCTTGATCCTGGAACTTCAGGCAAAGTGCGGACTGAGGATCGGCGAGTTGCTGAAGATAAAGGTGTTGGATGTCTCCGACAGAACTATTACCTTGCGGGAACCAAAATCCGGTAAAGAATCCGAGATTGCCTATATGCCGGAGAATGTGTCAAAGAGACTGACGGAATACATCAAAGATCAAGCCCTCCAATCTGATGACCGTCCATTTCCTATATGTTATTCAACAGCAAGGGCACTGGTCAGGAGATTGGGACATAAAGTAAATGTCCGTATCTCGCCTCACGATCTCCGGAGATACTCAGCCACCTACGCCAGCAGAAACGGTATGCCTCTGGAAATCGTATCAAAAGTGATTTTAAGGCATCAGGATTTAAAAACAACCCAGGTCTATCTTGGCAAGATCAGTGATTCAGAAGCGATCCGCTGGATGGACATTCTGCATGGGAAATAGATTACTCAGATATTATCCTTTCAAACAAAGAGATCTTTGGGGTAATAAAATATTAGTCGGTCAAAGCAGTCAAGGCTTCTCAAGAGCATAAATTGCCATGATTCTTCCTGAAGCCTTAGCTTGACTAATTTTTACGGGTATGTATGATTATAAACAGCAATCGAAACAGCAATCGTCACACCATTTCGGGCAATATAAGCTGGAAGTTTAGACATGAAGCAGCATGAAACGACGCTCAGGCAAGAAAAAATAAAAGAAGTGGAAGAAGTAATATTTTCTGTATGTAAGGGGAAGGGATGGGAAGCCTCCGTCTCCAGCCAAGATGAAGAGAATTGGAAATACGCAACCATCTCAGTAAGCAAGCTTACTGGCAGCACAAGAGTCAATGGCACATTTGAGATCACATTGCACGGTAGCTTTCGAATGGTTCCAGCCCTTGTTATGGATTTTAATTCCATGTTAAACAATGGCGGCTGGGAGGAACTATCTCGTGAGGTCAAATTTCAAGTAATGAAAATTCCTTGGCTAAAGACAAAAGCGCCGGTCACCAAGGAGACCCAAACAGAAAAAGTAAATATGGCATGTATTTTCGAGGATGTACTCAAAAGATTTCATAAGGTAGTAATACAAGTAGCGCGTCGGCATGACGGAAGACAAAGCCTCAGCGTGAAGGATGAGTATGACGTACAAGACCTATTGCACGCATTATTAAAAGCTCTGTTTGATGATGTTAGGGCAGAGGAGGTGGTGCCAAGCTATGCTGGAGCGTCAGCTCGTATGGATTTTCTTCTTAAAGAAGAGCAAATCGGTGTTGAAATCAAAATGGCTAGCGCCAAGTTGCGAGACAGAGAAGTCGGTGAACAACTCCTGATAGATATAGGATGTTATCAAGCTCACCAGAACTGTAAAACTCTCATCTGTTTGGTTTACGACCCCGGTAGCCACATAAGAAATGCTCCTGGGCTCCGAAATGACTTGAGTGCGTATTCCGGTGAAAACTGCCACCTGTTCCGGAAATAACCTTACCACTTTTCAATCATCCAATTCCCTTGTAGACAGCAATACCAAAGTGGCAGGTTTGCGTCAATTATTTG
>JAFDAI010000145.1 GCA_019313905.1 Deltaproteobacteria bacterium | reverse complement strand
CAGGAAAAGCGTGGTCAGGGAATATGCGGAAGCAATAATAATAGCTATACTCATAGCCCTTTTTATAAGAACCTTTGTCGTTCAGGCATTCAAGATACCCTCCGGTTCGATGAAGCCAACCCTCCAGATAGGAGATCACCTGCTCGTCAATAAATTCGCCTACGGCATAAAGATACCTTTTATAAGGAAAACTCTGGTATCCATAGATGACCCCAAGAGGGAGGACATCGTTGTCTTCATATATCCGGTGGACAGGACAAAGGATTTTATAAAGAGAGTGGTGGGCGTGGCAGGAGATACTATCGAAATAAGGGACAAAAAGATATACTTGAATGGTTCTCCCTGCAACGACGGTCACGGGGTTTATACCGACAGAATACTCTTCCCGGCCTCGATACAGCCGCGCGATAATTTCGGACCGGTCACAGTTCCAGCCGGACATATATTTGTTATGGGGGACAACAGGGATCAGAGCTATGACAGCAGGTTCTGGGGATTTGTAGACCTGAAGGATGTTCTGGGCAAGGCATTCATCATATACTGGTCATGGGACAAAAACAACAAAGACGTCAGGTGGAGCAGGATGGGCAGCATGCTTAATTAACATCTTGACACAAAGAACAAACGCTGGTATCTGTAGCCAGGTTTCCTGAGCATACAAATCAATTAAAAGAGGTTTCCGATGTTTCTCAAGTGCTTCAGCGAAAAAGGGTATTAAAAGGCCTTCTCATTCTGTGGGAAGGCCTTTTTTTTGAGACAACCTTTGAAAGTGGCGTTCTCTCCGGATAACAAATTAAGGAATAATAAAGATGAAAAAGAAGAAAGTGGTCATGGATGCGGAAGGGATTGAAAGGTCCCTTACGAGAATCGCCTACGAAATACTGGAACGGAACAAGGGTACGGACAACCTCATTATCATCGGCATAAGAAAAGGAGGAATATCCCTGGCTGAGAGACTCCGCGAAAAGATATCCGCCATCGAGGGGATCGAGATCATGTCCGGAACACTTGATATAACACTCTACCGGGATGATGTGCTGACGACAGGCAAAAGACCGGAGATTGAAAAGACATATATCCCCTTTCCCCTTGATCACAAGAGGGTTGTCATTGTAGACGATGTCCTCTTCACAGGCAGAACTATAAGGGCCGCCATGGACGCGCTTATGGACTTCGGAAGACCCGAGCTGATACAGTTAGCCGTCCTCGTCGACAGGGGGCACAGGGAACTTCCCATCAGGGCTGATTTCATAGGTGAAACCCTTCCCTCCTCGCTATGGGAAAATATCAGTGTTAATCTTACAGATAACAGGGACTCTGACGAGGTTGTAATCGAAGAAAGTTAACAAAGGCACGGATGACTCCGTTGATTTATGAGGATTTTCGTTCAAGATCAAGGCATGCGAAAAAAATAACCGCAGGCATATAGTTGATATTATGAGGATTATTTTTTGAGCATAACGCAGAGATTGGGCGAAAAGACCATTAATCAACAGAGTCATGGATATCCGTATGGGTGTATCCCAATCAAGATCGGGAGAGGTTGCAAAGCACCATGAACTTATCAAGAAAAGACATGCTGGGGATAGTAGATCTTCCGAGGGAAGAGATCGACCTTATACTCGATACGGCGGAATCCTTTAAGGAAATATCGACCAGAAAGATCAAGAAGGTTCCAACCCTCAGGGGCAAAACGGTCATTACTCTCTTCTTCGAGGCAAGCACCAGAACGAGAACATCTTTTGAGATCGCGGCGAAAAGACTGAGCGCGGACACAATAAATATCTCGGCATCCACAAGCAGTGTGGTGAAGGGGGAAACACTCATTGATACGGCTAAGAACCTGGAATCCATGAACCCGGACATTATAATAATCCGTCACAGCGCCGCCGGCGCGGCGCACATCCTCGCCGGTCTGCTGGAACAATCCATTATCAACGCGGGAGACGGGGCGCACGAACACCCCACTCAGGCCCTTCTTGACATGCTCACGATAAGAGAGAAGAAAGGCACTATGGAAGGTCTCAAAATTGCCATAGTCGGCGAT
>JAFDAI010000034.1 GCA_019313905.1 Deltaproteobacteria bacterium | reverse complement strand
ACAAACTCTATATTTGCCCCCACACCCACACTATGACCGTCCGCTGTCACCGCGGGAAGATGCGCATCCTTGAGCAGATCTTCTTCCATCACGAGGTAGTGTCTTTTCTTGTCTTCGTATCTCTTTACTACCTCCGGATCGGGGTTTATAATAACAACACCCGCAGTACCATCAACAATGATTGTATCACCAGTGCTCACCTCTCCGGTAACTTTTTCGAGTCCGACAACCGCAGGTATCCCTATCGATTTTGCCACAATCGCGGTATGAGAAGTTTTTCCGCCCATATCCGTGGCAAAGCCCATAATCTTGCGGGTCGCCATCTGAACAGTATCAGCCGGCGAGAGGTCTCTCGCGACAATGACAACCTCCTCGCTGATATCAGAGATTTTTTCATGTATCTTTCCGGACAGATTTCTCTGTATTATCTGCCCCACATACTCTACATCCCTGATACGTTCCCTGAGATAGTCATCCTCTATCTTATCGAATATCTCCCTGTGTCTGGAGATCGTCATCTTCAACGCCCATTCCGCATTAACACGATGATCCCCTATGTTCTTTATGGTATTTTTGATGAAGGCCTTATCATTGAGTATCATGACATGAACATCAATAAACAGCGGTCCTATCCCCTCGCGATCTTCAAGACTCCCCTTTATGTCCAGCAATTCCTGCTCCGATTTTCCAAGGGCTTTTTTGAACCTCTCTATTTCCCTGGAGACAGATTCGTCATCACTCAACTTGTAGAGCTTCTCCTTGATATCCTGTCGGTTAAAAACATAAACGCTTCCGATCACTATGCCCGGGGACACTCCAATGCCCTTCAGGGCAACTATTGTTTTCAGCTCATTTTCGCTCAATTACTCTTCTCCAAATTTATTCTCTACGAGCTCTACGAGCTCTTTCATAACATCGTCCGCGTCTGAACCATCAGCCTCAACTGTGATACAACTTCCCATGGGACACGCAAGGGTCAATATCCCCAGAATACTCCTGCCTTCGACCTTCCTTCCATTTTTCTCAAGAAACACTTTAGATTCATATCTGTTCGATACATTTACTATCTTGGCGGCAGCCCTCGCGTGAAGTCCCAGTTTATTTTTTAGAGTGACCGTTCTTATCTTTTTCATCTTATACTGCCACCACAAAGAAGAACACCGATAGAGAAGAATTCACAAAAACCGCATCTGTTGAGAATAAAGAAACTAAACCCATCCAACTCTAAAACCTGCAAGTGATAAAGTAGCATGTTTACCACATCCGGTCAATTGTCAAGAGCATATGTCCACAGGTGAAACGATTTTTTTATTGACACGACATATTTTATTTGTTAGGAAGCGCGCCAGTCTATTCGGAGCATTTGCAACTATCGGGGCACTTGCGGTATGGTGGCCCGATTTTTTTGTTCGATAGATATTTAATCAAGAAAGGGAGAACGATACCCATGCTTTGCCAAACCATCAAGGAAGGCGCTGAATGTGTCTTCATGACCAGAAAAGGGTGCAATTTTAACGGAGGCAGTTGTCATCCGATCATTGACAAGTGTGAAGGATGCAGTAAGTGCGTGGAATATCCTACCGGAAAATACTGCGCTATTTACCCCGATCCTGCGGGGAAATGGGCTATTGGAGGATGTCCATCAGCAACACACATAGAAAGGACTGCTGAAGAAGAGTCCCAGAAAATCAACCCGTTGAAGGCGTCAAAGAGAGGATCGAGAAGATAGTCCCCGCAGAAAGATTTTACGGCGGGTTTTGATTGAAGCGTTTTATTGTAAACAAAAGGCCGGCTAAAGCTGATACCTTTAACCGGCCTTTTTATGCGCATTCCGGGTGACCCTCACACTCAACCGACAATCTCTTTTATTTCCTTTAATCTCCTTTTGATGTCAATCAGCCTGACATTTCCATCAGAGAAACTGTTGCTTCCCTGATTTATGTCAACCAGTTTTTTCCTGGCCCCGGCTATGGTAAACATCTCTTCATACAGCAGATCTTTGATTGCCAGTAACTGCTCTACGTCTTTCCTTCTGTAGAGACGCTGATCTGATCTCGTTCGCGCAGGTCTCACGGCCTTGAACTCCGACTCCCAGTACCTGACAACGTAAGGTTCTACGCCCAGTATCTTACTTACCTCACCGATACGGAAATAATTCTTGTCAGGAATAACCATAATAGAGAACCCGCAAAATCCAAGACAGGATAATCATTCAGATCGTTATACGTTTAATGCTTTTTTTAACACCTGGCTTGATTTAAAGGTCAGGACTTTTCTGGCCGTTATCTCTATTTCTTCGCCGGTCTGGGGGTTTCTTCCCCTGCGGGCCTGTTTTTCTCTGATGCTTAATTTGCCAAACCCGGAAATCTTTACATCCTCACCTGCGGCAAGGGTTTCCTTTATGATATCAAATACTGACTCCACTAAACGGGCAGAATCACCCTTAGAGACACCTATTTTCTCATGTACATTCTTTATGATATCAGCTTTTGTCATTTTTCCCTCCCTGGTTATCGTATTTAAATCTCCAACCCCCTGATCTTTGCACCCGTGTGTTCTACTATTTTTCCCACGAGTTTGTCATGGGCACTGTCAACCTCGCTGTCCGTCAGGGTTCTCTCGGCCGAACGATATGTGAATCTTACAGCAAGACTCTTCATTCCGTCTAAAATCCCTTTTCCGGTATATACATCAAATATATCTGTACACTCAAGTAAATTTTCTCCCTCTTTGAAGACAAGATCCAATATATATTTTCCTTCAACTGTTTCAGCCACCACAAACGCAACATCTCTTGAAACAGACGGAAACTTCGGGATATCTCTGTATATCAATTCCTCGCGGGAGAGGACGGCAATTGACTGGAGATCAAGCTCGAAAACTACAGCCTTTCCCTTTATATCCATCTTCTCGAGAACATCGGGATGAACATCGCCCAGAAATCCAATGACCTTGCCGTCCGACATAATATAGCACGACCTTCCGGGATGGAGAAAGGGCAGGGCGCAATCGGATCTGAACCGGACATCACGAATCCTCAGGACATCAAACAGATTTTCCACGCATCCCTTAAGATCGTAAAAATCGGAATGCAACCCGTCATCGAAGTGCCACAGCCTGTCATATCTGGAACCAGTGACAAGGCCTCCCAGTCTTTCATTCTCCATGGGCAATTCTTCACCGATATCCGTAAATACCGTTCCCATTTCGAATATCCGAAGGTCATAGTTACCGGCGCTGATGTTTTTTCTCATCGTTTCCAGGAGACCATATACAAGACCGGTTCTCATAACGGACATCTCTTCGCTAAGAGGATCTTTAAGTTTTATCACCCTGCGCCCCTCATCATCCACGCTCAGGCCCAGGATATCCGCCGATGACGGGGTTGCGAAACTGTAATTTATAACCTCTGAATAGCCATAGCCGTTAAATATGGTCCTTATTCTGTCTTCAAGTGTCCTTTTATCATTCGAGGTTTCTGTTCCGGCTGAAAGTTCCGGCAGAGAGAAGGGAATATCCCCGTAGCCATGGATCCTTGCTATCTCCTCAGTCAGGTCCACCTCCCTTGAGATATCCACCCTGAAGGTTGGAGGCGTCACAAGATATCCCCTCTCCCCATTGTCCTTCACTGTCATCTCAAGTTTTTCAAGGATATCCTTCATCTCTCCTGCGCCAATTTGTGTGCCCAGAATCCTGTTCACCCTTTCTGGTCGCAGAGGTATGTTTCTTACCGTCTCTATCTTCCGGGGATATTCATCAATATAACCCCTGCATATGGAACCACCCGACAGATCGGCTATCAGTTGAGCAGCCCTGTTGAGGGCACGCACAACTCCCTCAGGGTCTATCCCCCTTTCAAAGCGAAAGGCCGCGTCTGTACTCATCCCCATAGACCTCGAAGATTTGCGGATGGAGGAAGGATTGAAATAGGCGCTCTCAAGAAGAACATCTTTTGTGTCCTCCTCCACCTCGGAATCGAGCCCGCCCATTATACCGGCAATCGCGATCGGTTTGACGCCATCACATATCATAAGTGTATTGGCACTAAGTGCCCTTGGCTTCTCATCCAGTGAAATAAACTCCTCACTTTCCGTCGCGCCTCTTACAACAATTCGTCCTTCTTCGAGAGACCTGAAATTAAATGCATGCAGTGGTTGACCATACTCCATCATAACAAAATTCGTTACATCAACAATATTATTGATCGCGCGCAATCCTACTGACTCAAGCCTCATGCGCATCCATGCCGGAGAAGGCTTTATTTCAATATTCTTTATAAGCCTGGCAGCATATCTGGGACACAGCTCGGGGTCGAGTATATCCACAGAAGTCAGAGCGGTTGTATCCCCACCCTTCTCCTCGAATTCTATATTGGGGTACCTGACCTTTTTCCCCGTCATGGCCGCTATTTCTCTCGCTATACCTATCATGCTCAGGCAATCAGAACGGTTGGGTGTAATGGATATCTCGAGTGCAACATCCTCCAGATCAAGGGTCACAGCCAGATCTTCGCCAAGTTTGAGATTGTCGGGCAGCATCATTATGCCTGTTGTGTCTTCGCCTATCCCCAGCTCCTCTTCGGAGCATAGCATCCCCTCGGATATCTCTCCCCTCAATCTGGAACTTTTTATCGTGTATCCACCCGGTATGGTCGCGCCCACCTTCGCGAGTGGAACGATATCGCCCGCGTTTATGTTTTTTGCGCCGCACACCACCGGAAAGACCTGATCACCCGTGGAGACTTCACATAATAAAAGTTTATCGGCATTGGGATGGGGTTTTACTGAAAGTATCTTTGCGACAACCACGCCGCAAAAACCGGGGCTTATCCTGTTTATGGAATCAACCTCCAGGCCGGCCATTGTCAACTTAGCGGCAATCTCCTCCGGAGTTAACTTCACATCGATATAATCCCTCAACCACTTGAGACTGACTAACATATATATTCACCACCACTGATTAGAAAAGGTTAGAATTGTTCCAGGAATTTCCTGTCATTTTCGAAAAACAGACGAATATCAGATATGCCGTATTTAAGCATCGCGATTCTCTCCACACCGAGGCCGAAAGCAAAGCCTGAGATTTTTTCGGTATCATAGTTCACCGTCTTGAAAACCTCGGGATCAACCATCCCGCATCCGAGAATCTCTATCCATCCACTGTGTCCGCACACCCGACAGCCGGCACCTCTGCACATCACGCATTGTATGTCAACCTCCGCGCTCGGTTCTGTAAAAGGGAAAAAACTTGGACGGAACCTTAACATGGTGTCACTGCCGAACACCTGTTGTAGAAAAGATGTCAGGACACCCTTGAGATCACCGAATGTAACATCCCTGTCAATCAGCAACCCTTCAACCTGATGAAACATGGGGGTATGCGAGATATCGGAATCGGGCCTGTATACCTTGCCGGGTGAGATAATCCTCACGGGGGGAGATTGTTTCTCCATTGTTCGGATCTGGACGGGAGAAGTATGGGTGCGCAGAACAACGTTATCGGTTACATAGAATGTGTCATGTATATCCCTGGCAGGATGATTTTCAGGAATATTGAGAGCCTCGAAATTATAATAAGTCAATTCAACCTCTGGGCCCTCCACCACAGAAAATCCCAGGGTTGAAAATATATTGCATATCTCGCCCTCCGCCCTTGTCACAGGATGAATTTTCCCATATCTTACACCTCTGCCGGGAAGAGTTACGTCGATTCTCTCTTTACGCAGAGAGCTGTGCCTTTCACTGGATGTTATATCTTCCAGGGCTCTTTCTATTTCTTCCAGGAGGGATTTTTTTATGTCGTTGGAAAGCTTGCCGAGAACAGGTTTCTCTTCGGGCGTGACATCCTTCAGCTCCCGGAGGAGATTGGTGAGAAGACCCTTCCTTCCAAGATATCTGGTTTTTATGTCGAGAAACTCCCCGCCGGTTTTCGCTGAACGTATCTCATTATCGGCCTTTTTTCGCAGACCTTCGAGGGCTTTCTTCACGTAATTTACTCGCCTTTCGCCATACCGGCAATCCTTGAAAAGGCCCCGGGATCATGGACTGCAAGATCCGCAAGTATCTTCCTGTCCAGAGCAACACCCGCGTTTTTTGTCCCGTTTATAAACCTGCTGTACGAGATACCATTCATGCGGGCGGCAGCATTTATTCTCGCAATCCAGAGCTTTCTGAAATTACGCTTCCTTACCTTGCGATCCCTGTAGGAGTATTTCATCGCTCTTTCAACGGCTTCGGTAGCGGTCCGGTACAACCTGCTCCTCGCACCGAAATACCCCTTTGCGAGTTTCAGAATCCCTCTTCTCTTCTTTTTCGCATGTATACTTCTTTTTACCCTTGGCATATATATCTCCCTGTTTTACGCATAAGGAATCAGTTTTCTGATCCCGTTCATATCGCTTTTATCGAGGAGATCTGACTTCCTCAGACTCCTCTTCCTTTTGGTTGTCTTCTTGGTCAGGATATGGCTGGAATACGCCTTGCTCCTTTTTATTTTTCCCTTCGCGGTCAGGCTAAATCTCTTAGCCGCTCCTCTGTGTGTTTTCATCTTTGGCATTCTATTACTCCTGGTTCGATTATTAAGGAAACTGTTACTTCTTCGGAGGAGACAACACCATTATCATATTTCTCCCCTCACGTTTGGGAAACTGGTCAACAACACAAATTTCGCCCAACCTGTTCTTGATCTTCTCCATTATCTGCTTCCCCTTCTCCGCATAAACAATTTCCCTGCCCCTGAACATCATGGTTATCTTCACCTTGTTGTTCTGTTCAAGAAAACGTTGTATATGACGAAGTTTCACCTGCAGATCGTGTTCTTCGGTCTTCGGTCTGATGCGAATCTCCTTCAGCTGGACCGTGCTCTGACTCTTTTTTGCCCCGTGAGCCTTCTTGCTCTGCTGATACATGTGTTTTCCGTGATCCATGATACGGCAAACAGGAGGCGTGGAGTTCGGGGCCACTTCAACCAGATCAAGACCAGCTTTTTCCGCCTCCGCCAGAGCATCCGTAAGGGATAGTATCCCCAGCTGCTGCCCATCAGCGCTGACTACTCTTACCTTGTCAACCCTGATATCGTTATTGATTCTTGAATGCTTAGCTATGTGTCACCTCCTAAAATTCAACAGAAAAACAATATCATAACAGGTAGTTATTCATGCCTGTCACATCTCTCCTTCAGGATGGAAATAAAATCATGGACACTCATGGAACCAAGATTCTTGCCATCCCGCTGCCTGGGCGAGACTGCGCCGGATTCCGTTTCCCTGTCACCTATGACCAGCATATAGGGAATCTTCTGCATCTGCCCTTCTCTTATCTTATATCCGAGTTTCTCATTTCTGAAATCTTTTTCGCAACGCACCCCCGCATCCACGAGCTGATTGTAGACATCTTCGCCGTAAGGGATGTGTTTATCGGTCACCGTAAGAACGCTGGCCTGCGCGGGAGACAGCCATGCAGGAAAGGCCCCCGCATAATGTTCAATCAGAATCCCCATGAACCGCTCTATTGCTCCCAAGATGACCCTGTGGAGCATAACAGGCCTGTGTTTTTCTCCATCCGGCCCGATATATGATAAATCAAACCTCTCAGGAAGAGCAAAATCACACTGTATGGTGGCACATTGCCACTTTCTTCCGAGGGCGTCTCTCAGCTTGAAATCTATCTTGGGACCGTAAAACGCACCGTCTCCTTCATTAACATCATACGCCATGTTGTTATCTTCAAGCGCCTGTTTCAGAGCGTCAGTTGCCAGTCTCCAGTCTTCATCAGATCCTATCGAGTCCTTCGGTTTCGTGCTCAGCTCCACCTCATATTCAAAATCGAATACACCCATGGAATAATCCACCAAGTCTGCGATAGCCCTGATCTCCGCGTTCAGCTGATCGGGCGTGCATAGAATATGAGCATCATCCTGCGTGAACTGACGCGCCCGCATAAGACCATGCAGGACACCCGTCTTCTCATGTCTGAGAACTGTCCCCAGCTCAAAATACCTCAGTGGCAGATCCCTGTAACTCCTTATCTTCGACTTGTATATCAGCATATGGGCGAGACAGTTCATCGGTTTTATGCCGTACAACTGTTCGTCAACCTCGGTGAAATACATATTTTCCCGATAGTGATCGAAATGCCCGGATTTTTTCCATAGATCACCTTTCAGAATCTGGGGGCCCATCACGATATCATAACCTCGTTTCAGATGTTCCTTTTTCTCCCAATCTTCTATGATCGTTCTCAAAAGAGCGCCCTTTGGGTGAAATATCACCAGTCCCGGCCCAGCCTCGTCATTTATCTGGAAGAGATCAAGCTCCCTCCCCAGTCTCCGGTGGTCCCTCTTTCTGGCCTCCTCTACTACCCTGAGATAGTTATCCAGTTCCTCCTGTGTGGCAAATCCGGTGCCATAGATGCGCTGAAGCATCTTGTTCTTTTCATCTCCGCGCCAGTATGCCCCCGCGACATTCAGGAGCTTAAAGACCCTGACCATCCCTGTTGAAGGTATGTGAGGTCCCCGGCAAAGGTCGACAAACTCTCCCTGGCTGTACAGACTCACATCAGTGACATCATCGGGAAGATCATTCAGCAGTTCCACTTTGTACTGCTCATCTTTGTCCTTGAAGAAAGAAACCGCCTTTTCCCTGGACATATCCCTGCGAATAAAGGGGTAGTCGGCGGAAACAATCTCATGCATCTTTTTCTCTATCCTGTCGAGATCTTCAGGGGTAAAGGTGTTGGAATATTCAAAATCATAGTAGAAACCGTCTTCTATCGAAGGCCCTATGGCTACCCTGACACCTTCGAATATCTCCTGCACCGCTTGGGCCATTATATGCGATATGCTGTGCCTCAACACGCCCAGACCATCCGCGGAGGATATATCAACAAGCTCTATTGACGCGTCTTCCTCCATGGGATAGCTCAGATCCACTATTTCGCCGTTAATTCTGGCCGCCAGGGTGGACACGAAATCACCCTCACACCGGGAAGAGATTATCTCCCTGACAGTTTTTCCGGACTGGCATATCTCAACAGAACCATCCGGGAATTTTACATTAACACTTTTCACAACAATACCCTGAGGCGATAAAGCCACAATTCAACTATTCCATAAAAAGCTGTTATAAAAACATGATCATTAACTCAATCATGTCATCATAAAAGCACGAAGATCGGGAAGACACGAAAGGTATCATCCCCTTATCTTCTAAAAGAAAGGGCACCATAAATATCAATGCCCTTTGCGCATGCGTAAATGGTAGGCACGCAGGGATTTGAACCCTGGACCCCCACCGTGTCAAGGTGATGCTCTCCCCCTGAGCTACGTGCCTATAACCTGAAAGGACTAAAAGAGCTAAGTCACCTAACAATAAAAAGGTCTTCTGTCAAGAAATATTATAAAAAGCCTATGAGTTGTTTATGAATTTTAGACCTTTGGAAATATAATTCAATCCGGAAACCACTGTAAAAAAAGCCGTGATCCAGAAGAACGTTTCAATCATTATATGATTAATATACCCGGGCAGACATCTGGACATAAGCACAAGAAAGACCGTAAATAATTGCAATACCGTTGTCGCTTTGCTCACATAGGCGGGACGTATCTCGAAAGAAACCGACATAAGAAAGAGCACGGACACGCCAAACAGGATTACGCAATCCCGGCTTATGACAATCACCGCAAGCCAGCCGGGGATAATATTCAGAATTGACAGAGCGACAAAAGCTGTTACTATCAATGCCTTATCCGCCAGTGGATCCAGGTACGAACCCAAAACTGTCTGCTGCTTCAATATCCTTGCCAGAAATCCATCCAGACCATCCGTTACACCAGCAACAACAAAGACTGCAAGGGCGTAAGAAAAGGAACCCTGCATCAAGAGTATGACAAAGACCGGGACCAGTATTATGCGAATCATGGTAAGCATGTTGGGGATATTCATAAACTACAACCCTGCTTCCCTACCATAACTTCCAAAAGCTCTTTTCAGGGGATGTATCTCCCACAGAATCAGGACCATCGGGGAGGCTGGAAAGGGTTTCATCAACAATTTCCCGGATAGCCGGCTCATAAGACTGGCATGCCTTCAATTCAAGCCTCTTTCTGGTGAAATCATAGTGCCTGTCCACAACGCTGTACTTGGAACTCCAGAGGATTGTCCCTGTTCTGACGCCCTTCAATTCCAATGAAACAGAAACAGTTGTGGGTGCATAAACGCTGATAAAAGAGGTCTTCCACTCAAGCAGGGTGCAGTACATAATGGCATCCACACCCAACCTCTTCCCGATAATCTCGAGCGGAATGTTACATTCGCGATTGGCTTCGATGTTCCCTCCACAGTCCGTAGTCAATTTCTCGTCTATCATATCGAGGGGTATCCTGGGATATCCCTTGAAATACAGTTTTTCAAGTATCTCCTCCCTCAGGAGCTGCGCCGCCTGTTTGTCATTCGTCTTGTTGTCAACAGGCACTAGGGCAATGAGCCTTATCCCCTTCTGATTATAATCCGGAACAATTGTATGGGGAATCCCGGAGGCACATCCCATTATAACACAGGCAGTAACACACAATAGAAAGGTCGTCTTTAATTTATAAATCAATCTCTTACTCCTTCACTATGTTAAGTTCTATGATATCCGGGGTAACATCGGTCACGTACAGCGAAAAACCCTTGAAATCCTTCCATGTCAGCTTGCTGGCAAGCCCGGTGGCATTCCCCTGTATGTCAACGTCCATTACTGCCACACCCGACCCCATCCTTCGCAGACGCACGGCATCCACCCCTTTTATACCTGTTTCCAATGTTTCTCTAAACACCCTGAAGTCACCATATTTTTCTATTCCACTCACCATAACCACGACAACCATCGTTATATGCTCTTCCGGCTGCCACTCGTCTGTGAGAACACCCAACATTTCAAGAGCATTCTTTATGTCTCCCACCGACAGGGAGACCCTCACTCTAACCCTGTAGAGGCCATCTTCCATACCCTCCTTCAGGATCCTGTAATCTTGTATATAGTCCTCCGATTTTGAATAAATATTGTCATCTATGACATCAGAATTCTCTACCGCGACATCCTCAGAGATGAACATGCAAACTACCAGCTGTACAGCCTTTCTCATCGAATCGTCTATTGCATGGTCTCGCGCTAGCGCCCTGTCACCACCAGATACAACATATGTTCCCTCGGTTTCAACAACTTTAACAATCTCCCGGCTGGAGAACGCACACAATGGATAAAACACAAAGAAAAACAGGGTTGCAAACAATATATAATAAAACGAGTTTTTCAAGACTCCCCCTCTTTACCAAAACCGCGTGCTTGCTCGCATGGGTCCTCCTTCAACTTGTCTATTTCTTCCCTTATAACCTTCTCGGCAATGGAGGGAAACATCTCCCTGGCCACTCTCTCCGCAACTTTTGAAACTGCCTCCATAATTTTATCATCCAGGATGTCACCCGGTAAAACCTCCTCAGAGCCTTCTTCAACCACATCCACCAGATCATATATCCTGTCGTCTTTCGTCAATTCCCTGCCATCTTCATCCATAAAGCAACCTCCCGATCGTTGGGTTAATCAAACCCCTTGCATAACCGCCAAAAGTTCTCCGGCTGCTTGTGAGGCTATCATACCACCACTAACAGTTCAAGGATTTCTCGTCCCGACTCGTCGAGATGAGAAACTGAGGAGATTTCCAGGTAACTTGATAGAAGAAAGTTTCGGGCGTGTTGTACTAGATCAATAATTCGGTAACTTTTTGGAGCTTATCAAAGGGTGTTTCATAATTCAATCTACCATGTCTGCACAGGTGGTTAAACTCGAACAGGAAGTTGCCCAAATTTATGATAATGTCTTTCTCAGATTCAAAGAAGTTGGGCGCAAGAAATTCCCGTTTCAGTATGCGCCAGAAGGCTTCGATCTTGCCGTTTGTCTGTGGCCGGTAGGGTCGTGTGTAGATATGAGTGATTCCCAACTCCAGGCATATGATTTCGAAGGGATGCTCCCGCTCAAGCGATCCTCTGAACTCAGGACCATTATCTGACATGACGGCATCGAATTGGAAGTTATAGAGCTGTTTGAACCATGACAGTGATCGCGCCATAAAGTAGGTCACCGTAGAGGCTCGCTTATCCTGTATGACTTCCGCACAGGTCAGTCTGGTGCAATCGCCACAGACAGCCGCAACATATTGCTCTTTGATTTTAAATGAACAGCGCAGATCCTGGGGGATCTTGGACAGATCGATATGGGCCAGCTCTCCCGGTGCCTTCTTCTCGTAGCGCCTGATGATCTTTTTCGCCGCTTCGTTCAGAGGATAGCGTGCTTTGATCCGGTCCATCGTGGCAGATGAAGGAGTCTTGCCCATATAATACGGTTTGAATAACAGGACAAGTTCATATCGGTTCGAACCGAAACGGCGATAGGCTTTGATGATGTTTCTTTCAATGGGTTTGGGGGTCCTTCTGCTCCCCGGTTTGGCTCCCCGCTTGGCAGGCATCAGCGATTCCGATGTCTTCCCCCCATCAACCCATTTGCGATAGTACCGGGACAGCTCTTTGTTCGATATATGGTGTGCTTCACATAAATCTTTTACAAATCTAAAGGGCCGCGGGGTAACCTTTGCTTTCGTGCGCTCATATTCTTCCAGTATCGGTATCCAGCGCTTTACGATGACGATATCGGTATATTTCATCGGACACTCCTTTTTTCTGCATCGTATACCATTTTGTATACTTTCTGAAGTGTCCGTTAAACTGGGGGAGGTTCAAAGGGTCCCCTTTTAGTCCCTTAATTGTAAAATTCTTGCAAAAATGGCAAAAGAATTAAAGACAATCACGAAACCACGAAAAGAAAGAAAGCACGAAATCAAATCTTATTTTTCGTGTTTTCGTAACTTCGTGCTTTCGTGATAAAAATATATCTTGTTTGGTTCCAGCTTGTCCGGGTTAGGGATTTTGGATCTTGAAAACCGTAACCGTTGAACTGGGTGAACGCCAGACAGGAAAAGGCCGGAGACAAAAGCCTCCGGCCTTTCAATTGGTTTTACACTGTACGGTTCCGAGGAAACATCCCAGAAACTGCAGGTGGTAATATTACCCCGAAATCTTCCTGTTAATCTTCATCATCGTCATAGTGCAGCCCCTCAGCCCCCTCTGGAACTTCCGCCTCGATCGAACGGGTAATCCCCCTCGAAAGCAGGGCGGAAATAAGAAAGAGAATAATCATCGCGATAACGAGAATCAGGATTATCGTTATCATCCACGCACTCGCCTCTTTCTCTATCTTCTGCGAGGTCGCCAGTGCCATCTCATTAAACTTGTCCACATCCAGCCCCATCCCGATCCATCCAAATCCGGCAGGTTTTGGATAATTTGCCGAGTAAAACGGTATCGGCGCATAGGCGACAAATTTGGTGTGACCGCCGAATTTATAGATTTTATTTCCCGAATGACCCGCGGCCGCGTCCTTTGCAACCTCAGGCAGCGCTGGATCCATAAAACCCAGCAAGAAGAGATTAAGAACCCCTTCATCCTTTTTCGTCATAATATCCAGCGTCTCACTCGTAACAGGTGGAACGGGCGTTCCATCCGTGTATAGACCAGCTATATTGTAATCATCCGGGTGCGATATGATGAAACCCCTGTCATCAACCATATATGTATAGTTTCCCGTCGATGAATCCGACTCAAATACGTAGCCGGACTGGGTTGGTATAATATTATCTGTAAATCTTGCAAGGTGTCTCACATCAAGGGCAAGGGCAACAAGCCCCGCAAACCCCTGTTTATCATACAGAGGTGTCGCAAAACGAATGATACCCTCAAATCGCTTTCCCTTCTCAAAATCAGCCCGGTTCACATACCAGCCGGTAATATGAGATACATAGACATCGCCCTTGTCAAGGTTTTTTGTCCTGGCAAAATAATCTTCCGACTTATAGATCGTATTTACCGGATCACTGATATTTACCAGCCCGGACTCCGGCGCTACTTCCCCGTCGACAATTTTGATAACCTCATTACCCGCTTTGTCTACCAGGGCCATCTCCACGTACATCGGCTCTGAAGATTTAACGATCTTTCCATCCTTCTTCATCCAGAGAGCCTGCCTGTTTTTCAGCATAAATTCTTTGTAAGTCTCTGCATCTGCCGGCAGAATTGTTGCCACCAGTGTATCTTTCTCGCATTCCTGCAGGAAATAGGCGACATTCTCGGCTACAACAGCAGTACGCATCGCAACTTCTTCCTGCGCCTTCTGATCAAGAACAGCTGCCGCCCCCTTCTTCGATGTATCCCCCAATTGAAAGATGCCGTTGGCTATCAAAAAAGATACCAATAATAAGGGGATGACGATAAGCAGGAAAAATATTCTCGCTACGGTGAAGAACTGCTTACCCTCTTTCGTTTCTGACATTTTCATCTCCCCCTGACTTTTGTTAATTTTGAGATTAGTCACTCAAATACCGATTAACTCAAAAGAAAACTTGCGTAAGGGTTTGCAAAGAGAATAACAAGCGAAACGACAAGGGCATATATGGCAATCGATTCCGCCATAGCCATACCAACCAGCATTGTCATCATAATCTTTCCCTGGACGCCCGGATTTCTTCCGACCGCGTTACAGGCTCCACTTGCGGCATTACCGATACCCAATCCGGCTCCTATTGCCCCTATTCCAATTGCAAGTCCCGCCGATACCATGGCACCCACGGCAAAGATAACCTTGCCATAAGATCCATCTTCCGGAAGGGCCTCCGCTGCAAACACAACCGGTGAAGATACCAACAGGGCCGCCGTTGTCATCAGCAGAGCTGATACCCATTTTACTGATTTTCTTAACATTTTTTTCTCCTTTCCTGATTGATACTTTGTTTTATCTGTACTCGGTACAAAATTTTTTGAGCATGGCTCCTCTTGAAACCGCTCGTATTTCTGCAACAGACATGCCATTTATGTATTCACGAATGTTATTCTGTCTAACATAATGTGATCATTACACATATTATAAATCTCTCATGCAGTGCCGGGTAAGATTCCAGGTTGCACGATTTAACATTCTATTCAATCAGCCCGATAAATTGAACGAAAGATGAAATGAGAAAGATCACGAACCATGATCATAGAAACTTGGTTTTTCTTTTATACCCACCAGCAGATAAAGTCAACAAAAGCTCATAAGCTTATTAGCTATTTTCATGATTTTTATTGAAAATTAGCATCAAGATCTGTAATATAAAAGAATTAGTGGGTTTCGGAGTTAACAAATCAAAGGGGACGTTGATAATGCAGGAGATACTGACTGTGATGACCTACCTGGCTGTCTGGCTGATCTGCAGGAAGGTTGTGGGGATCCAGAGCGGGTTTGTTACGCTTATTATTTCTCTTGGTGCGGCCGTGTCCGTTTATGTGATTTTCGCCGCCAAGCGATATGAAGATAGAAAGAATGATGACAGATAACCATGAACAAAACAGGCTCTGACAATAACTACAGGTCTTTCCCGGCCAACATAAGGATCCCCGTCTGGTTGACCATAGCGGCTGTCATTACATTTATCCTTATTCTGGCTTTCACCGTCAACCATGCACGTGAAAGGGATATCGTAGAACAGTTCAGCCGGCAGCAAATGGCCATTGCCAGGGGAACCGCCGCCGGGATAGAAGATCTTATCTCCAGCGTCGAGAAGAGCATGATAATACTTTCCAGGCTCCCATGCGTCACGGGAATCATGCCTGAAACCACCAGACAGAGTATAAAGGTAATCTACGACGATCTGGATGGAGAAGTGGAGTTTATAGCGGTAAAAAATAAGGATGACGTGGCGACAGCCGAATATCCCCCCTCCATTTTTGAAGGAATAACAGATGAAAGCTTCAAGCACAGTCCCTATTTTCAGGAGATAAAGAAAACGGGAAAAACGTATATAGGTGGCTTGCAACTGGCATGGGAGGGAAAGGCGGAAGACAGAGTTCAATCTGTGATCATCGCCGTTCCTAAATATGATGCAGAGGACAATTTCTCCGGAGCAGTATTGACAGGCCTTTCTCTCTCCGCCATTATTGACCGCTATATCAAAGTCAAGAGCGAAACATCCGGATGTGGCTGGATAATAGACAGCAGCGGAACCATACTCGTACGACCTGACAAGGCCCATGCCTGCATGGAACTGGAAACACTGGGGAACGCAAAAATCCCCGGCGGAGCATCCTTGAAAGATATCCTGACTGAGGGAAAGGAGGGCTACAGCGAGTGCGTGCTTCCAATGGGGGGCGGGGGGACAAAAAAAAGCATTATAGCCTACGCCCCGGTTAATGCAGGTTCGGGACGCTGGTTCATCGCGATCACCACACCCTATAATAAAATAATCTTATTGGCGCGAAAGGGTTTTATAAACATCATATTCTGGACCCTCGGACTTATTATCGTGGTTGTCATCACAGGTATCTCGGTAGCCTACTCCAGCGCAAAGCAACTGCGCCTTAGAGAAGAACTGAAACGACTCAGAGAAAGAGAGGGATGGCAGGAAAAGTTGCTGAGAGAATACAGAACAACCGAGGGCATTATCGCAGGTTCTCCGATTCCCACCTTTGTATTGAACAGGGAACACCGTGTCATTCTCTGGAACAGGGCATGCTCGGAATTGACAGGTTTTGACGCCGGGAACATGATAGGCACGGCCCAGCATTCTATTCCCTTTTATAAGGAAAAAAGGCCCGCTCTTGCCGATATAATCATCGATTGCGATATCGATGTCCTCGAAAAATATTACGGCACCAAACATGTAAAGAAATCGGCAACTGTTGAGGGAGCCTACGAGGCGATGGATTACATCACAGATCTTGGAGGAAAGGACCGCTACATATATTTCCTGGCTGCCCCGATATACGACGGAAAAGGAGAGATCATCGCGGCAATCGAGACCATTCAGGATGTGACACAGCAAAGAGAAACGGATATCAGGCTGAAGGAGTATGCCGAAACGCTACAGAACGAGCTAAATCAAAACATTAAACTCCGCAGAGAAATAGAAGACCTGTACAATTATCTTCAGTCTATCCTGGACAGCCTGCCGGAGAAAATATTCGATCTCGACAGTGAAGGAATCATCAACTATGTGAGCCGGGATGTAAAAAAAGATGGAAAGATCATATCTCAAAAGTTCGCAGGGAAACACTTCGCGGATTTTGTTGACCCGGAAAACAGGCAATTCGTCCTGGGCATATGGGAGAATGCGAAAAAGGGAATATTCACACCCTATGAGATGACAGCAATCGCGAAAGATGGTTCAAAAAGGAATCTGCTGATAACTCCGCGGCCTGTAAAGAAAACCGGTCATTATATCCTCGTGCAGAGAGATATCACAGAATTAAAGATCCTGGAGGAAAAATTCTATGAGAGCCAGAAGCTTGCTGCCGTCGGGCAGTTATCGGCCGGCATAGCCCACGAGGTCAGGAATCCCCTCTCCTCAATAAAAATGAGCCTCCAGATCCTTGAAAAACGTATGAAGCCGGAGGGAAACGACTCGAAAAGATTTCAGATCGCCGGAAGGGAAGTTGAACATCTTGAAAAACTCGTCAATGACTTACTTCTCTACGCAAAGCCTTCCGAGCCCCAGAAAAGACCCTCGGATATAGAAAAGATCATCGGTCATGCTCTTGCGATGACCGAGAAATCTGTGTCGGACAAACATGTCAGGGTGGAGATGGACATTGCGAAAAACCTTCCCCCACTGGACGTAGACGCGGCGATGCTGGAACAAGCGTTTCTGAATATCTATCTCAACGCCATTGACGCCATGGAGAAGGGCGGAAAACTCTCAATATCCGCCAGGAAAACAGACGACCGGGTGCTTGTCGAGGTCAGAGACAACGGGTGCGGAATCTCCAGTGAAGACATGCCTCATATCTTTAACCCTTTCTTCACAAAGAAGAAATACGGCACAGGGCTTGGACTCACACAGATTAAGAAGATCATAGATCTGCACCAGGGCACTATAATAATCTCGAGTAAAGAAGGAAAGGGTACCAGTGTTGCCATAACCTTTTCCATAAAAGCGCCTCAACAGAAGGGATAAACATGACATGTCCAAAATTCTTGTAATCGACGACGATAGTTCTATCCGCGAAAGCCTGGAACTCTATCTTACCGAAGAGGGATATGAAGTGAACACCGCCTCTACCGGTACGGAAGGCCTGAACGAATTTGTGCGAATACTGCCGGACGTGATAATCCTTGATATAAGGCTTCCCGACATAGATGGATTCACCGTCCTGGAAGATCTGCGGGAAGATGATGAAAACGTTAAGGTAATCATGATCACCGCTTATCATGATATGGAGACAACGATCAAAGCGATGAAGGAAGGCGCCTTCGACTACATCCACAAACCCATTAATGTTGACGAACTGGACATAGCCATAAGAAAGGCGCTGAATACCATAGAGATGGAAAAGAAGATAAACGGCCTTCTCATGGAACCCTCCCGCGATTTCAAGGGGGGAGACATCATCGGCACTGGAAACGAAATGAAGGAAGTATTCAAGACCATCGGCGTTGCTTCCCAGAACAAGACAACTATACTGATACAGGGCGAGAGCGGCACAGGGAAAGAACTTATCGCCAAGGTCATCCACTACAACACGTCAAGGGACGAACCCTACATAGCGGTCAACTGTTCCGCCATTGTGGAGACCCTCCTGGAATCCGAGCTGTTCGGCCACGAAAAAGGCTCCTTCACCGGCGCGATAGCAAGAAAACAGGGAAAGTTTGAACTTGCCCGTTATGGCACGGTATTTCTGGATGAGATAAGCGAGATGTCCATAAACCTCCAGGCCAAGCTCCTCAGAGTGCTTCAGGAAATGGAGTTTGAAAGGGTCGGAGGAAAAGACAGTGTCAAGGTAAATGCGAGGATTATAGCCGCAACCAACAAGGACCTCCGAACGCTGGTGAAGGAAGGAAAGTTCAGGGATGATCTTTTCTACCGCCTGAACATCGTGTCCATAGATATCCCGCCGCTTAGGAATAGACGGGAAGATATAGCGCCACTCGTCAAGTACCTGCTTAACAAAATAAACATAGACCTCCACAAACGGATTGCCGGCGTTTCCGACAAGATGATGGACATCTTTCTCAAATACAGCTGGCCGGGAAATATCAGAGAGCTGGAAAACCTGCTGGTCAGAGCTGCTGTTGTCTCGAAGGGACATATCCTCGGAAGGGAAAACTTTCCGGACCTCATGGGAAACACAAACGGCGGGGAAACAGACGGGGATATTGTCCGGGATGAACCGGGAAAGTCCATGACCCTCGACGAAATAGAAGAAAGGCACATAAAGAAGGTCATCAGGGAAAACGACAAAAACAAAGGAGAGATCTGCAAAATCCTGGGAATCTCCCGTCCCACCTTTGAGAGAAAACTGGAAAAATACAAGATTACCTTCGAATAAAAGCAAAGGGGGCCGTCCCGATAAAAATCAGGTCGACCCCCAATCTAAAATTCAACATTTCCTGTTTTCCTAACCCCGATAAACGGGATAAGTGCGTTAAGGAAATTGTTTTCTGCCAAAAAACGCAGAAAATAATTTCTAACTTACTAATGCGCTCCTTCCATCGCCAGCTGTATGTATATCATTGACAGCATAACGAAAACCAGGGTCTGGATGATGGATGTAAAGATCATCAGCACAAAGACCGGGAGTGGAACAAGAAAGGGAACCAGCAACAAGATAATTGCTGCTACAAGATCTTCGCCCATAATATTACCGAACAGACGCACTGAAAGAGAAAGAGGGCGTGCGAGGTGACTCACGAGTTCGATGGGTAACATGATAGGAGACAGCCACCATACAGGTCCCAGGAACTGTTTCACATACTTGAAGCCATGCACCCGGATTCCTACAACATGTGTCAGAACAACCACAACAACCGCTATGGAAACGGTAGTATTGAGACTGCTTGTCGGCGACTCAAACCCGGGGATAATACCCAGCAGATTGGCTGTCAAAATAAAAATGGCAACCGTCGCTATCAGGGGGAAGAATTTTAGGCCGGCAGGCCCCATGACATCAAGTACCAAGTTTCTTATACCCCCTAGAACTACTTCAAACACATGCTGCATTCTTCCGGGATATATGCTGAGCTTCCGCGTTGCGAGAAAAGAAAGCAGGGCCAGCAACAACATAATAACCCACGTATATGTCACATGAGGTGGGAACGGAAGCTTACCTAAGAATAAAAAGGGATGCATTTTTCTTTCTTAACCTCCTCAATGGGTTTTTCAAATTCGCGCCTATAACCGTCAATATAATATTTATTACAACCACTGAAAGGCCGAGGAGAAGTCCTAAGACATCAATCGGCACCCTGGTTATGACAAAAAAGAGCACAACTCCCATAAAGATAAGCCTTATATAATACTTCACAATTATAAAGGGCTTTGCTCTGTCCGCGTGTTTCAGAAAGACAATTCTGAGATCCCTGGAGAGCCAGCGAAAATTTGCTATGCTTATAAGACCTCCCAACAGCACTCCCATCGCAAACCTGCCCGGCATAAACAGAAAACTGACGATAGAGAATACACCAAGCACCACCCAGTTTCCTATTTCAATGTTTCTCTCCATGATGGTTTTCTTTATGTCGACCATTGTCCATATCCTTATCAGAGCCTTCAGCATCATCTGGAAAGGTGCTTTTTATAAAGAGGTAAAAGTTTCTAAAACCCGCGGCAACACCTATCAATAAAAACAAGGGGGTAAAGACATTATTTGTACCCAGTTTTTTATCAAGGTACAACCCGATTATGAGACAACCAAAAATCGCAATAACCATGGCAATGCCAAGGCTCGAAGCATATCCCATCTGGAACATTATCTTCTTTTTGCTGGTCTTCTTGCCGGTCTTCCCCATCGCCGAATCGCCTATAACACAGTGGTTTTGTGAAGTCAAACAATAATAAACAGGAACAACTGTTTAATGTTGATTGATTTACAAAAACTTTAGGTAATTAGTTAAGTTTTGGCACTAAATTACATAAATAATCGGTGACTTTATCGAAGATATCCATGTAACGATTATTATATCTGAATTCAAGTTCTTTTAAATACAGAGG
>JAFDAI010000144.1 GCA_019313905.1 Deltaproteobacteria bacterium | reverse complement strand
AGCAATAATTTCTGCCACCGCCCCGCCAAGCCCGCCAATTTATTCAAATTATTGTATGATTTTCCTTGCCTCTTATACAAAAGACAGTTCAATAAGTCAATAGTTAATATTTAAGATGTGACCCCGTTTTTTCTCACTGTGCATTAACTGTGCATGCACAGTTAATATCTAATCCTGTACCTGCACTTCGGATCATTACGTTTTTCTGTTGTAGGTTCGATCATATTCTTATGTATCAGGCGATTTATCCAACTAATCGTAGTGCGTTTTGCCATGCTTAGGGCATCGCTGATTTCTTTGGTTTTCAGGGGCTCAGTACTGGCTTTTAGAAGATTTAAAATCTGTTCTTCGACCTCAGTGATCGTCCCCTCTCGCTTTGGATAAAAAGTTACTTTGAAACTGTTTTCCGATTCGGTCAGGTCTGGCTCTCTACCAGTATATTCGGTGCACAGTTTCAGTATTTTAACAGGAATGCCCAAACTGTGCAGATCCATAAAACCAGCCTCTTTAAGATATTGCACAAGAATCTGATTCCGATAATATTTTGCCCCGAGCCTGATAGATTCCAGTGAAAGCGTATTTGGAAGCTTGCCAGGACTTTCGATCTCAAGCCGATCCGGATAAATATCGACCCGGATATCTATCCCGGTGATTGTATAATCTCTGTGCGCAACGGCATTTACAACAGCCTCCCGAATAGACTCCTCCGGATATGGATAGTCCACCACTCTTACAGCCCCCTTAAGCGCTACACTGCTTTTTTCAAGAATAATCGATTTTATCTTTTCCAATGCTTCTTCTATAAGACCGGACTTTTCCTTTTCGCCATGCTTTAAAAATGTGTTCATAATCGGTTTGTCCAGGCGAAAATCTACATAATTATAGTCTCTTTCAGTGTCTGCAAATTTAGTAACAGTGATCCCGGGGTAACCAAGCAAAAAAGAAGGTTTTTTCCCAAACAACAACGCCCCCGTAACTGTCGGGCGTAGCTTTCCCAGGTATTCAGCCAGAATCTCTTTGTTTTTCAGGAACCTCTTAATTTCGGCATCCTTCCAACTCGAGATATCGATCTTATTGATCTGATTATATCTGAAAAAATCGACAATTCTTGCAAAATTAAGATCCGCATACCTCCCTTTTATTATCGGAGTCACTTCGTAGTGGATCTGACCTGAAGTCTGAAACAACCGTAGCAGTTCATCTCTGCCAGCTTCCTGAATACGCGTGCCACGACGTGTATAATATCTCTCCCTTCCTCTTTGCAATATGGCATACGGCTTTGAAAAACCTGGAGAAATATAAAAACAGAAGACGTCCTTTCCTTCAATTCTGTACTTCCACAACTCAGATGTAACTACCGGACGAATAGAATCAGAACAAATATTATAGATTTTTTCTTCAAATTTTAAGAGATTGCTGACACCAGATACAGTGCCGTCGTCTTCAACACCCACCAGTAAATACCCACCGGAACCGTTTGCAAATGCGGCAATTTCCTTTGCAAAATCTATATTCTTTTCCTTCTCGGATTTGAATTCAACCCGTCCGGTTTCACCCTTTTTAATTATTTCTCTTATCTCTTCAGTTGAAAGCACAGAGACTCCCTTTCAATTATAGCTGAATCTCCCTATTCCCGCACCCAGCGGCATTCCCCTCTTCCCAAACCTCAAGGTCTTCAAACTTACCAACCTTCTCTCCCATCATCCCTTCTCCCATCTACATTTCCGTTCTTTATTTACCCATCTCCAGTTTCCGTCCTCCAGTCTCCTTTAATCTGTGTTCGCCCGTGTGGGTCTGCCTGCCATGTTAAATTCATGCAATGAGGAGTGAAGTTTACCCCGTGAAATTGCTTTAGCACCTATTTAACTGGGGCGCATTTAACCGGGGTGGCTAATTCTTTTCTTTTCAACAATGCAATTGCACTTTTCACAATACCATCCACCGGTAAACCATAGATGCCACGGAGGTAATCCTGGTTCCCGACATGCCTGGTAAATTCGGAAGGCAAGGCCACACGCTTAAAGAGAACCTTTTTCTCAGCCTCTTCAGCAATAATTTC
>JAFDAI010000143.1 GCA_019313905.1 Deltaproteobacteria bacterium | reverse complement strand
CTTTGTCCTTGATCCTTTGTCCTTGATCCTTTGTCCTTGATCCTTGATCCTTTATCCTTGTACCTTGTACCTTTTCACTATGTCCCAAAGTCACATTTTCTTTTCTCTTATATAATTAACCAATCCGTCTGCCTGTATAAGATCACGCATAAATTCCGGAATCGGCTTTGTCGAAAAAGACTTATGCCCATTTCTGTCTTTGATCTCTCCCGTGGCAAGGTCAACGATTATTTCCTCCCCATCAGACAGTTCATCGGCAGCTTCCTCCGATTCTATTAATGGTAATCCTATATTGAAAGCATTTCGATAAAATATCCTTGCAAAACTCCTGGCAATGATAACACCGATACCTGCAGTCTTGAGGGCAATGGGAGCATGCTCACGGGAAGAACCACACCCGAAATTTCTCCCTGCAATTAAAACATCGTCTTGAGATACTTTACCTGCGAAATCGGGTCTGTGATCGGCAAAACACTTCTTCGCCAATTCAGCTCCATCGGATATGTTGATATACCGCGCAGGAATAATCAGATCCGTATCAATATCATCACCAAAATTCCAGACTCTGCCCTGAATTTTCATTCAATCAGTACCTTTCTCAACAACCATTATATCGGGTTTCAAAACACTTAACTGTGAATCCTTTTTTTGCTTTTTTGTCATTCGAATTTGTTTCGAGTTTCGTGCTTCGAATTTCGAATTTGGTGTCCTGCTTCGTGCTTCGGATTTCGAATTTTCGACCGAAAAGACGGGGTTTTCGGTCAAGCACTAAACCATTACGTTGGGTTTCGCAGGCTCAACCCAACCTGTAAGCTACAGATCATCAGGTCCCCCAACTCTGCCGAGAACTGCTGAAGCAGCCGCTACAAAGGGATTGGCAAGATATACCTCGCTCCCGGGATGACCCATTCTTCCCACAAAATTCCGATTTGTCGTGGCAACAGCCTTTTCACCTTCCGCAAGAATGCCCATATGACCACCAAGGCAGGGTCCGCAACAGGGTGGACCGATTACAGCGCCTGCGTCAAGGAAAGTTTCTATTATTCCTTCCTGTATGGCCTTTCTATAAATCAGAGGTGATGAGGGTATAACGATAAGCCTTAAGCCGCGGGCGATGCATTTTCCTTTCAGGATACTTGCCGCATTACGCAAATCTTCCAGCCATCCGTTCGTACAGGAACCGATAAACACCTGATCGATCTCGATATTTCCCGCATCCGAAACAGAACGAACATTTGCGGGCGAATGGGGAAAGGCGACCTGTGGCTTAATTTCATCCACATTTATTTTGATCACCTTTTCATAGTATGCATCAGGATCACTTTTATAAACAACCGGCTCGCTAAATGATCTCCCGGTCACGTATGAAAGGGTTACATCATCCGGCTCTATGATACCATTTTTCGCTCCCGCCTCAACGGCCATATTCGTCATGGTAAATCTCTGATACATGGGTAATTCACTTATCACCGCCCCTGCAAACTCCATTGCGCTGTAAAGGGCGCCTTCGACACCTATCTCTCCTATCGTATAAAGTATTAAATCCTTACCCTGTACCCATGGTAACAGATTACCTTCATATTCAAACCTTATGGTTGGCGGAACCTTCAACCACATTTCACCCGTCGCCATAACTGCCCCCAGGTCGGTACTTCCAACACCCGTAGAAAATGCCCCTAAGGCTCCATACGTGCAGGTATGGCTATCAGCACCAACAATAAGCTGTCCCGGCACGACAAAACCTTTTTCCGGAAGGATAACATGCCCGATCCCGGCTTCACCGACCTCAAAATAATATTTAATCCCCCGCTCCCTTGCAAAGTCCCGCATAATCTTGGCCTGCTGTGCCGATTGAATGTCCTTATTAGGCACGAAATGATCAGCTACCAGAACAATCCTTTCGTCATCAAAAACCTTTCCTGCTCCTATTTTTTCGAATGTCTCTATGGCAAGGGGAGCTGTTACATCATGGGCAAAAGCAAGATCAACCTTTACCTCAAGCAGATCCCCAGGAGACACCTTTCCTTCATGGCATGCCGTGCCAGTATCTTTTCCGTTAT
>JAFDAI010000142.1 GCA_019313905.1 Deltaproteobacteria bacterium | reverse complement strand
TGTTGATCTGGATTCAATGACTATTCGGGCATCAAAACCTGTTATCAGATTACGCGGGATGTTCATCCGGCGAGCCGTGGGAATTAGAGATTGAAATGCTGTCTATAGTTACGGTATACTAAAACACGTTTGTAAAAAACAAGTAATTGGCTATCTCAAAATACAAGCTAACAACCCCAATTAACCCCAATAACTAATCTTGACGGTTTCGTAAAAAGCGCCACTATGCCATTTTACGGCATCATAATAGAAAGTAACTTGCGCTTTTAGCAAATTTGTTCTTTTATTGCTTTGGCGCATCGGGCAATAAAGACCGATACGACTTTGATGCTCCGTGCTCGTTAAAAAGCTTGGTCAGAAGGTCCAGTGGCTGTAATATTGGTGACATAGATCCCGTTTATCACAACTTGAACAAATCAATCTTAACGCTGCAGGGATCGATATCGGCGCTGAGGAACATTATGTGGCTGTTCCTCAAGGCCGAGACCCTGAAGGAGAAGATGTTCGACACTTTAATACTTTTACTGTTGACCTCCTCAGTTTAGCCGACTGGTTGAAAAAATGTAGAATCGATACCGTGGCCATGGAATCTACCGGCGTTTATTGGATCCCATTGTTTGAAATCCTCGATTCCCGGGGTTTCGACGTTAAATTAGTTAATCCACGATTCATCAAAAATGCTCCGGGGCGAAAGACTGACGTCCTGGATTGCCAGTGGATTCAGCAGCTCCATACATATGGACTTCTTCAGGGATCTTTTCGCCCTGATGATCAGATTTGTGAACTACGCAGCTATTTGAGACAACGGTCAATGCTGATATCATATGCTTCACATCATATTCAACATATGCAGAAAGCTTTGGAACAAATGAACATCAAGCTTAGTCACGTTATCACCGATATCACCGGCGTTACGGGCATGGCCATAATCCGGGCGATTATAACCGGTGAACGTAACCCCCAAAAGTTAGCCCAAATGCGAAATCCTCGCTGCAAAAACAGTAAAGGCACAATTGCCAAGTCATTACAGGGAAACTGGCGATCAGAACATATTTTTGCCTTACAGCAGGCTGTAGAACTCTACGATTTTTACAAAAGCCAGATCACCGCATGTGAATCTCGTATCCAACAGCACCTTGAAATCTTTGACGATCGCAGCGATGGGAAACCATTGCCGAAACCTCCAGTTAAATCCGGCGGATCCCGAAACAAATTTCACTTTGATGCCAAGACATATCTGTACCGAATGACAGGAGTTGATTTGACCCGAATAGAAGGTATCGATACGCCCACTGCATTAACCATCATCAGTGAAACAGGACTCGATATGAACAAATGGCCGACCGATAAGCACTTTGCTTCATGGCTTGCTTTATCCCCCGGCAGCAAGATATCAGGTGGAAGAATTTTAAGCTCCAAAAGCAAGCCATGTGCTAATCGTGCAGCACATGCCTTTCGCCTGGCCGCGCACAGTCTCCATAAAAGTAACTCAGCCCTTGGAGCTTTTTTGAGGAGGAAAAAATCTCATTTGGGTTCTCCCAAGGCCATTACGGCGACTGCCCATAAGATTGCCCGGATATTTTACAATATGCTTAAAACGGGCACTGAATACGTTGATCTTGGACAAGATTATTACGAACGATGTTACCGAGATCGCGTCATTACCAATTTAAAACGTAAAGCAAAACAGTTTGGATATAATCTGGTAAATGTTAAAGAACATGAACTACTTACAACGCATTTGTAAATTTAAGTTACTTGAAAGTCAAAAGTCGAGTTACTCCCGCGGAGGCGGGAGTCCATAAGTACTTGAAAAAACTGGATTCCCGCCTCCGCGGGAATGACAAAAAGGGTAGAAATTCGACTTTTTACGAAACCATCAATATTGGGATGAGGCTTGACGGATTAGTCAGAGTAGATGTTCCTGAAATTGACAGAGACGCTTTTCGGGAGGCCATTATCAATGCATTTTGTCACAGAGATTATTTTGAATATGATTCTGTAAATATTGCAATTTTCAAAGACCGGCTTGAAATTAGGAATCCCGGTAGACTTTATGGCGGTTTGACCATTAAACAAATCAGAACCAGGATGGTTTCACAAAGAAGAAACGAACTGATTGCGGACATATTTCACAGGGGGTCGTTTTGTTGAAAGATGGGGCAGAGGAATCAGCCTTATTCTTTCTAAAGAACCGACCGCAGAATTTGAAGAGATAGGCGAATCATTTTATGTCACATTTAAACGGAAAAATTATGAAAACCGGATGCCCCATGAGACAAAGTTGCCTGAAAAGTTGCCTGAAAAGTTGCCTGAAAATCTATCTGAACTTCAGAGGATTATCATGACGAATATGCTCCAAAAACCAAGAATTACATACGCCCAGCTTGTAAATATTACAGGTAAGTCAAGGGAAGCTATCAGGAAAAACATCAACTCATTAAAGAAAGCAGTGCTCGTAA
>JAFDAI010000141.1 GCA_019313905.1 Deltaproteobacteria bacterium | reverse complement strand
ATCGGAGCTTTGTCAAGGTTGTAAAGTGTAAAACTTTTGTCTTTTTCCATAGCCTCTTCAAGCTGTTTTATCTGCTTTTTTAAAAGCTCTTCCTCAATTGCCTGCATTTCAATAAAAGCCCTTATTCTAAGCTTATTTATGTCTGTTTCGGCAATCTTTTTGCGCTTTTGGACCTCTGAAGCAATGTTTTTCTTAAGAGTATATTTTGTTGGAAAACCCTGCTTTTCAATTACCCCAAGCTTCATCATTGCCTTAAGCTCATCAGTAAGCTTGTTGAAAGGAATATTAAGCTGTGAATTCAATTCCTCAGGCGTTTTGGGACCATGAATCAAAAGCAACGCAATCCTTTTCTGCTCTTCACTAAACCTTGCCATGCAAAAATTTAGACTGGAAAAATTTTTAAACCAAACACAGGGACACAATTTCGGCAAAGGCACATTTTTGGCAACAATTCAAATAAAAAATGTTTTTGGCAAATTCAATTCCCTTAAAATTTGTTTTGCATAACAATTAACACATGGTAAACATTCCATTCCTTGAAATTCCGGTACCGGACTCAATTCTTGACGGCATTGGAAACGGAGCAGCAGGAGCAGCAGAAAACGTAGGAAATGCTGCACTGAACCTTGCAGGAAACCCGGTAATATTAATAGGCGGAATAATTCTTGTAATTTCCGCAGTAGTAATATTCTTCTTTTTAAAAAAAATAATAATAAACAGCATTCTTGGAATTGCAGCATGGGTTCTTCTAACATACGTTTTCCAGGTTGAACTGCCATTCATTCCAAGCCTTGCAATAAGCGTCATATTTGGACTGGCAGGAATTGGAGCAATGCTGGTAATGAAATTCTTTGGAATGTTCTAATTAACGGCTCCGCGCATACTCTGCAGCAATCTCGGAATCAGACAAAGCACGGTTGTAGATGGTGACTTGGTCGATTGAGCCGTTGAAGCCTCCAGAGCCAATTGATAAATTATTCAACATAACATAAGGTGATAATGACTTTTCGACATTTTGTTTAACACCATCAATAAAAAAATTAACTGTGATTCCGTTATACCTGCCTACGAAATTATACCAAGTATTACTAGTAAGAGCACTATTTGAGCTGACATATGAACTCCAAGCAGTACCATTGCCCATAAATAGATATTGAGTTTTGTCACTCCCTGTATTGTAGATTGTAATTCCATAAGTGCTCGACATATCTCGAGTCGTAACATCTGTTGGATTCATTTTTCTCCACCAAGAAACCGTTACTTCTGAAAACGTTCCGATATTCCCAACACCGACCCTATCCCCATCTCCGCCAAACTCCAGGCATGCTCCACTTGGGCAATCAGAAACCAATGTCGGAGGTCCGACCAAGACCCCTGTATTTTTGTTTCCGCTGCCATCAGGAGTAAAGCCGCCTGAGACTTCATTAAACCAGTATGCGGCTACCAGGCCTTGTGGACTTCCGCTTCCTGATTTGATTTCTGTTTCTTTTTCAAGTCCGGCAAAGTCTGTATAGTTGATGTATATGCTGCTGTTTTTGCCATTTTCTTGAATTAAGAGATTGCCTAGGCTGATTTCTGCTCCAGCAGTTAGTTCAAGCGGAAAGTCTATTGTTGGGTTTATGAATTGTCCGTTTAGTGTGTAGCCTGTTAGACTATCGCCGATGTTTCCTGAGAAGATGATTGAGTTTATTTCCATGTTTCCCCCTGTTGTGTTTTGCAGTAGGATTTCTGCTGTTCCTGTTGTGTTATCAATGCTTGTGCCTTTTAGGAGGAATTTTGATGTCTCTACTGAGGAAAAGGTTGTGTTGTCTGTTGGTGTTGCTACAATGAAAACCAGTGCGCCTAGGACTGTTGCTATTATTATCAGAGCCCATCCATAGGTCATCAGGTATTCCAAACTAGCTTGAGCCTTCGCCATAAAAACTGATTATACAAAGGCAAAACTATAATTTAAAGATTTCTTAAACAACAATTCCTGTTTTTGCACTGCACTTTTTACATTGTCCTTTCCTTCCAAACCCCACTGGCTGCCCAGCAAACCCTGAACGCTTAATCAAAACTGCACCGCACTT
>JAFDAI010000140.1 GCA_019313905.1 Deltaproteobacteria bacterium | reverse complement strand
ATGAGAGGCTATTGCGAGAAGGAAACCTCGGCAAAAAAAAGCGTCCTCTCAGTTATCACAGAGAGGACGCTATAAATCTGCTTTACTAAAAAAGCGCTTCCAACAATGGCTTTATACGGCTACACTATTTTTTTTATCACCCCGTTGCAGGACGGCCAACAATCACCACAGGACAGCGCGCCCTTTTGGTTACGCTTTTCATTGTACACCCTATCTGATTTCTACAAAGCATAGCTCCCTTTGCATCCTTGATATGAGGTCCCATAATTATAAGATCTACTGCTTCTTTTCTTGCAAGCCTCAATATTTCTCTATATGGAACCCCTGCCAGTATTTCGATTTCATAATCAGCGAGTTGTTTTAATTTATCTGCGTAGGTATTTTCAATTTCCTTTTTAACTCTTCCGATATATTCAAGGCTACAGTATTCATGTTCACCGGTTTTAAAATCAACCACATATGACCCAAAACCATGTGTAGGGAAACCTATAACATGAAAAATATAAAGTTTTGAATTGTGTTTTTTTGCAAGCCGAAAAGCAACCTTGGAAGCATCATTACACACGGCAGATGATGTTGTAGCAAACAATATTTTTTTTAGCTTAGCCATATCCACTTCCTTGTAAGCAAACACCGTACTTTCTCTATATAATATATTGAGACCGCAGAAGAATGATTTTATTCGGCCTCCTCTTCCTCTTCCTTTGGTTTCAGGTGCTCGGGAATTTCCATTGCCTCAATCAAAAGGTCACTGAAAAATTTTACATGCATATCTACTTTAAAGGTTTGGACAATATCTTCTATACCGCTGTGGCAGTTATGGCAAGGCGTTATAACTGTATGTGCACCGGTTTCCCTTAGTTGCTCAGCCTTTACCTTATTACTAACAACCCTTTTCTTCTTCCACGGTGGACCGCAGTTAATAACCCCGCCGCCTGCATTGCAGCAATAATTATATCTATGGGTGTCCTTAACATCCACAAAATCTGCGCAGACCGCGCGCATGATATAACGAAGTTTATCACCCAACCCTCTGTTTCTAATAACGTTACAGGGGTCCTGTACGGTAATCGGGCCCTCTATCTTTTTGGCTATCTTGATACGACCGCTCCTGAGAAGGTCTTCATAAAAGGCTATTGCATGAACAATAGGTATTGGCGGTCTCAACCAGCCCATCCAGGTAGGGCCATCATACTCTGCGCCCCTGAAAGCATGACCGCACTCCCCCATTACAATTTTCTTTACCTTCAGCCTCTGAGCTGTCTCATGATGTAGCCTTTCAACACGGGCCATAATCTCAAAATCACCTGAAAACATAGGCATATTGCTGTTATCCCATCCTGCAAAAGCAGGCATTGTCCAGTCAAGACCTGCGACCTTCATGATTACTGTAATATTGCCAAGAAGCTGCGCAAGAAATTTTGGCTCAGGGCCGATAACTGAGTACATAATTTCAGCGCCTTCCTTTTCAAGTGGCAGCCTTGCGCTTGGCACATACCCCTGGCCCTCTTCCTCCTGCCACTGCAAAGTATCTATCCACTCATCGGGCTTTACCCACATCTGGTTCATGGTTGCAGCGTGGCTGTGAACTGTATCCTGCAGATAAAGCGGTACCATTTCCAATTTTGCACATATACGGCGGACTATAAGAAGCATATAAGCAATATCTACCCCAAATGGACAATACATACCGCATCGCCGGCAAACATTACATTCGGTATAAGCAATTACAGCAGCTCTTTTAATAAATTCAGGGCTGACTTTTCCTTTTTTTTCCAACATCGGCCATATTGTATCTTTTACCTTTGTAACAGGTGCATAACTTACATCTTTATCATTAGATAAATACCATTGGCATGCCTCAGCGCAAAGGCCGCAGTGTATGCAGGTATTAACATAGGTCCACATACGCCCTGCTGTTTCATTGTCTAAAACCCCGTTGACAACTCTTTCTATCTGTTCCGGCGTGAGTTTCGCGACCTGATTGTCTAATGCTGCATCTTCAACCGGTTCTCTTTTAGCTATAGTAGGTTTCATACTATAATATCCTCCATTGAATATTTATTAACTTAGT
>JAFDAI010000139.1 GCA_019313905.1 Deltaproteobacteria bacterium | reverse complement strand
AATACCACCACTAATATCGCCGGACATAACGCCCTTGCGCAGAGGTGATTCAAGAGCCACCGCCAATTGCTTGGCAGCTGCTGCGGACTGAACTTCGTCCTTTGAGCCACTGTCGCGTAGCAATTGTGTCATGGCACTCGTGGGTTCAGCCACTTGTGTATTTTCAGCCATGTTTTTCTCTCCAAATTAAAGTAGTTTCAGTTCATGTTACGCCAGTTGTAGATTACGTATTATGAGTATCACTCGGTAGTTTGATGTATACCTTAGCGTATCCATCTTCATCCAATGAGGACTCAAAACGCCCAACAACAGGATAATCAGCACCAGGACCAACGCTAATCGTTAATAGACCACTGGGGCCAAGATAAGCTATCTTGCCAGCGGTAGGTACATGTGCTACGCCAGTAGGAGCATAGAACATATTAGTTACAACCCAACCATCACGCAGCAAGCCCACTTTGGAGCCCTTCTGGTGTTCACTCTTCTGGAAATTCAGATGAGTACGGGTTAGGTCCTTGTCAACCATGTCATCAAGCAACAGGCCAACGGGATATGAGCCAGACGGGTTGGCAGCATATTCAACTTCAGCAGCTTGCTGGTCGAGAGCCGCACCAGAACCGGCGGTTTTTAGTACAGTAACACCACCACGTGTGGCTTCTTGGTCCATGAAAAAACTAATTTCAGTGATGGCCAAGTATCGGTCACCTTTTAGAGCCATATTAGCAGCCTCCAAAAAAAATCTGTCTTGTTAAAAGGAAACATGTTTACTTACCAGCATCACCGTGCATGGAAGTATCAAGGTAAGCAGCCAACGAGGTCATCAACTCGTCCTGAGAAGCTTCGCCCTCATCGGAACCCATAGCTGGGTCCTCATCTGGCTCGGCATTCTCCAGGTCAGCATCACCAGCAGCGGCTTCGCCCTCTGGGTCAGATTCGGGTTCTTCGCCAGCTTCGGCGTTGCCCTCATCATTCGTGTCGTCTTTAGGGGCCTTGGCCGCCTCAGACTTCATTTCAACTACCTTGGCAAACTTGTCGTCGTCAAGGTCATTGAATTCAGCAGCAACCGTTTCGGCATCAGCTTTATCAATACCCTTATCAACTAGAATTGCCACACGGGCAGTTGTCTTAGCAATGGCTTCAACCTCAGTAAGCTTGGTAGTTGCCTCAGCTAGTTGTGTGTCTACGTCAGCCCTTGCGGCCTCGGCAGTGTCTTTCGCCTTCACAGCGTCATTGAACGAAGCAGTTAGCTCATCAATTTTCGCCTGTGCAGCCTTCAAATCGGCTTCAAGCGTAGTAATCTCAGCAGATTTCTCAGCCAAGGCACTTTTTACCTGGGCTTCGCCAAGCTCATCAACCTTCGTATTGGCCGCAGCCAAGTCAGCTTGCAGACCCTTAATTTGGTCTTCCAACTGGCCAGTATATTTTTCGTCAGCCATATTCGTCTCTCCCTGTTTTGGGTCTGGGACTAAAATTTGTTCTTGTTCAGATACCGCAATGAAATCCGAAGCAATAACTCCAACAAATCGTTTGGTATCATTAACTATGACACTCTCTGGGTTTGCGGGATTTTCCACAAGACCCTTACCACTAAACGTGATGTTCTTCAATACCCTACCGAGTTTACCACCATTGTATTCACCACACCCGCCATATCTACGCAAGTGTTTAGTAAGAAAGGCAGTAGCATCTGTTCTGGTAACTATTTGCTGTTCCCCATTAGCGTGGGTCACACCATAATCAAATCCACCAAACAGACACTCCATTGAAACAAACCAATCGCCATTCTTAATACTTTCGATAAGTTCAGCGGCTTCGGCTTCAAGTGTTTCATCTTTGCTATTGATATGTCGATATACGACAGCACTAGTCAAAATATGAAACTTATCTGGAATATCCTCAAAGGGAATGTCATCGGCAATAACTACCAAGTCATCATCAACAACTGTATTCGCCGTAATATGTCCAATAATTTGTCTAGGCTTATGACCAACATTAAAAGGCTTATCTTCTGGTGTCAGTCTTGCAGCCCATGTTTCTTGACATGTAAAGACATCATCATTGTTATTCCATCCTGTTGACACCAATATA
>JAFDAI010000138.1 GCA_019313905.1 Deltaproteobacteria bacterium | reverse complement strand
CACACGATATTAGAGTAATCGTCTACTTTGAATACAGTTTTACAGTATGGGCATTGAATCATCAATATCTTATTTGAGAAACCTTCTTTTCCATTCATTTATCTTCTCCTCTACAATCTTTGCCTCTGATGTCGTTTCAAATTCTATTAGAATGTATAGTATGTTGTCTTCTCTATCAACTACAATGTCTCGGGGCTTGTGCTTAACTGTGCTGAGAATTGTCATAGCTTCACGCAATAAATCCATTAGCCCACTCATTGGTTTGCACCTTCCAAGACTTTTCTAGCTGCTTCTATTTTTTCTTTAGCCTTTTCTTCTTTTATGAATTGCTCTGCTATGCTAAGACCACGTGCTAGTATCTCTAAGAACCTGTCTGATGGTGCCATCATTCCACGTGCTAGTGCTTGCTGTCCGTATTGTAATATGATAGGCTGCTTTGAGAGTTCTTGTTGTACTTTCTGGCTTATGATTTGGTCTAAGCTGCTTATTGCTTGTAGTCCAAGTGCACCAGTTTGTGCTAAAGTCAAGTAGTCTGATATTACCATTTTCCAAAACTCTAGTGCAAATGCTAGAGCGGTTGGGTTCTGTGCTGCTTGCTCTAATAGTGCTCTCATACGCTCCAATTGATACTGACCAGTCATTACCTGTACTCCTATGTTTGCGAGATAAAGTAGAGCTTCAAACTCGCTCATTCCCTGAGTCTTAGCTACATATTCTATCATTTGATACAGTTGTGGGTCTTTCTGCTTGATTCTAGCTAAGAATCCTTTCTCACGTAGCATTTCCTTTTTCTTTTCTTCACTACTCATACTATCACACGTGTATACATTAGTCTAACCGTTGTATAAAAGTGTATACTACTTAGTATTCCTCTAAGCTTTCCTCTACCGTAGCTATGATTTCATCTATGTCTTTCCTTCTTATTTTCGTATATGTCTGCTATCCATCCCTGTATATATTGTCTTTCAATGAATCTTTGAGTCCACCTAGCAAGCATTGGTAGCATTGTTACTGGTACTTCTCTAACGTATATTCTTTTATCAACACCAGCCCTTGTAACATAGTGTATGTCTATATACGCTCTATCACTTGTGCTGCTAGTCCAAACTACAAGATAGTAGGGCATCCTATCACCAAGAAGAATATGGTAAAACGTGTAAAAAAATAGTTAATAGTTTAACTAAAGACTTTAGATATGAATCACGGTCATGGAAAGCCTTCTTTGACGTTTTTACCACTAAGTCATGTTTACCGCTAGCTAGTGGAGATGATAATGTAGCCTTGAAGTGCCCGTTAGCATCAGTAGTTAGACCTGATGGTGTTACATTATTACCATCAACTATTATCTGTACAGAATCATCAGCATCAAAATTCCATCCCTCAATAGTGCTAGCGTCTACTGCTACAGCAAATGGTCTCTTACTACCATAGAATCTATACGCACCCCTTATCATATTTGCAATTCCTAACGCTAGGCTATCCTCTAGTACCTCTAATTCCTCTATTCCAGCAAATTCTCTACCAAGAAAACCTATAGCACCAGTAATTATCGGCACCACACCTTCACTTGCATGCTTTAGATAAGGCTTTATCTTGTAGAATGCTGTGTTCTCGTATAATACGTCTTCTACAATGTTTACTATACCGCCTACAGCGCCCTTGATTACTGGTTGTGGAACTGCTTCGTATGCACGTCTAAGATATGTTGGTATTGGTCTTAATCTTTGTAAGACCTCGCTCATATTGTTTCACCCCTTTCTATTCTTTAGCCATAGACTGGGGGCTGCAATTGTAGCATTGGTGGTCTCATAGGAGTCATTTGAGCTGGTGGAGACATAGGAGCTGGTGCAGCTGGCGGCATGTATGGTGTTACGGTTGGTGCAATCATTTGCTGTGCTACTAGTGTTCTATAGACTCTACCCGCCTCATGAGCTGCATAAGCAAATGGAGCACCAACCGCAGCATAGTTCCTTGCTACATCAGCTACGCTTCTAACTGGTGCTTTAAGTGCTTGCTTTCCACCACGTGCGTTAATCATGCTAGCTACTCTTACAAACAATGGATATGCTACTTGACTGTAGTAGGCATACCATCCTCTCTGAAAACCTTCGCTTGTTCTTTGAGTCCAAACTGGAGCTGCCGCCTGAATCTTCGTTAAAGCAGACTGTAGTGCTACATCTGGGGCTTTTACTCCTATGAATGAAGACCTTCTAGCCATACATATTTCACCTACTAATTTCTACGTATCACTTATGTTTTATTGAAATATATAGTTTGATGGGTTTTACCTATCTTAGCGTAGGTAACACTTGTTGTAGATACCATATTAGTTCAGGTGGTAACTGTACTCCTTGCATGAATTGCTCTACAGCATTAGCTATATTGTACACATACTGACGTAATGTGCTCCATCTATAATTACTTGGTTCTAGTTGTCCCATTATATCAGCCAATACATCAATACCACCAGCAGTATATAATGCATCTATTAGATACCTTATCTCACCAGTCCTTATTGAAGATTCTATTGCTGAACGTAGATTTAGCATATTCTTCTGTATCATCCAATATACTAAATCCCTTATATTATTCTGATAGTTGTATTGATACATTATTTTTCCACCTAAGAAAAATAATGTATTATCTAAAATATATTCAGATATGCGTTTTACTCATTTACGTATTTCTCTATGAATTCACGTAAAACAAGGCTCATTTCCTTTCCTTGTTTTCTACATTTTTCCTTGAATTTCTTCTTTAATTCTTTAGGTATTTTTGCTGCTACTATGACTAGTTTTTCGTACACCTGTGTACACCAGTTATACCCTTGTATACAACTGTATATAAGTATACACTAATGCTAGAGATAAAGCTGATAATAATTCCAGTATAAGTACTAGTATTATTGCTTGCTTGAACTTGTTTATCAATTCATGCACGTAGTCCAAGACTAATGTATTGTTTGTATAGCTGCTTAATTCTTTTATAACCTTTCTCTCAATATATTCAAGAAAAACTACCGTCGCATAAACGACGATAATAATAGAAAGTAATACAAGATTTATCACTATTACAGCAAAATACCCCTTGCTTTCTATTGCATCCCACCAAGATGCTTTAGATGTTCTACTAGTATAAATAGTTAGCTGAACGTGTGCAGCCCCTACTTGGTGATAGTGTGCAGAACTGATGTGAAATCGTGCAATAAAGGGATAGAGACCCCCTATATTACCCCTCATACCCACACCCCCCTACCCACCCCCCTTGGGCTACGGGGTATATCTATCCCTATATATGCAAAAAACAAGAGCTGCAGGGGGGTGATTTGCACACGT
>JAFDAI010000137.1 GCA_019313905.1 Deltaproteobacteria bacterium | reverse complement strand
TGTGCTAAAACAATATAACACAATTTATTAAATTGTATTCGAATGTCGGTTAGAAGTCAAGCATTATTTTCAATCAGAAATTATCGCAAAACTTCTATTACAGTTTAACCCACGTCTACAAAAAAGGCAGGTCTTTTTACGTGGCAACCATAATATCTATGATTATTCACAAACCTTGGACCTTCCTATTGAACAACTTACTGGTATCGATAATCAAACCCCCTCAGGAGGGATTCGATCCCTTACAGACAGAAATGGCGGATTTCATAGATACTTTTCATAGCGATAATCTTTTTGATTTCGATAAAAAGAAAAAACCTTATCCTGAAATCATTGACCCGGAACTCAAATTTATCGATGAGCTTTTTGATGATCAGATCATAAACAGTCTGCTTGCTCCGGATGGTTATTCTGCACCCCACAGGGATATTCACCCTTATCAACTATTTCGGATGGAGCTTTTAAAAATTTTAAAATACCCTGAAATCAGTTACAGAAAATATTGTACTGATGAATATTTCGGTATGGAAAGAAAGCAAAACAGAAGATTTGTAAGACTGCCTTTAAATACAAAGGCAATGGTCGATCATACTGAATTAAGCCATTTCAAGACCGGCCTACACTTTAGGCAAGTGATGAATGTTTTTGTGTATATCCTTCACTATTTTTATAAATCCGGCTGTCTTGAGAATACTGTTATACATGGTGTTGATTCAACCGAGCTGCCTGCTGAGATAAATTATCCCCTGTGTACAGTGAAAATCAAAAATAAGAAAATTCGTATTTATTCCGATCTTGACTGTGATTGTGGGAAACGCCGAAATAACCTGAAGGTCACACGCAAAAGGGATAAATCCCATTACGTTATCGGATATCGGCTCCACACACTGACAGCCATCAATCCATCAACTGGACACAGTTTTCCATTGGTATCTGTTGTCGCAGCCGCAAATCATCATGACAGCCTTTTTCTAAAGCCATTGATCAAACTGGCTCAGGCAATTGGTATAGATATGAAACTGATAACAGCCGACCAAGCTTATCATGATAAAGACGGCTCCGTGCTGGATGAGACCGGTGTTTATATTGTGGCACCCCCTTCTGAAACCGTTGATATTCCTGATAATGTCATGAAATCTCCCATCAGAGTAACCTGCCATGATACTTGTGATATCCCAATGATAGCTTTGGGCAGCACTAAGGCAGGCCATGAATTTGGATGTAATGCAAAACCAGGCGAATGTATATTGGACCCGACATGTTCCAAATCAAGAATAATTGCATTTGATAAAGGACATTTTCAGCCAATGCCTTCTTTTTATAATGCATCTCAACAAGCCATGGGTATCAGAAAAAACTGTGAAAGACCTTTTAACCTGATGAAAAAGCGAGAAGGCCTTGAAACGACAAGAGTAAGAAGCCAACATGGCGTTGTTGTCCGTTCAACATTTACGACCATAGTAACATTGTTGATTGAAATGGCAGGAACACGTCATAAACCCAAAAAGCAAGAGGATGGACAAAAGGAGTTATTCTCCGCCACGGGATAAAAATTGAATCTGAAAACATAGATATTGGTACAATTTTTCTGAGATAACTGCTCGGACTGTTCTGGTATTGCCTGGATTACAGAAAGAACCGCTCTGATATGAGATTTTAAAGGTTAAAAACAAAATCAGGTGATATGGCAAACGATTTGAGCAAAAATAATTAAAAAAATTGGTTGAAATATGATAGGGACATTATAATCCTGTCAGATTTTGAACGGTTTCAACACCCTTTAGTAAGCTTCCGGCCCCCTTGCCCAGAACATGTAAAGATGAGGGACAAATGCCAGACAGGAGAGGATAGCAAGACAAATTCCACCCCATAAACCGTACAAAATAGCACCGATGGTAATGGGGAAATAGCTTAGTCTCCGGTAAGTGTCATGGTAAAAAATCATGTGCCCCGGAGTAAGGGTGTGAAGGATGCCAATCGCCACAACAAAGGCTATCAGTAAAAAAAACAAGAGGCGTTTCATGTTTGGTTTCATAGCAAGTCCAGGGGAGTCAAATTCGTATTATATTTATCAAATATAAAATTTTCAAGCACCAAATTTATATTTTCTCTTAATAAAAATCCATCATTT